>NZ_AP023033.1:0-300000 GCF_019670125.1 Agarivorans aestuarii
TATTTGTTATCTGCTTGTGAATAATTCATAAGAAACCTAGAGTTTAAGCGGCTTCCGTTATAAAATAGACGGTCTTTTTGGTGATAACGCGGAGTCGCGAGTGAGTGGGTCTCTTTGGCAACAAATCTTAGTACGTTTACAAGATGAATTGCCGGCAACAGAATTTAGTATGTGGATCCGACCACTGCAAGTTGAGCAAGACGCAGAGTTATTGGTGTTATACGCACCAAACCGTTTTGTATTGGATTGGGTTAAAGATAAGTACTTGATCCGAGTGAATGCTTTACTCGAAGAGTTTTGCGGAAGTGATAAACCAAGTTTACGCTTTGAAGTAGGCAGTAAGCCAGTTAGCCGAACTTTATCTAATCCGGTCAAAGCTGATCCTGTTCAAGCCGGAGCTAGTGCTGCACCAGTTAATCAAAACTATAGTGGCAAGAGCTGGGATAAAGAACCGGCGGTCAAGTCTGCCTTAGAAGCAAATCATCGAAACAATATTAATGCGACTTACCAGTTCGACAACTTTGTTGAAGGTAAGTCTAACCAGTTAGCGCGCGCCGCAGCCACTCAGGTTGCCAATAACCCAGGCGGAGCATATAACCCACTATTCTTATATGGTGGCACTGGCTTGGGTAAAACCCACCTATTACACGCAGTGGGTAATGGCATTATCGCCAATAAAAAGAATGCTAAAGTAGTGTATATGCACTCTGAGCGCTTCGTTCAAGATATGGTAAAAGCTTTACAAAACAATGCAATAGAAGACTTTAAACGTTACTACCGCAGCGTAGATGCTTTGCTTATCGATGACATTCAGTTTTTTGCAAATAAAGAACGCTCGCAAGAAGAATTCTTCCATACCTTTAATGCCTTACTAGAAGGTAACCAGCAAATCATCTTAACCAGCGACCGTTACCCTAAAGAAATTGACGGAGTAGAAGATCGCTTAAAGAGTCGTTTTGGTTGGGGCTTAACAGTAGCCATTGAGCCGCCAGAGCTGGAAACGCGCGTTGCAATCTTAATGACTAAAGCGAATGAAAATAATATTCGCTTGCCAGACGAAGTGGCCTTTTTCATCGCTAAACGCTTGCGTTCAAATGTCCGTGAGCTAGAAGGGGCATTGAACCGGGTTATTGCAAATGCCAACTTCACTGGACGGGCGATTACCATCGACTTCGTTCGAGAGGCACTGCGAGATTTACTAGCACTTCAAGAAAAGTTGGTAACTATCGATAATATTCAAAAAACAGTAGCTGAATATTACAAGATTAAAGTGGCTGATCTGTTGTCTAAACGGCGCTCTCGCTCAGTCGCTCGACCACGGCAGTTGGCGATGGCTTTAGCTAAAGAGCTTACTAACCATAGTCTGCCAGAAATTGGCGATGCCTTTGGTGGTCGTGACCATACAACGGTGCTACACGCCTGTCGTAAGATTTCTCAACTTAAAGAAGAAAGCCACGACATTAAAGAAGATTACCAGAATTTAATTCGTACATTATCGTCATAATCGGAGAGGCGTGACTAGGTATGCAATTTAGTATTAACCGGGAACAACTGCTTAAACCTTTACAGCAAGTTAGTGCTGCTTTAGGTGGGCGTCCAACTATTCCTATTTTGGGTAATGTTTTGTTGGATATCAGTAACCAACAGTTGTCGATTACAGGTACTGATATGGAAGTTGAGCTTATCGCCACACTTCCGCTAGAAAGCGCGGTAAATGAAGGGCGAGTAACCGTACCGGCTAAAAAGTTTGTAGATATTTGTCGTGGATTGCCTGACGGTTGTGAAATCAGCTGTAAAGCTGACGATAATCGCTTGGTGCTTCGCTCAGGGCGCAGTCGCTTCTCTCTTGCGACTTTGCCGGCTAACGATTTTCCAAACATTGAAGACTGGCAAAGCCAGCAAATAATTCAGTTAACTCAAGGTCAGCTGAAGAATCTTATTGATAGCACCCAGTTTTCTATGGCCAGTCAGGACGTTCGCTACTACCTAAATGGTATGTTGTTTGAGACTGACGAAAAGGGCTTAAAAACTATTGCTACAGATGGACACCGCTTAGCTTTGGCTGAACAACGTTTAGAGCAGCCTTTGCAAGCTCAACAAGTTATTGTTCCGCGTAAAGGTGTGATTGAACTTGCGCGAATGCTAGAGCACGAAGACCAGTTAGTTGAATTGCAAATTGGTAGCAATAATATTCGAGCCAGTGTTCAAGGTTTTACCTTTACCAGTAAATTGGTAGACGGTCGTTTTCCAGATTATCGTCGCGTTCTTCCTGCTAATAGTGATAAAGCATTAATCTCCGGGCGCGATGAACTTAAACAAGCTTTCTCGCGTGCAGCTATTTTATCTAACGAGAAGTTTCGCGGTGTTCGCTTGCAGCTAGAATTTGGAAGCTTGAAGATAACCGCAAATAACCCTGAGCAAGAAGAAGCTGAAGAAATCTTGGATGTGGATTATCAAGCCGAAGATTTAGAAATAGGCTTCAATGTTGTTTATGTTTTGGATGTATTGAATGCACTGAAGTGCGAGCAAATCAGAATCAATATGAGCAATAGCAATAGCAGCGCCTTAATTGAAGATGCTGAGCAAACAGGCAAAGCTATGTACGTTGTTATGCCAATGCGTTTGTAATGTCTTGTAGCAAATGCAAATTCAAAGCTTAGGTTTACAAAATTTTAGAAATATAAAGAGTGCCAACCTAGTCCCTAACCCCAAACTCAATGTGATCTTGGGGCAAAATGGCAGCGGTAAAACCAGCGTACTAGAAGCTATTTACTATCTAGGTTTTGGACGCTCTTTTAGAAGTAATAGACCCAGTAAAGTCATTACTTATCAGCAAGACAGTTTTGTTGTATTTGCTCAATTAGACGAACACAAAATTGGATTACAAAAGTTTAAAGGTGGTGACACTGCCTTAAGGATCAACAAGGAAACAATTAGAAGCCAAGCCGTGCTAGCTTCATTATTGCCTTTACAGATCCTGCACCCTGAAGGATACGGCTTGGTTGATGGTAGTCCTAAACATCGACGAGCTTATTTGGATTGGGGAGTGTTTCACGTGGAACATCAGTTTCACGTCGCTTGGCAAAACTACAAGCGGATATTGAAACAACGAAATGCTTTGTTGAAACAGACAAGGCAATATCAAGATTTGCAGTTTTGGGATAAGCAGTTAGTTGAACTTGCCTTAGTGGTAAGTGAACAACGAAAAAAGTATGTAGAAAGCATAAGGGATACCCTGGTTAAATTGGTTACAGAGTTTCTACCAGAATACCAGTTTGATATGACTTTCTATCAAGGATGGGACGATAAAGCTGCTTTAGAAGATTTGCTAAAGCAAAGCTTTGAGAGAGACCGCTTGCTGGGGTATACCCAGTATGGACCTCACAAAGCAGATTTGAAGTTTAAGTTTGATGGCATAAATGCAGTTGACGTAATTTCAAGAGGGCAGTTGAAGCTGTTTGTGTGCGCATTAATATTAGCGCAAGGGCAACATGCTCAGCAAACTAGTGGAAAGAAAACTGTCTACCTAATTGACGATTTTGCTGCAGAACTAGATATGTCTAAACGACAGTTGTTAGCTAAGTGCTTACAACACAATGGGTCTCAAGTGTTTGTTTCCGCGATTGAGGAGCAGATGCTAGATGGATTTGATTTAGAAGGATGCACAATGTTTCACGTGGAACATGGTGTTATCAGCGACTATAAAACGAGAGTAAAACATGGCTGAAAATGAATATGGCTCATCGAGTATCAAGGTACTAAAGGGCCTTGATGCAGTAAGAAAACGTCCTGGGATGTATATTGGCGATACCGACGATGGCTCAGGTTTGCATCACATGGTCTTCGAAGTTGTAGATAACTCTATTGATGAAGCATTGGCTGGCCATTGTTCTGATGTTGTCGTGACAATTCACAACGACGGATCGGTTTCAGTATCAGATGATGGTCGTGGTATTCCAGTAGATATTCACCCTGAAGAGGGGGTGTCTGCGGCAGAAGTAATCATGACGGTTCTGCATGCGGGCGGTAAATTTGACGATAACTCTTATAAAGTATCGGGCGGTTTGCACGGTGTAGGTGTATCGGTAGTTAATGCACTATCTATTAAGCTACAGCTAACGGTTAAACGTCAAGGGCATGTTTACGAGCAGTTTTATACTTTAGGTGAACCAGATGCTCCGTTAGCTATTGTTGGTGATACTGATAAAACCGGTACCGAGTTGCGCTTTTGGCCGAGTGACGAAATCTTCTCAGATACTAAGTTCCACTACGACATTCTTGCCAAACGTTTACGCGAATTGTCATTCTTGAACTCGGGTGTATCTATCATTCTTAAAGACGAGCGTGATGATAAACAAGATCACTTCCGTTATGAGGGTGGTATTCAAGCATTTGTATCCTACTTAAATACCAACAAAACACCTATCCACGATAAAGCTTTTAGCTTTAACTTCCAGCGCGATGATGGCATCGCGGTTGAATTGGCTATGCAGTGGAACGATGGTTTCCAAGAAAATATATACTGTTTTACTAACAATATTCCTCAACGTGATGGTGGTACTCACTTAGCTGGATTTAGATCTGCGCTAACTCGTACGCTAAATAGTTACATGGAAAAAGAAGTTAGTAAGAAAGACAAAAGCAATGCTACCGGCGATGACGCTCGTGAAGGCTTAACGGCGGTTATCTCGGTTAAAGTACCTGATCCAAAATTCTCTAGTCAAACTAAAGACAAGTTAGTTTCTTCTGAAGTGAAATCGGCAGTTGAACAAACCATGGGTGAAAAGCTGAGTGAGTACTTATTAGAAAACCCACAAGAAGCTAAAATCATCACGCAAAAAATTATTGATGCAGCTCGTGCTCGTGAAGCGGCGCGTAAAGCACGTGATATGACACGTCGTAAAGGCGCCTTAGATTTAGCTGGCTTACCTGGTAAATTAGCTGACTGTCAGGAGAAAGACCCAGCGCTTTCTGAACTATACATAGTGGAGGGTGACTCTGCGGGTGGTAGTGCGAAACAAGCTCGTAACCGTAAGAACCAAGCTATTCTTCCACTTAAAGGTAAGATTTTAAATGTGGAAAAAGCGCGCTTTGATAAGATGTTATCTTCTCAGGAAGTGGCAACACTGATCACTGCAATGGGTTGCGGTATTGGCCGTGATGAATACGATCCAGATAAAACGCGTTACCACAACATCATCATCATGACCGATGCTGATGTCGATGGCTCGCATATTCGTACGCTGCTATTGACCTTCTTCTACCGTCAAATGCCAGAAATCATTGAACGCGGATACATCTACATTGCTCAGCCTCCTTTATATAAAGTGAAGAAGGGTAAACAAGAGCGTTACGTAAAAGATGAAGAGTCACTCACTGAATACCTAACTACCTTGGCACTAGATAACTCTGGTTTATATGTTAACCCAGAGGCACCTGCCATTGGTGGTGAAGCCCTAGAAAGTTTAGTAACTCAATATCGCCGTGTTTGGAAAAACAACGAGCGTTTAGCGCGTCGTTACCCAATATCATTATTAAGCCAAATGGTTTATCAGCGTGCGCTTAATGTTGAAGAACTAAAAGATGCAGAAGCTTTAGAGCAATGGTCTGAAGAGCTTATTGCTCCAGTTAATGCAGAGCTTCCTAGCGGTAACTACTACACAGTTGAGATAGAAAAACACGAAGAGCGTGATATCTATTACCCTGTTGTAACACTGCGCCAACATGGTGTGGATGTAAGCTTTAAGTTTGAGCCTGAGTTCTTTGCTTCTAATGATTATAAAGATATCTGTAGCCTTTACGATAATCTTAATAACCTAATAGAAGAGGGTGCTTACGTTAAACGTGGTGAGAAGACTAAACCGGTTAGCAGTTTTGAAGAAGCGCTTAACTGGCTAATGGCTGAGTCGCGTCGTGGTCTATACATTCAACGTTATAAAGGTTTGGGCGAAATGAACCCAGACCAACTTTGGGAAACCACCATGGATCCTGAAACACGTCGTATGTTGAAAGTAACTGTTGAAGACGCCATTGCTTGTGACCAACTGTTCACTACCTTAATGGGTGACCAAGTTGAGCCGCGCCGTAACTTTATTGAAGACAACGCGCTAAACGTTGAAAACTTAGACGTATAATCTAAACGTTAAAAAGTAGCATCTAAAAAAGGCAATATGAAAATATTGCCTTTTTTGTATCTGTTGCACTTGAAAGCCAATACAGCAGCCCCATATATAGTAATAACAGGATGCCACAACGGTGGGTCGTGTTAAGAAAGGGACGCAGCAAGGTGCTGGTCCAATACAATTTATTGCTCAATGAGGATAATATACTATGCGTAATCAATACGACTTTTCACCACTTTATCGCACTGCTATTGGTTTTGATCGTTTGGCTAACTTTATCGAAGCTGCATCAAACCAAAGCGCTCAAGCTCAGAACAACGGTTACCCTCCATACAATATTGAAGCGGTAGATGAAAACAACTACCGAATCACTTTAGCTGTTGCCGGGTTTGCAGAAGACGAGCTTTCAATAGTAGCTCAAGAGAATGCATTAATTGTAACGGGTACTAAACAGAAGAAAGCTAGCCAAGTTAAGTTTTTACACCAAGGTATCGCAGAGCGCGGCTTTGAGCGTAAATATCAAATTGCTGACCATGTAAAAGTTAAAGCAGCTAACTTGGAAAATGGGCTTTTGTTTATTGATCTAGAGCGAGAGATCCCTGAAGCACTTAAGCCTAAGCAAATACCTATTAACGGTAAGCTAAATGTTGAAACTTTAGATGCTAAACCTGCTTAAGTACTACATGTTGTGATAAAGAATGAAAAGGGCCAATAGGCCCTTTTTTTATTAGCGAGTTAATCTGCCAGTAATGGATTTACTACATTAGCCAATATCTCAATGCCCCGTTTTACCTGGGCTTCGTCTTGAGCAAAGTTAAGGCGAATACATTCTTGAGTATGTCGCCAATCTTTATCAATACCAGGGAAGAAGTAACTGCCAGGTACTATTAGCAAGCCATTTTCTTTTAACTGCTGGTAAAGTTGCTTGTCAGTTATCGTTAAACCTTCAAACCAAAGCCACAAGAACATTGCGCCTTCAGATTTATGTATTCGAAATTTACTAGAAGGTATAGCAGCTTGAAGCCAGCTGATCGCTTGTTGTGATTTCTCTTGGTAAAAGGGCTTGATTACATGGTTACTGGCGTCCAGTAAGCTATTGTCTTTAAGCATCTCATTAGCTAAAGCGGGGCCCACGCCTCCAGGCGACAAATTAATAATCCCCGACAAATTAGATACTGCTTTGATTGTTTCTGGCTTAGCGATAACAATGCCGCAGCGGGTACCAGGCAAACCTAGTTTGGATAAGCTTAAACAGAGTATGGTATTGCTGTCCCAAAATGGCTTTGCCCCTTCGGTGAATACTAAGTTGGGGAAGGGCAGTCCGTAGGCATTATCAATCAATAGTGGTACTTGATGCTGCTTGGCAAGTGCCGAAAGCTTGTTGATTTCGTCATTGGTAATGACATTGCCGGTAGGATTGGTGGGGCGTGAGACACAAATGAGACCAACACTTTCATCAATTGTTAAGTGTTCAAAATCAACGTGATACTTAAACTGTCTATCAGCCAAATACTCGATGCTAGGTTTATTACCAATAAATAAGTCTTCGTCTATTCCGCTGTCTTCATAGCCGATATATTCAGGAGCAAGCGGGAATAATACTCGCTTATTGGTCTTGCCTTTACCTGCAAATAAATTAAAAAGAAAGAAAAATGCACTTTGACTACCGTTGGTGAGTGCAATATTCTCCATATTTATGTCCCAGTGGAATTCATTTCTAAAAAAATTCGCAAGGTTGGATATGAAGTTCTTGTTACCCTGTGGGGCATCATAGTTACATAGTGCAGCCAGTAAGCTTTTATTACTTATGCCAGCTTGAAGGTGCTGTTCAAAGATTGCGTTCATTTCGGGAATCTGCGCAGGATTACCGCCGCCTAACATTATCATTTCATCACCCGCTCGGATCCCTTCATCAAGGTCATCCATCAGTTGAGTAATGCCTGAATGGCGAGTGAATTTGTTGCCAAAATTTGAATATGTCATAACACACCTTTTAAGCTGAGGCGTCACCTTAACAAAGTTTGCTTTTGAATAGCAATTGTCATTACAGAACAAATTCCAGCCGAGTTTGTCTGTGTTGTATGCAATAAAAAAGCGGCTTAAGTAAGCCGCTTTTGTTTTAGTGCTGGGTGAGTTTATTTAGCTTGTTGGCCTACATAAACCACAACCACCGCATCATCTCCCTTGCGACGTTCAAATACGTAAGGAGCGGCATTTAACTGCTTGTGCTCACCACTACCAACAGCTTGGTGGCGCTTACGGAACTGCAGAAGTTTTTGCCAGTGATTGTGCACCGCTAAACGTTGTTCATCGTTTAACTGCTCCCAATTCATATCTGAACGGGTTGCTTGGTGTTTATCTGAGCTACGAGGGCCTTTTTCTCGAGCGCTCTCATCACCATAGTAAACTTGTACCGCGGTAGGCATTAACAAGAAGGCTGAGCCAAGTTGTTTCTGCTGCTCCAAATCCTTGCTGATGGTACCAAAGGCTAACCTAGTATCATGTGATGATACATAGCTTAGAACCTTGCCATCGCGCTTTCCTAGCACGTCTGCGTAGCGTTGATAGCCATCTTGCATGTTAGACAAACAGTTCATACCTTTTTTAGCTAGGTCGGTTTGGTAAGTGAAATCGATCAGTGAATCAAAGCCGGCGTCAAATAGGCGCGAGTTATTCAAGCCTTGGCCCCAAAACTCACCAGTCATCCAAAAGTCATTGTCATCAAGTACTTTATCAGGGTTGTTTTGTTTCCATTCAGCAAAGGCTTTACTAGAAGCTAATTTCAAGGCTTGCCATGCTTCAGGCTCAACGTGTTTAACGGTGTCTGCACGGAAACCGTCAATACCATATTCACGTACCCAGTCCGATAACCAAGTGACCAAGTAGTCTCTCACTGTAGCACCGGGGATTTCGACTGCTTTAGTATCAGCTTTGTTTTTGTAGAAGGGCGGCAAGCCTACAACATTATCTGACTCTGTTTTAAAGTCAGGTAAGTAGGCTAGTGACATTTCCAAATCGCTTGGGCCTGGGTTAGGGTAGCCAGAAATATCTGTTCGTACCCAATCAGGTCCCCACCACTTCACCCATTCGGTGCGATTTCCATAATCGATATAGTCGTTAAAACTATGCCAAGTTTCGCCTTTACCGGGTGTCCAGTCGGTCCATTTCTTACCTAAGTAGTTTTCAATAGGAACGTCGTATTCTTGAGTAGCACCAAAGCCAAACTCTTGCATGTCACTCAAGGTTGCGTAACCAGTGTGATTCATCACAATGTCCATGACTACCCGAATGCCTCGAGCATGGGCATCGTCTACGAACTGCTTAAACTCTTCCGCTGTACCCATGTTTTGGTCCATTACGGTGTAGTCTTGCACGTAGTAGCCGTGGTAACCGTAATGCTTAAAGTCGCCTCGCATACCGCCGCCAACCCAACCGCGGATTTGCTCGTAAGGTGCAGTGATCCAGATAGCGTTGATACCTAAATCTTCAATGTAATCGAGCTTTTTACTCAGGCCGGAAATGTCGCCGCCATGGAAGGTACCAATTTCATTTTTGCCGTCTTTGCTACGACCATAGCTATTATCATTGCTTGGGTTGCCGTTGTAGAATCGGTCTGTCATAACAAAATAAACAGAGGCGCTGTCCCAGCTAAATTCATCGGCTTTTTTACCCACAGATTCTAGTAGTAGTAAGCCGCCACTTTCGGGTGAGGGAGTAAAAGTTACTTTACCTTGATAAACGGTACTCATTTGACCGCTATAAAAATCTTTAACAGCGGTGCCTTCTTCAAAGCTTTCACTTACATCTACCGTTACGGGCTGACCATCCCATTGTAGACATTGTGCGCTTTGAGCAAGTGCTTCGCTTGAGCTGCTAGCTGCTGCGCTAGTGTTCGCCTCGTTTGACGCACACCCAGCTATTGCCATGCTGACTAAACAACCAAGCAGGGCGGGTTTAATGACTTGTTGCATTGCTTACATCCATATCGTTATTGCTGTTGACCGAAAAAAAAAGCCCCAAAGAGGGGCTTATATAGAAAGTAAGCGGGGCTTACATTTCTACTTTTTCGATGTAAACAACTGGTAATTCTTCAGTCCAGTCTAGGAAGAAACGGTAAACACCATCTTCTTCTGGAGTGAACTTGAAGTTATCAAATGCTGAACATTTGTTAGATTGACGACGCTCGCCAAGTTTGATGTCTGCTTCTCCAGATAGGAAACCGAAGTTAGTACCACATTGCCATGCAGCATCACCAAATTTCCACTCGTAAGGTTGGCCGTCAGCGATTAGTGGCTCGTCAGCAGCTGAAGTAGCGAACCATACGTTTTCTTTACCTTCAACAGGCTGAAGTTTGAACTGAGGATCTGCATCCCACCATGTGAATACACCACGTAGGTATACGTCACGAGTTAGTTTTCCTTCGCCGCCACCAGAGGCACAGCCTGCTGCAATTACGGTGATTAGCGCTAGCACACCTGCTTTCATGATATTTTTAAGCATTTCCAATTCCTTTCTATTTTTATAGCTTTCCTTTGTCTTTGCAGACAAACATTACGTAATGAGCTGAACTCGAGTTTATTTATAACGAAGCTGGGCGAGAAAAAACGTGCCAAGCTCACACTACCATGCTGAAAAGGATTTCAAGAAAAGGCTGATTTTACTAAAAGAGTTAAGTGGATCAAAAAAAGCCGCATCCCTTGCTTGGATGCGGCTTTTATATTGCGCAGACTTGGCTTGTAGACTACTGAATCACAGAGATGTCAGCAATTTCTAAAAACAACTCTCGCAGCGAGTTTAATAGGCTTAAACGGTTAATTTTTAGCGCGTCTTCATCGCTCATTACCATCACGTTATCAAAGAAGTTATCTACAACTTCACGTAGCGTGGCCAACTCAATTAATGCTGCTTGGTAGTCGCCGTTTTCCAATAAAGGTTTTAAGCTGTTTTGCATGGCTGAAATAGCTTCAGCTAGCGCCTTTTCCTGTGGCTCTTTTAGCAAGCTGCTATCAATTTGCGGTTTAACAAAATCTGGGTTTTTAGCCAAGATGTTTGATACACGTTTATTCGCTGCTGCTAAAGCTTGAGCTTGCTCTAAAGAGCGGAAGTGGCTTACTGCTTTAACGCGTTGCTCAATGTCTGCTGGTTTAGTTGGTTTACGTTCTAATACCGCAGTGATAACGCTGGCGTCAATTCCTTGCTCAAGATACATAGCGCGCAAGCGAGCATAGACAAACTCAATAAGTTGGCCATGTACTTTAGCTTGTTGCTCTTGGTTTAATTCAAGCGGCAATAGCAACAGGGCACTGTTAATTAGCGTATCTAAATCTAGTTCAAAGCCTTTGTCTTGAATGATGCGAATAATGCCTAAACTGGCACGACGAAGGGCAAATGGGTCTTTGTCGCCTTTAGGTAGCTGGCCTATTGCAAAAATACCCACCAAGGTATCTAGCTTATCGGCAATGGCTACTGCTGAAGCAACTTTAGATTCTGGTAATTTGTCACCAGAAAAGCGTGGCCAGTATTGCTGGTTAAGCGCATTGGCTACGTCTTCGTGTTCACCATCAAACTTAGCGTAGTACATGCCCATAACACCTTGGATGTCTGGGAACTCGAGTACCATTTCGCTGTTTAAGTCAGCTTTTGATAGCAAACCAGCTCGTTGAGCGTGTTGGCTATCACCGCCAATTTCTGCGGCAATTTGTGCAGCTAGCTCTGAAACGCGATTAGCTTTGTCGAGTAGGCTGCCTAATTTTTGTTGGAATACAACATTGGCAAGCTTATCTAGGCGCGAGTCTAAACGTGATTTTTTATCGGTCTCAAAGAAGAACTCTGCATCAGCAAGGCGAGGGCGAACAACTTTCTCGTTACCTTCTATAACTTGCTGAGGGTCTTTACTAACAATGTTAGATACAAAGATAAAACGTGGTAATAAGTTACCCTTGGTATCTAAAATCGGGAAGTATTTCTGATTGTCCTTCATGGTATAAATTAGCGCTTCAGCAGGAACTTCCAAGAATTTCTCTTCGAAACTACCTACCATGGCTACTGGCCATTCAACCAAAGAACATACTTCTTCAAGTAATGCTTCATCCATTTCCACTACGCCGCCTTCTCGGGCTGCTTCAGCTTCAATTTGCTCGCGAATAATAGCTTTGCGTTGCTGGTAATCAACAATCACTTTGCCGCGGCGATCTAGCTGTTTAACGTAGTCGTTAGCATGGTTTAGTTCGAACTCAGCTTCACCCATAAAGCGGTGGCCGCGCACGGTACGGGCTGATTCAATACCCAGAATATTGCCTTGAACCAACTTTTCACCGTATAGCATGGTGATGGTATGAACCGGGCGAATGAACTGCGTGCTTTTAGCACCCCAGCGCATAGGCTTTGGAATTGGCAGCTTGGCTAAACCGTCAGCCACAATGTCTGGGAACAATTGATAAATGCTTTGACCACTTATTTCAGCTTTGTGTAGTAGCCATTCGCCTTTATCGGTTTTTAAACGCTCTGCTTGCTCAACGGTAATACCATTTGAACGCGCCCAACCTTCGGCGGCTTTAGTCGCATTGCCGTTGGCATCAAAGGCGCTGCTAATTGCCGGTCCGCGCTTTTCTACTACCTTATCTGGGGTATGTTCACTCAAATTTTGAATGCTTAGTGCTAGGCGACGCGGTGCGGCAAACCATTCAACACTAGTAAATTCAAAACCGGCTTTTTCTAAACTTTGTTGTACGTTGCTTTTAAAAGACTCTGCCAAGCCGCGTAAGGCTTTAGGTGGCAACTCTTCGGTGCCGATTTCTACTAATAGGTTTTCGTTACTCATGCTGCCTCCGTTACTTTTTGTCTTTGCATAATGGGAAACCAAGCTCTTCGCGAGCACTGTAATACGTTTCAGCTACGGCTTTAGAAAGGGTTCTAACGCGTAGGATGAAACGTTGACGTTCGGTTACCGATATAGCGTGGCGAGCATCAAGTAGGTTGAAGGCGTGTGACGCTTTCATTACCTGTTCGTAAGCAGGCAATGGTAAGCCTGCTTCGATTAATTTTTGGCTATCTTTTTCACACTGGTCAAACTGCGCAAATAAGGCGGTAGTGTCGGCATGTTCGAAGTTGTAAGTGGATTGCTCAACTTCGTTTTGGTGGAAAACATCACCGTAGGTGATTTTACCCATTGGGCCGTCTGTCCACACTAGGTCGTAAATGCTGTCTACGCCTTGAATGTACATGGCTAAGCGCTCTAAACCGTAAGTGATTTCGCCTGTTACCGGTGAACACTCTAAGCCGCCTACTTGTTGGAAGTAGGTGAACTGAGTGATTTCCATACCGTTAAGCCAGATTTCCCAGCCCAGACCCCAAGCACCAAGGGTTGGCGATTCCCAGTTGTCTTCAACAAAGCGAATGTCGTGAACTTCGGGGTTAATACCAAGCTCAACCAAAGAGCCTAGGTAGAGCTCTTGAATGTTGTCTGGCGAAGGCTTCATTACTACCTGAAATTGGTAATAGTGCTGCAAGCGGTTAGGGTTTTCACCATAGCGGCCATCGGTAGGGCGGCGACATGGTTGTACATACGCACTAGACATCGGCTCTGGACCGATAGAGCGCAAAAAGGTTTGCGGATGAAAGGTGCCAGCACCTACTTCCATGTCTAAAGGTTGAACAATAACGCAGCCTTGGCGGGCCCAGTAGTCCTGTAAGGCCAAAATAAGGCCTTGAAAGGTTTTAATATCGTATTTATGCATGATTAGTGTCGCGCGTATGAAAAATAATCGGTTTTATAACTGACGGAGTATACCCTAGCAAGCAGGCAGACCCTAGTGCTGTTGCACCGGGAATTGCTGATAAATTAGACTTTTTTGAAAAAACTAAGCTAACTGCCTTTCTTGATCAAATACTGAAACGGCGTTTGGTCAGTTTTTTTAGCCACTAAGGTGTGATCCATAAATTCACAGAAGCTCACCATATCGCGGGTGGTGGATGGATCGTCGGCTTGCACTAACAAGGTTTCGCCAATATCTATGTTGCGGATGGCTTTGCGAACCATCATAACCGGTTCGGGACAACGTAAACCTATGGCATCTAGCTGGTGATCGGCTTGCTTGAACTCTATGTTATTACTCATTTTACTGCGGTCTCTTAGTGCTACAGCGCTATTGTATACCAGCTAAAAGCGAGGTGTCAGCTGTCAACTTTGACCATTGTGTAGTGAGTGAACAATATGGCAGTGAAATAAGGTATAGAAAACCAACAAAAAAGAGGTCGAAGCCTCTTGTTGCTAGGGTCTGTTGATCTTTGGTGTTGAAATTTTGTTCGAGATAAGCGGGCCTTAATCGCGGCGAGCACTTAGAGGCCTAGTGGGCTAAGTAAGAAGTGCTTAACAAAGAGTAAAGCCCGCTTATCCGAACCCTTCGGGTAGCATTTCTTAGCCATTTATTCAGCGTTAGCGAGTGATTATTAAGCGCACTTAACTGCACACTCACTGCCTTGCCTAAATGGCTAATAAATTGATGCAAAAACCATCAGCAAAGATCAACAGACCCTATTGTATTACTTAGCGTATTCGCTGTTCGTTATTAGGGTCAAAAAACACTGCGCTCGACATATCAAACATCAAGTCTAGGTTTTCGCCCATCACAGCTGGTTTATCGGGGTCTAAACGGCAGCTTATTTCCTTGTCGTTTAATGATACCAAGGCAATTGTGTCGGGACCTGTAGGTTCTAATACCCCAAGTTTTAAGTTTAAGGTGGTCACCAAGGCTTTATCTTTCTTGTAAGGATTTACATGGGTGATTTGCTCTGGACGAATGCCGACCACTACAGACTTTCCAGCGTATTTTGCAAGGTGTTCAGGCAGCGGGATTTTATGCGATTTTTGTTGGTCACAAGTTAAGGAACCCACTAAGCCCTGTTCGCTTTGCTCCACACTACAGTGTAAAAAGTTCATCGCAGGCGAGCCCATAAAACCGGCAACAAACATGTCTGCTGGGTCGTTATAGATCTCCGAAGGTGAGCCTAACTGAAGTAGCTGGCCATCTTTCATCACGGCGATGCGGTCGGCTAAAGTCATGGCTTCAATTTGATCGTGAGTTACATAAACGATGGTGGTGCCCAAGCGCTGGTGTAACTTCTTAATCTCATGGCGCATTTCAACCCGAAGTTTGGCATCTAGGTTACTCAAGGGCTCGTCAAACAAGTAGATCTTGGGTTGGCGAGCTAAGGCGCGGCCCATTGATACACGCTGCTGTTGACCTCCAGAAAGTTGCGAAGGTTTACGATCTAATAGATGTTCAATTTGCAGTAACTGGGCAACCCGAGTGATTTCCTTATCGCGCTCTGGTTTATCCATCTTTTGAATTTTTAAGGCAAACTCAATATTGCCGCGCACCGTCATGTTGGGATACAAGGCATAAGACTGAAACACCATCGCGATATCGCGGTCTTTAGGGTCTACATCGTTAACCACTTTGCTATCAATGCAGATGTCTCCGGCAGTAATTTCTTCTAGGCCGGCAATCATATTCATTAGGGTGGATTTACCGCATCCCGAGGGGCCGACTAAGATTAGAAACTCTCCCGACTCAATGGAGATATTAATATCTTCTAGGGTATTGGGACCGTTTTTACCGTAGCGCTTGTAAAGTTGTTTTATATCTAGGGTCGCCATTGTTTTTATCCTTTTACTGAGCCAGCAGTTAAGCCGCGCACAAAATATTTTCCTGCTACAACATAAACAAATAGGGTAGGTAACGCGGCGATAATCGCGGCGGCCATGTCTACGTTGTATTCTTTAACACCAGTACTGGTGTTTACTAAGTTGTTTAACGCCACGGTTATAGGCTGCGAGTCTGAGCCCGAATACACCACGCCAAATAAGAAGTCGTTCCATATCTGGGTAAACTGCCAAATGATGCAAACCATGATGATTGGTTTGGAGATAGGCAGCATTATTTTGAAGAAAATGGTGAAGAAGCCTGCGCCATCTAACTTAGCTGCCTTTACTAGTTCCCCTGGTACCGATACATAGAAGTTACGGAAGAACAGGGTAGTAAATACCAAGCCATAAACCACATGCACAAATACTAAACCGGTGGTGGTATTGGCTAAGCCAAATTTACCTAAGGTGGCTGCCATAGGGAGCAAAATTACCTGGAAGGGAATAAAGCAGCCAAATAGCATTAAGGCAAAAAACAAGTTTGAACCTTTAAAACGCCAATGAGCAATGACATAGCCGTTTAAAGCGCCGATCAGGGTAGAGATAAATACTGCAGGAATGGCCATTTTAAAGGAGTTCCAGAAGTAGCCTTTAACCCCTTCACAAGTTACCCCTGTACAGGCGCTTCCCCAAGCTTTAAACCAAGCTTCAAATACCCATACTTCTGGCAGCGACAACAGGTTGCCGCCACGAATATCCGGTAGGGTTTTAAACGAGGTTAATAGCATTACCAGTAGCGGCATTAAATAAATGGCACAAAACAATATTAAGATGAAGTAGATGAACAAACGTCCCGGAGAAAATTTAGTCATGATTATTGCTCCCGGTTACGCAGTTCAGAGTATAAATACGGCACGAGTATCGCGAGTACGCCGCCTAACATCATCATGGCGCTGGCCGCACCTAAGCCCATTTGTCCGCGAGTAAAGGCGTGGGTATACATAAACAGTGCTGGTAAATCCGAGGAATAACCCGGTCCGCCAGAGGTTAGGGCGGTTACTAAGTCAAAGCTCTTAATCGCAATGTGTGAGGTGATAATTACCGCACTAAAGAACACCGGGCGCAGGCAAGGAAGTATGATTTTCCAGTAAATGGTCGGCATGCTAGCGCCATCAATTTGCGCCGCTTTAACAATGCTTGAGTCGATGCCACGCAGGCCAGCCAGAAACATCGCCATTACAAAGCCGGAGGATTGCCAAACGGCTGCAATAACTAAGGTATACACCGACATGTCATTGCTCACCAGCCAGTTGAATTCAAAGCTGGTCCAGCCCCAGTCGTGCATCATTTTTTCTAAACCTAAACCTGGGTTTAGTATCCATTTCCACGCAGTACCTGTCACAATAAATGACAGCGCCATCGGGTAAAGGTAAATAGTGCGGATCGCGCCCTCTTGGCGAATATTCTGATCGAGGAATATTGCTAACAAGGTGCCTAAAATAATTGAGATGATGATAAACAATACACCAAAAATCAGCAGGTTAATGCAGGAGGTCACCCAGCGGTCATTTTCCATTAATTTTTGGTATTGCAGTAAACCCGCCCACTTAAAGTTGGGTAAAAAGCGTGAATGGGTTAACGATAGGTAGCCAGTCCAAGCTACGTAGCCATAAATACATACTGTAACCAGAAATATCGACGGTGACAGAATGATTTTAGGCAACCATTTTTGCAGAGTATTAAACATAGTACAGCCTCGTTCGAACTCCGTGTTCAAACTAACAAGGGATAGCAAAGGTAAGCTCCGGCTGGTCAGCCGGAGCTTTAAGGCTTATTTAGCGGCTCTAACTACGCGCGCTAATTTAGTTACTGCTTCTTTAGGGTCACCATCTGGATCGTTAAAGAAGTTAGTCACCACGTCATATATCGCACCTTGAACGTAGCCTGTGGTTGCTAAACCGTGTGCCATACTTGGCACGAGGTCACCCGATTGATTACTGGCTTTAAAGGTAGCCATCGAATCTAAAGCACAGCTGTCAAACTTGCTCATGTCCATATCGGTACGAACCGGAATAGAGCCCTTGTTTAAGTTAAATACTTCTTGGAACTCAGGAGTAAGAATGGTTTTAGCTAAGGCTTTTTGCGCTGTAACATTGTCGCTTTTGCTTAGTTCAAACATGGCAAAGCTGTCGATGTTAAAGGTAAATTGGCCGTCGGTGCCTGGTGCTGGTAAACAAACGAAGTCTTTGCCTGGTACTTTACCTGCAGCAACAAATTCACCCTTCGCCCAGTCACCCATAATCTGCATGCCGGCTTGGCCATTAATTACCATGCTGGTAGCAATGTTCCAATCACGGCCTGGTGAGTCGCTATCGATGTAGTTACTCATTTTTTTGAAAACGGTAAATACTTCAACCATTTTGTCGCTGCTAAGTACTGCATCGTCGTGCATCACAAAAGCTTTGTTGTAGTCTTCAGAGCCTAAAATATCTAAGGCTACCGCTTCAAATACTGTGGCGTCTTGCCAAGCTTGACCGCCGTGAGCTAAAGGAATAATGCCCGCCGCTTTTAGTTTTTCTGCAGAAACAAAAAACTCATCCATAGTGGTAGGGATTTTGGCGCCCGCTTTTTCAAATACTGCTGGGTTAGCCCATAACCAGTTTACGCGATGCACGTTTACCGGAACGGCTACATAGTCGCCGTTAAACTTCATTACGTTAGTTACTACCGCTGGAACAACTTCATCCCATTTCTCGGCTTTAGCTACGTCATTCAAGTTACTTAAAAATCCAAGATCTGCCCATTCTTGAATGTCGTGACCTTTGATTTGTGCTGCTGCTGGTGGGTTACCAGAGATCGCGCGAGTTTTTAGTACTGTCATCGCACTTTCACCACCGCCACCGGCTACAGCAAAGTCTTTCCAAGAGTGTCCTTGGGCTTCTAACATTTCTTTTAGCACGCCTACAGATTTGGCTTCACCACCTGAAGTCCACCAATGAAGAACTTCTACTTCCCCTGCATAAGCAAGGTTAATAGCGCTAGTAAGTGCCAGGGTAGAGGCGAGAGTTGCAAATTTACGCATATTGATGCCTTTGTTATTTTTTTGTGAATTCCATTCCTTATTTCACCAATCTTACTGCGCTGATTGGCTACTAATTAGACTAGATGAAACAGCTTGATAACAAAGTAACCTTTTGTAACGGAGTTGTTACAAAAGGCTTATTTAATGTGAGGTAGTTGGAGTTTTACTTCTAAACCCCCTTGAGGGAGGTTTTGTAGGGTGATGTCACCACCATGAGCATGGGCAATATTGCGGGCAATACCTAAGCCTAAACCAGAGCCAGAATCGTCTTTGCTTAATCGTACGTAAGGGTTAAATACTTCTTTAATTCGCTCTTCCGGAATACCAGGGCCATGGTCAACAAATAACAAACAAAGCTCGGCATCATCATCAAGCAAATAAATCTCAATATCGTTGCCGTACTTAATGCCATTTTCTACAAGATTGCTGATGCAGCGCTTTATCGCTAGCGGCTTTCCGCGATAAGGATTGTCAGTTTCACCAAATACCACTACTTTGCCTAAGAACGGTTCAATGCAGTGTTTTAAGTGAGTCATTATATTGATATCACTTAAGTTTTCATGAATATCGGTATCTTTAACTGTTTGCAGCGCACCTTTTGCCATGATCTCTAACTCGTCTAGATCACGGTTAAAGGCATCAATTATCTTCTCATCATCAAGCAATTCAGCGCGCAGACGCAGTCGCGTAATCGGCGTTTTTAAGTCGTGAGAAATAGAGCGAAACAGTAGTTCCCGATCTTCAATATAACGTTTCAGTTTTCCCTGCATGGTATTAAAAGCGCGGGTGGCTTTGCGAATTTCATCGCTGCCTTCTTCCACCAATGGAGGTTGAAACAAATCGATAGTTAAACGCGAAGCCGCTTTGGCTAAACGGCGTAGTGGGCGAGTTTGGCGGCGAACTAAAATAAAGGTGAATAGCAGTAAAAAAAAGGTCATCAAGGCGATGAACATGATGCGATCTTGCGGTAATAAGTTGTCTTGCAAACTCATATAAGGCGCGGGCAAGAGCGCCGCTAAGTAAATCCATTCGCCACTTTCCAGCTCTATTTGAGTCACCAAAATAGGTGGATTAAGCGGTTGAATTTGTAAGGTATGTGATGCCCAAGAAGAGGGTAAGTCTTTAAGTAATATATCGTTTTTTAGTACATGTAGCTTGTCAGGCATAGAAAAGTCTACATCGATCATCGGGCTGCGATTGAGCTCGCGATGCAGTACTTCCCCCACGGTTTGAATCACAATGTTCTTGCGATGACTATCGGGGATGGATTCTATTTCAATGTATTCTTGATTGAGTGAGACAAAGAAGCGAGTGCCGCCCATTTTGCGCAACTGATTAAGCACAATGTGGCGATACTCTGAGGGTAAAGACTCAAAAAAGGTCACTGTTGAGGCTAAACTCAAGGCGAGGTTTTGCGAGGTTGAACGCAAACCATCGGACTCAGACTGGCGTAATTGGTAAAACCAGATAAAGCTGCTGGCACCTTGGGCTAAGCCAATTGCTAATAACAATAGCAGTAGCATTCTCGCTAGTAAGGAGTTGGGTTTTATCCGGTTTAGAAAGGCCTTAAACTTCATGGCTCACTTGCGTCACCATCATGTAACCCACACCTCGAATGGTTCTAATTAAGCGGGTATTGCTGCCATCATCTTTAAGGCGCTGGCGCAAACGACTAATTTGCACATCTATACCACGTTCCATAGGCAAGCTTTCGCGTCCGCGGGTAGCGTCGCTAATGGTATCGCGATCGAGGGTTTCATTGGGGTGCTGCAAAAATAGTTGCAATAGGCGATAGTCGCTGCTGGACAATTCCAGCTTATCACCGTCTTCATGCTCAAGTTGCTGGGTTTGGCTGTCTAAGCGCCACTGACCAAAGCGAATATAACGGGTATTTTGCTGGGCATTGGCAGTGACTTGAGAGCGGCGCAATAAAGCCTTTACTCGAGCAAGCAGCTCTCTAGGGTTAAAAGGCTTACCAATGTAATCATCTGCACCGAGCTCTAAACCAACAATTCGGTCCATTTCATCGGAGTTGGCGGTGAGCATGATAATCGGCACATTAGAGGTGCGACGAATTTTTTGGCACAGGGTAAAGCCATCGTCACCGGGCAACATTATATCTAGAATGATTAACTCAGGGTCGTTGCTCTCTAACAACTTTGCCATCTCTTCACCGTCGTTGGCGCTAATTACGTCAAAACCTGACTTACTTAAATATTGTTCAAGTAAGCTGCGAATTTCTAAGTCATCATCCACAACCAATAACTGTTTAGCTAAAACCATGAGTCTCAATTCTGTCGTTCGAAGAGTGTATGGCTATAGAATAACAAACTACGGGCTTGGGAAAAACGCCTGCTCTGCTTAAGTAAAAAAAATGGGAGCTCAAGGCTCCCATTTTGTTACTCAAGATTTATCAGCTTAAGGGCGTTCAAACACCGTGGCGATGCCTTGGCCTAAACCAATACACATGGTGGCAACACCAAGTTTGGCGTCTTTGGCTTCCATTAAGTTAATTAAGGTGGTTGAGATACGGGTACCTGAACAGCCTAGCGGGTGACCCAAGGCAATCGCGCCACCGTTTAGGTTTACCTTATCGTCCACTTGATCCAGCAAGCCTAAATCTTTTACGCAAGGTAGCGACTGTGCTGCAAAGGCTTCGTTAAGCTCAAATAGGTCGATATCTTCAACTTTTAGTCCGGCACGTTTAAGTGCTTTTTGGGTCGCTGGCACTGGGCCGTAACCCATAATCGACGGATCGCAGCCCGCAATGGCCATAGAGCGTACTTTCGCGCGTACCGTTAAACCAAGCTCAGCGGCTTTTTCTGCCGACATCACTAACATGGCCGATGCGCCGTCTGATAGTGCTGAAGAGGTACCCGCGGTCACCTTACCGTTAGCTGGGTCAAATACCGGACGTAATTGAGACAAACCTTCGGCTGTGGTTTCTGGGCGAATAACTTCATCGGTTTCAATTAGCTTTAGGGTGCCATCGGCATCGTGGCCTTCCACTGGGAAGATTTCACTAGTGAAGCGACCTTCTAAAGTAGCTTGATGGGCTAAGCGGTGCGAGCGAGCACCAAATTCGTCCATCGCTTCACGACTAATGCCGTGCATTTGCGACAGCAATTCTGCAGTTAAGCCCATCATGCCTGCCGCTTTGGCTACCGATTTTGCCATTCCTGGGTGAAAGTCTACCCCGTGGTTCATTGGCACGTGACCCATGTGTTCAACCCCACCAACGATGAAAACATCACCTTGGTCGGCCATAATAGCGCGAGCTGCATCGTGCAAGGCTTGCATCGACGAGCCACACAAGCGGTTAACGGTTACGGCACCGGTTGAGTGAGGTAGGCCTGCTAACAGCGCGGCATTACGTGCTACGTTAAAACCTTGTTCTAGGGTTTGTTGTACACAGCCCCAGTACACGTCTTCAATATCATTTGGGTCAAGTTTAGGGTTACGTTCAACTAAACCTTTCATTAACTGAGCAGATAAATCTTCGGCACGTACATTTCTAAAACAGCCATTTTTTGAACGGCCCATTGGAGTACGAATACAATCAACAATCACTACTTCTTTCATTTTATATTCCTCCATTAGCCTTGCTTGCCGTAGTAAGTTTCACCTGCCGCTGCTTTGGCGCGCAAGCTGTCGGTCACTTGATAAAGTGGACCTAGTTCAGCGTATTGATCTGCTAAAGCTACGTAGTTATCTAAGCCCATGGTATCTAAGTAGCGGAATACGCCGCCGCGGAAAGGTGGGAAACCTAAGCCATAAACCAGCGCCATATCGGCTTCGGCAGGGCTTTGAATAATGCCTTCTTCTAAACAGCGCACCACTTCGTTAATCATTGGAATCATCATTCGGGCAATAATCTGCTCACTGCTGTAGTCGTAACGTTCTTTGCAAATTTTGGTGAGCAAATCATAGCTGGCCGGATCGGCATCTTTCTTCGGTTTACCTCGGCGGTCTTTGGTATAGGCGTAAAATCCTAAGCCATTTTTCTGACCAAAGCGTTCAGCTTGGTACATAACATCAATCGCATCTTCGCCGGTTTTGCTCATGCGCTCAGGGAAGCCGTTAGCCATTACTGCGCCAGCATGGTGGCCGGTATCAATACCTACCACATCAAGCAGGTAAGCTGGGCCCATCGGCCAACCGAATTGCTTCTCCATGATTTTGTCTACTTTTACAAAATCAGCGCCATCTTGAAGTAGGCGAGTAAAACCAAAGAAGTAAGGGAACAATACACGGTTTACAAAAAAGCCTGGGCAGTCATTAACTACCACCGGGGTTTTGCCCATTTTGGCAGCGTAAGCTACTACGCTATCGATGGTTTCTTGAGAGGTCTTTTCACCGCGAATAACTTCAACCAATGGCATACGATGCACTGGGTTGAAGAAGTGCATGCCACAGAATTTTTCTGGGCGAGCTAGATTTTTAGCCAATAGTGAAATAGGAATAGTGGAAGTATTTGAGGCCACAATGGTGTCGGCAGAGACTTTCTGTTCCACCTCTTGTAGCACTGCTGCTTTAATCTTTGGATTTTCAACCACTGCTTCAACCACGATGTCGCTATTAGCGATAGACTCATAATTTAAGCTCGGGTTAATGGCTGAAAGGATTTTGCCCATTTTCAAACCATCTATGCGACCACGCTCTAACTGTTTGTTGAGTAACTTGCTGGCTTCATTCATACCAAGCTCAAGTGCTGCTTGGTTAATGTCTTTCATTACCGCGGGTACACCGCGGCTAGCGCTTTGATAAGCGATACCACCACCCATAATGCCAGCGCCTAGCACTGCTGCTTGATTAATGTTTTGGGCATTCTTCGATGCCTTTTTGGCTAAACCTTTAAGTTGTTGGTCATTTAAGAAAATGCCTACCAAGGCTTGAGCAACCTCTGATTTGGCTAAACCAATGAAGTATTTACCTTCTAGTGCTAAGGCTTCTTCACGTCCACAAGCGGCGGCCTTCTCCATGGTTTTAACTGCGGTGATGGGCGCGGGGTAGTGCGGGCCCGCTTTAGCGATAACCATGCCTTTGGCACAGTTAAAGCTCATCATCGCTTCAATTTTGTTTAGCGCAAGCGGTGAAAGCTTAGCTTGACGGCGGCTTTGCCAATCGATTTTTTCGTTTATCGCATCATTTAACATGCTTAGTGCAGCATCGTGTAAACGTTCAGCGGGGACTACCGCGTCTACCATGCCAAATTTTTGAGCTTCTGCTGCTTTGTAGTTTTTGCCAGTGGTGATCCACTCCATGGCGTTATCTGCACCAATTACTCGCGGTAATCTTACGGTGCCACCAAAGCCGGGCATGATACCTAATTGGGTTTCTGGCAAGCCAATTCGTGCACTTGGCTCTGCAATGCGTAAGTCGGTTGAAAGGATAAACTCGCAGCCGCCACCTAGTGCGTAGCCATTAATTGCTGAAACGGTAGGTACAGGCAGATCTTCTAGGGCGTTAAAAATGTCATTGGCTTTGGTTAGCCAAGCGCCAAGTTCTGCTTCGGGTAGCGCAAATAGGCCTAAAAATTCAGTGATATCTGCACCAACAATAAAGGCGTCTTTTGCTGAACTAAGTAGTAAGCCTTTTAGCTCTGTTTGCTGTTGCAATGCGCTAATGGCTTCATCCAGTGACACTAAAGTGCTTTTATCTAGCTTGTTAACACTTCCTTGCTTGGCATCGAATGTTAGTTCAGCGATACCGTCGGCAATATAGCGAACACTAAGGTTCTCGCCTTGATATATCATTCTGCTCTCCTTGTTGCTGGTGTGCATTGCACCAGTTTTGTGTAGGGGTTAGAGATAGTTGTAATCAATTTGTTACTCAAACATTAAAACAAATATAACACCCATTTAAAACACTTGTTTGATATTTTGTTGCTTGCCGCACAAAACTGGCTGTAAAGCTGTGCGCTATATCCTTAATAAATCGTCAATTAACTGCTCTAGATCCAACAATATGTTTATTAAATGCGCTATAACTAAATAGCTAATTAATAGTCGTAGAGAGGGTGCTATGCCAACTATTCATCAACTGTTTTCTCAGCATATAGAACAATTGCAGCAACGCGTTGCGGATGTATTGGAGCGTGAGGAGCTTGATGCGCTGATTATTCATTCGGGCTACCCACTGCGCACGTTTTTAGATGATCAGCATTATCCTTTTAAAACCAATCCGCATTTCAAACACTGGTTACCATTAACCGCCCACCCTCATTGTTGGCTTATCGTTGATGGCCAGAGCAAACCCAGCTTGGTTTATCATCAACCTAGTGACTATTGGCATAAAACTGCCGGCGACCCAGAAGGGTTTTGGGTAGACTTCTTCGATATACAGCTAATGGCCAATCCGCAAGATATAGAACCATTTTTACCGGCGAAGCGACAGCATTGCGCCTATATTGGTGAGCATCCAGAGCTTGCCGAGGCTTTGGATATTGGTGAGCGAAACCCAGAGTCGGTGCTTAATTATCTGCACTACTATCGCGCCTATAAAACCGATTATGAGCTTGAATGCATTCACGAAGCCAATCATCGTGCGGTTAAAGCTCACCTTAGTGCCAAAGAACTGTTTTTTGCTGGCGCCTCTGAGTTTGAAATTAACCTGGCATATTTAGCTAGCTTGGGGAAAAGTGAATATTCACTTCCTTATTCCAATATTATTGCTATGAATCAAAACGCGGCCATTCTTCATTACACCGCTTTAAGCGCCAGTAAGCTTGCCGAGAAGCAGCATTATTCAATGTTGATTGATGCTGGTGCGGAGTATCGAGGCTATGCTGCAGACATTACTCGTACCTACGCTTACCGTAAGGGCTTGTTTGCCGAGCTGGTTGCTGAAATGGATAAACTGCAGCTAGCTTTGATTGCCGATATAAAACCAGGGCAACGTTATACCGATTTACACCTTAAAGCGCATCGTCAGCTAGCTAAATTGCTGGTGGATTTTGAGTTTGTTTATTGCAGTGCCGCCGCAGCTGTTGAAAAAGGCATCACTCGCTGCTTTTTCCCGCATGGTCTAGGGCATCACTTGGGTTTACAGGTACATGATGTGGGAGGCTTTATGCAAGACGAAGATGGTGATGTATTGGCAGCTCCTGCTAACGACCCATTTTTACGTTGCACCCGAATCATAGAACCGCGCCAAGTGCTTACCATTGAACCTGGCTTATATTTCATTGAAAGCTTGTTAGCTGAATTGGCTGAATCAGAACATACCCGCTTGATTAATTGGTCAAGGGTTGATGAAATGCGTCGCTTTGGCGGTATTCGCATAGAAGACAACATAGCGGTTACCGCACTGGCATCTAATAACCTCACTCGAGAACAAAATTGGCAATAGCAGTAAGTGACTATTTTAAGCCGCAACAAACTGTAAGTTGTGAAGAACAGATTAAACGCAGCCGTTTTATTAGCTTGATTATTCCCGTTGCTAATCGCCAGCAGGCTCAGCAACAGTTAGAGCAAGTAAAGCAACAACATCCACAAGCTCGTCATCATTGCTGGGCGTTTGTGGCTGGCCATCCTAGTGATAGCCAATGTTTAGGCTTTAGTGATGACGGAGAACCCTCGGGCACCGCTGGTAAACCCATGCTGGCACAATTACAGGGCAGTGGCTTGGGGCAAATATTAGCGGTGGTGGTTCGTTATTCTGGTGGGATAAAACTAGGTACCGGTGGTTTAGTTAAAGCCTATGGTGGCGGTGTTCAGCAAGCTTTAAAGTTGGTTGAATCAGAGCGGGTAGTTGCGCATGGTGAATGTAGCTTAGAGTTTGAATATGCTTATACTGCACAAGTAGAGAGCACGCTTGAGCGCCACAAAGCCACTAAGTTAGATACTCAATTTTCTAGTTTGGCTCAAATGCAGATAAGCTTACCGCTTAGTGAATATGCAGGTTTCAAGCAACAACTGATTAACCTCTCAAGTGGACAGATTAAGGTAGGGAAGCTGCTGTCTTAAGTTGTCTTGTGCAACGCTTTACTTCAAGATATGCAGCATTAACTTTATTTAGAAAGAGAAACTACACGGATGCAGATCAGAGCGATTATTAGGATCGTTGGACTTCTAGTAATGCTATTTAGTCTCGCTATGATCGTTCCGGCTATTGTCGCTGCGGTATATAAAGATGGCGCGGGTAAGGCCTTTATGGTGGCTTTTGCGCTGTGTATTAGTGCTGGCTTTCTACTTTGGTTTCCGCAGCGTCAGCAAAAAACCGAGCTTAAAGCCAAAGAAGGCTTTCTTATTGTTGTTCTATTCTGGACAGTACTGGGTAGCGTTGGTGCGTTGCCGTTTATCCTCACCGAAAACCCCAACATGTCGGTGACCGACTCTTTCTTCGAATCATTTTCTGGCTTAACTACCACTGGTGCTACGGTTATTGTTGGCATTGAGAACTTGCCTAAAGGTATTTTGTTCTATCGACAAATGCTGCAATGGTTGGGTGGCATGGGGATCATTGTATTAGCTGTTGCGGTACTGCCTATATTAGGGGTTGGTGGTATGCAGTTGTATCGCGCCGAGATCCCTGGCCCAGTTAAAGATAAAAAGATGACTCCCAGGATTGCCGAAACCGCCAAGGTGCTTTGGTATATATATTTGTTTCTTACCATTAGCTGCACGGTGGCATTTTGGTTGGCGGGTATGTCGATGTTTGATGCGATTTGTCATGCCTTCTCAACTATTGCCATTGGTGGTTTCTCTACCTATGACGCTAGCCTCGGTCACTTCGACAGTTCTTTAATCAATACCATCTGTGCAGTGTTTCTTATTATCTCAGCGATTAACTTCTCATTACACTTTGCCGCAGTGAATGGTCGTAACATTACCTTTAAGTACTATTTTCTCGATCCTGAGTGTCGTGCCTTCTTCTTTATTCAAATTAGCTTAACTCTTATATGTGTAGCGATTTTATTGGCGCAACAGGTCTATGAATCACCTGCGGTTGCCTTAGACCAAGCCTTTATACAGTCAGTATCCATATCAACTACCGCAGGTTTTACTACGACCAGCTTTTCCGAGTGGCCCTTGTTCCTACCGGTTCTATTAGTATTTTCTAGTTTTATTGGTGGCTGTGCCGGTTCTACTGGTGGTGGCCTAAAGGTTATTCGGGTATTTCTGCTGAGCTTGCAGGGGATGAGAGAGCTTAAGCGTTTGGTTCACCCTCGCGCGGTGTTTCAGATTAAGTTAGCAAATAAAGCCTTACCCGATCGAGTACTCGAAGCTGTATGGGGCTTCTTCTCTGCTTATACCTTAGTATTTGTGATTTGTATGCTGGGCCTTATTGCCGCGGGCATGGATGAGCTTTCGGCCTTTTCTGCAGTAGTAGCATGTCT
Organism: Agarivorans aestuarii; assembly: GCF_019670125.1. Classification (NCBI taxonomy): domain Bacteria; kingdom Pseudomonadati; phylum Pseudomonadota; class Gammaproteobacteria; order Alteromonadales; family Alteromonadaceae; genus Agarivorans; species Agarivorans aestuarii. Next base: position 28,191 of record NZ_AP023033.1, read on the forward strand.
AAATAATCTTGGCCCAGGGCTTGGCCAGGTAGCGGTTCATTATTCCGACATCACCGATGCTAGCAAATGGGTCTTGTTAATCGCCATGCTATTTGGCCGTTTAGAAGTGTTTACCCTACTAGTTCTATTTACCCCAGCGTTTTGGAAGAGTTAAGCATGAAGTTATTGGTATTGTTTTCAAGCTGTGAAGGGCAAACCTTAAAAATTGCCAAGCACATTGTGGCCCAGCAAGAAGGTGAAGTAGTTGCGGATTTCCTAGCAATAGATAAGCAGCTACAAGATGTAGATTTAACTGCGTACGATAAAGTACTGATTGGCGCTTCGATTCGTTATGGCAAATTTAGACCACAGCTATATTCGTTATTGGAAACCTATCAAAGCCAACTGAGTACCAAGCCCGTTGCTTTCTTTGGTGTATGCCTCACTGCACGTAAGCCAGAAAAAAACACGCCTGAAACGAGCGTATATATGAAGAAGCTAAACCTTAATGCTGCGTGGGTGCCAAAACTACAAGCAGTGTTTGCAGGCGCCTTGCTTTATTCTAAATACACTTGGTGGCAAACCCTCCTCATCCAATTCATTATGAAAATGACTGGCGGCAGCACTGATAAAAGCCAAGATTTGGAATTAACTGATTGGACGAAGGTAGATGAATTCGCGACTCAGTTCTCAAATTTGAATGATTAGTCAACAATATCTATAGTTTTTGTACGGATTTGCACAAGCTTTGACCACTTAAACAAAAATCCTCATATTTCTTCAAAAAACGCTTGCACCTGAAACGCGCATCCCTATAATGCACCTCCACTGACACGGCACGCAGCGCACTAAAGCGCAGCAAGGCTAAGTCAGGGTTAACAAGGCCTAGGGCTGAGTTAGCGGCGCAAAAACTTCTTTTTAAAATCTTTTAAAAAGCGGTTGACAGCCACAGAGGAAAGCGTAGAATGCGCACCTCGCTTCGGCAACGAAGCAACGCTCTTTAACAATTTATCAAGCAATCTGTGTGAGCACTCACAGGGCCTTAAGCGAAAAAATTAAGCTTAAGTGAACTGGAGTCTTGCACTGTAACAACAGTAATAATTTCAGTTTTTAACTTTGAGCGAAAAAACTTTTGATTGAAGAGTTTGATCATGGCTCAGATTGAACGCTGGCGGCAGGCTTAACACATGCAAGTCGAGCGGTAACAGAAAGTAGCTTGCTACTTTGCTGACGAGCGGCGGACGGGTGAGTAATGCTTGGGAATATGCCTTTACGTGGGGGACAACAGTTGGAAACGACTGCTAATACCGCATAATGTCTTCGGACCAAAGGAGGGGACTCTTCGGAGCCTTTCGCGTATTGATTAGCCCAAGTGGGATTAGCTAGTTGGTGAGGTAATGGCTCACCAAGGCGACGATCCCTAGCTGGTTTGAGAGGATGATCAGCCACACTGGGACTGAGACACGGCCCAGACTCCTACGGGAGGCAGCAGTGGGGAATATTGCACAATGGGCGAAAGCCTGATGCAGCCATGCCGCGTGTGTGAAGAAGGCCTTCGGGTTGTAAAGCACTTTCAGTTGTGAGGAAGAGGTAAAGGTTAATACTCTTTATCTTTGACGTTAGCAACAGAAGAAGGACCGGCTAACTCCGTGCCAGCAGCCGCGGTAATACGGAGGGTCCGAGCGTTAATCGGAATTACTGGGCGTAAAGCGTACGCAGGCGGCTTGTTAAGCCAGATGTGAAATCCCCGGGCTTCAACCTGGGAATGGCATTTGGAACTGGCAAGCTAGAGTTTTGTAGAGGGTGGTAGAATTTCAGGTGTAGCGGTGAAATGCGTAGAGATCTGAAGGAATACCAGTGGCGAAGGCGGCCACCTGGACAAAAACTGACGCTCATGTACGAAAGCGTGGGGAGCAAACAGGATTAGATACCCTGGTAGTCCACGCCGTAAACGATGTCTACTAGTTGTCTGTGAGTTTAACTCGTGGGTAACGCAGCTAACGCATTAAGTAGACCGCCTGGGGAGTACGGCCGCAAGGTTAAAACTCAAATGAATTGACGGGGGCCCGCACAAGCGGTGGAGCATGTGGTTTAATTCGATGCAACGCGAAGAACCTTACCTGCCCTTGACATACTGAGAACTTGGAAGAGATTCCTTGGTGCCTTCGGGAACTCAGATACAGGTGCTGCATGGCTGTCGTCAGCTCGTGTCGTGAGATGTTGGGTTAAGTCCCGCAACGAGCGCAACCCCTATCCTTATTTGCCAGCACGTAATGGTGGGAACTCTAGGGAGACTGCCGGTGATAAACCGGAGGAAGGTGGGGACGACGTCAAGTCATCATGGCCCTTACGGGCAGGGCTACACACGTGCTACAATGGCATGTACAGAGGGATGCGAACTCGCGAGAGCAAGCGGACCCCAAAAAGCATGTCGTAGTCCGGATCGGAGTCTGCAACTCGACTCCGTGAAGTCGGAATCGCTAGTAATCGTAGATCAGAATGCTACGGTGAATACGTTCCCGGGCCTTGTACACACCGCCCGTCACACCATGGGAGTGGGCTGCAAAAGAAGTGGGTAGTTTAACCTTCGGGAGGACGCTCACCACTTTGTGGTTCATGACTGGGGTGAAGTCGTAACAAGGTAGCCCTAGGGGAACCTGGGGCTGGATCACCTCCTTATTATGATGCTTATGTCCCTGTGACGTGTTCACACAGATTGCTTGATAGAAAATTAAGAGAAAGTTGGCACCTATTTAGGTCTGTAGCTCAGCTGGTTAGAGCGCACCCCTGATAAGGGTGAGGTCGGCAGTTCAAGTCTGCCCAGACCTACCAGGGTCCAACAAGTAAGAAATGGGGCTATAGCTCAGCTGGGAGAGCGCCTGCCTTGCACGCAGGAGGTCTGCGGTTCGATCCCGCATAGCTCCACCACTTCTTACCTAAAAACCAAAGATAAGTCGCCGACATCTGGCTATTTAGCTTTGGTTTTTTTATGAACCAATGCTCTTTAACAATTTGGAAAAGCTGATAAAAAATATCTCAAAAATACGAGTTAAATAACAAGTGTTTTTGGTATTCAAAAAAATAAGGTGATCGTACTCGAATAGCAGGACTTATACAGCCTGACTATTCAAGTGATTTAAGCGACAACATTTAGGTGTTGTATGGTTAAGTGACTAAGCGTATACGGTGGATGCCTTGGCAGTCAGAGGCGATGAAGGACGTGTTAATCTGCGATAAGCCATGTTGAGTCGATAAAAGACGTAATAGACATGGATTTCCGAATGGGGAAACCCACTGCATTTTATGCAGTATCGTAACGTGAATACATAGCGTTGCGAGGCGAACCCGGGGAACTGAAACATCTAAGTACCCGGAGGAAAAGAAATCAACCGAGATTCTGGTAGTAGCGGCGAGCGAACCCGGATTAGCCCTTAAGCTTTTATGTGATTAGTGGAATGTTCTGGAAAGGACAGCGATACAGGGTGATAGCCCCGTACATGAAAATCTACTTTAAGTGAAATCGAGTAGGACGGCACACGTGATATGTTGTCTGAATATGGGGGGACCATCCTCCAAGGCTAAATACTCCTGACTGACCGATAGTGAACCAGTACCGTGAGGGAAAGGCGAAAAGAACCCCTGTGAGGGGAGTGAAATAGAACCTGAAACCGTATACGTACAAGCAGTGGGCCCTTCGTGGGGTGACTGCGTACCTTTGTATAATGGGTCAACGACTTAATTTCAGTAGCAAGGTTAAGCGAATAGCGGAGCCGTAGGGAAACCGAGTGTTAACTGCGCGCATAGTTGCTGGGATTAGACCCGAAACCCGGTGATCTAGCCATGGGCAGGTTGAAGATTGGGTAACACCAATTGGAGGACCGAACCGACTAATGTTGAAAAATTAGCGGATGACTTGTGGCTGGGGGTGAAAGGCCAATCAAACCGGGAGATAGCTGGTTCTCCTCGAAAGCTATTTAGGTAGCGCCTCGGATGAATACTAGTGGGGGTAGAGCACTGTTAAGGCTAGGGGGTCATCCCGACTTACCAACCCTTTGCAAACTCCGAATACCACTAAGTACTATCCGGGAGACACACGGCGGGTGCTAACGTCCGTCGTGGAAAGGGAAACAACCCAGACCGTCAGCTAAGGTCCCAAAGTGTATGTTAAGTGGGAAACGATGTGGGAAGGCTTAGACAGCCAGGATGTTGGCTTAGAAGCAGCCATCATTTAAAGAAAGCGTAATAGCTCACTGGTCGAGTCGGCCTGCGCGGAAGATGTAACGGGGCTAAACATACCACCGAAGCTACGGGAGCATGCTTGCATGCTCGGTAGAGGAGCGTTCTGTAAGCCGTTGAAGGTGAATCGTAAGGTTTGCTGGAGGTATCAGAAGTGCGAATGTTGACATGAGTAACGATAAAGGGGGTGAAAAGCCCCCTCGCCGAAAGACCAAGGTTTCCTGTCCAATGTTAATCAGGGCAGGGTGAGTCGGCCCCTAAGGCGAGACTGAAAAGTGTAGTCGATGGGAAACAGGTTAATATTCCTGTACTTCGTATAATTGCGATGGGAGGACGGAGAAGGCTAGGCCAGCGTGGCGATGGTTGTCCACGTGAAAGGCAGTAGGCGGTAAACTTAGGCAAATCCGGGTTTACATTACGCTGAGAGTTGATGACGAGTGTCTACGGACACGAAGTGGTTGATGCCCTGCTTCCAGGAAAAGTCTCTAAGCTTCAGATTATACGAAACCGTACCCCAAACCGACACAGGTGGTTGGGTAGAGAATACCAAGGCGCTTGAGAGAACTCGGGTGAAGGAACTAGGCAAAATGGTACCGTAACTTCGGGAGAAGGTACGCTCTTGATGGTGATGGGACTTGCTCCCTAAGCTGCTGAGAGTCGCAGATACCAGTTGGCTGCAACTGTTTATTAAAAACACAGCACTGTGCTAAATCGAAAGATGACGTATACGGTGTGACGCCTGCCCGGTGCCGGAAGGTTAATTGATGTGGTTAGTCTTTGGACGAAGCTATTGATCGAAGCCCCGGTAAACGGCGGCCGTAACTATAACGGTCCTAAGGTAGCGAAATTCCTTGTCGGGTAAGTTCCGACCTGCACGAATGGCGTAATGATGGCCAAGCTGTCTCCACCCGAGACTCAGTGAAATTGAAATTGCCGTGAAGATGCGGTGTACCCGCGGCTAGACGGAAAGACCCCGTGAACCTTTACTACAGCTTGACACTGAACATTGACCCTACATGTGTAGGATAGGTGGGAGGCTTTGAAGCGTTGTCGCTAGATGATGTGGAGCCGACCTTGAAATACCACCCTTGTAGTGTTGATGTTCTAACGTTGGTCCCTTATCGGGATTGCGGACAGTGTCTGGTGGGTAGTTTGACTGGGGCGGTCTCCTCCCAAAGAGTAACGGAGGAGCACGAAGGTTGGCTAAGTATGGTCGGACATCATACGGTTAGTGCAATGGCATAAGCCAGCTTAACTGCGAGACAGACACGTCGAGCAGGTACGAAAGTAGGTCATAGTGATCCGGTGGTTCTGTATGGAAGGGCCATCGCTCAACGGATAAAAGGTACTCCGGGGATAACAGGCTGATACCGCCCAAGAGTTCATATCGACGGCGGTGTTTGGCACCTCGATGTCGGCTCATCACATCCTGGGGCTGAAGTCGGTCCCAAGGGTATGGCTGTTCGCCATTTAAAGTGGTACGCGAGCTGGGTTTAGAACGTCGTGAGACAGTTCGGTCCCTATCTGCCGTGGGCGTTTGAGAATTGAGGGGAGCTGCTCCTAGTACGAGAGGACCGGAGTGGACGAACCGCTGGTGTTTGGGTTGTTATGCCAATAGCATTGCCCAGTAGCTACGTTCGGAACTGATAACCGCTGAAAGCATCTAAGCGGGAAGCAGGCCTCGAGATTAATTCTCACTAGGACTTTAAGTCCTCTGAAGGGCCGTTGGAGACTACAACGTTGATAGGCAAGGTGTGTAAGTGCTGTGAGGCATTGAGCTAACTTGTACTAATTACCCGTGAGGCTTAACCATACAACACCTAAAGGGTGTTGCTTATAGATACCTTATTTTTTGACCATGAATACTTGTTAGTACTCGTGAGATATTTTTAGCTTTTTCGAATGTTAAAGACAACAGTTTTTGCCTGGTGGCAATAGCGTTGTGGACCCACCTGATCCCATGCCGAACTCAGAAGTGAAACGCAACTGCGCCGATGATAGTGTGGGGTTTCCCCATGTGAAAGTAGGTCACTGCCAGGCTCCTATACTAAGCCCTCGTCATACGACGAGGGCTTTTTACTCTAACTAAGGACTTTTGGCTTCGCCAACTAGCTTGAGTAAACAATGTAAAAGTTTTTGCCTAGTGGCAATAGCGTTGTGGACCCACCTGATTCCATGCCGAACTCAGAAGTGAAACGCAACTGCGCCGATGATAGTGTGGGGTTTCCCCATGTGAAAGTAGGTCACTGCTAGGCTCCAAATAGTTAAGGGCTTCCCAATGGGAAGCCCTTTTTCTTTGTGCGCTATAGTTATGTGGCGCTGGCTGCAGTTTCACGCTTTGTTGATAGCTTTCTTAGTGACCTCGTCGATCCTTTGTTACAATTAGCCAAGCATAGTGCTAGTAATCAAGAATCTATATTAATGACTCCACGTTTTTCTCGTAACGCATCGTTACAGTCTCTGCCCAAAATAGCGCAAGATCCTCTGCACTTTAAAACTCTGCTGAGTGCAGAACAATATCGTGTCGCCCTATTACAACTAATTGCAGAGGCGAAGACGCGTGTTTATGTCGTAGCGCTTTATCTAGAAGATGATCAAGCAGGGCGCTCTATTATGGACGCGCTATATACTGCTAAACAGGGTAGTCCTGAGCTTGAAGTTGTCGTGTTGGTCGATTGGCATCGCGCCCAGCGTGGTTTGATCGGTGATGAACAGGCTGAGGGCAATGCGGCGATGTACCGTGAATACGCACAACGTTACCCAGGTTTGATTACTTTTTATGGCGTGCCTGTTAGTAATCGCGAATTGTTTGGCGTTTTGCATTTAAAAGGCAGCATTGTAGACGATACCGTTGTATATAGCGGCGCCAGTATTAATGATATCTACTTGGCTCAGCAACAGCGTTACCGATTCGATCGCTATCACTTAATTGATAATGCTCGCTTGGCTAATGCAATGGTTGACTATGTTGAGCAATACCTAGTGAATAGCGAAGCGGTATCTAGCTTATCGACAAATGAGCCGGTGAGTACCCGTTCACTAAAACCCGCTATTCGGCGTTTACGCTTGTCCTTGCAACGCGAACAATATAGCTATTATCCACAGCAGTGTGAGGAATCTGAAGTCGCTATCACTCCTCTGCTAGGCTTGGGTCGTCGTCAGAATTTACTCAACAAAACCATTCGACAGCTGGTCGTTAAAGCCAATCATCAAATCACTTTATGCACACCTTATTTTAATCCACCAGGCAGCTTGTCTAGGGAAATTAGCAAAGCCTTAAAAAATGGCGTTAAGGTAAAGCTGATTGTTGGTGATAAAACTGCAAGTGACTTTTATAGCAAGCCAGACGAAAACTTTAAGGTTATCCATGCGCTACCCTATTTGTATGAGCTGAACCTATCTAAGTTTGTTAAACGCCAGCTTAAGTACATCAACAGTGGTTTGTTAAGTATTCATTTGTGGTCACATCAGGATAATAGTTTTCATGTAAAAGGCTTGTGGGTTGATGAGCGTTATAGCTTATTAACCGGCAACAATTTGAATCCACGTGCATGGAACTTGGACTTAGAGAATGGCTTATTGATAGATGACCCGAAAGGTTTGTTGAATGAGCAAAAGCAGCTCGAGCTGAACAACATATTGGTTCACACTAAGTTAGTGCATTGCGTGGCAGATTTAGACAGCCTCGCTAATTACCCTTTGCCAGTAAAACGCTTGCTAAAACGAATAAACAGAGTGCGTGCTGACCGTTTGTTAAAACAAATCTTATAGGCAGCTGTTTACCTGCTTAGCCCAGCCTTAAGCTGGGCTACTAGGACAAATAAGCCATTTAGCTAGGGAAAGAGAAATTTACCCCTTCGCGTACCGACGCTGATGGCCAACGCTGGGTAATGGTTTTACGTTTAGTATAAAAACGCACAGCATCTGGGCCGTAGGCGTGTAAATCACCAAACAAAGAACGCTTCCAACCACCAAAGCTATGATAAGAAACAGGCACAGGCAAAGGAATGTTGATACCTACCATTCCAACTTGAATGTTGTCTGAGAAGTAACGTGCAGCCTCGCCGTCACGGGTATAAAGGCAAGTACCATTACCAAATTGGTGCTTGTTAATTAGTTGCATACCTTGTTCCATGCTATCCACTCGAACCACACACAACACCGGTCCAAAAATTTCTTCTTGGTAGGCTTTCATGGCCTCGGTGACATGGTCAATTAAGGTTCCTCCTACATAGAAGCCATCTGGGTAGCCCGCTACTTGAGTATTGCGACCATCTACAACTACGGTGGCGCCATCAGCTTCAGCACTGCTAATGTACATTTCTACTTTGTCTCGCTGTTCGGCACTAATTAGTGGTCCAAAGTCGTTTTCTTTATCTGAGTAGGCTCCAACCTTAAGGTTCTGCATTTGCTCAGTTAAGCCGCTGACTAGTTTATCGGCAATGTCGTCACCTACGGCAACCGCAACCGATAATGCCATACAGCGCTCACCAGAGGAGCCAAACGCTGCGCCAAGTAGAGAGTTTACTGCGTTATCTAAATCGGCATCAGGCATGATGATGGCGTGATTTTTTGCCCCACCTAAGGCCTGGCAGCGCTTACCATTGGCGGTAGCGGTGCTGTAAATGTACTCAGCGATTGGGGTAGAACCTACAAAGCTCACCGCTGCAACGCGTGGGTCGGTGAGTAGGGTATCTACGGCTTCTTTATCGCCATTCACTACATTGAAAACACCTGCAGGTAATCCTGCTTGATGCAGCAGTTCGGCGATTAGCAAGGTGGCTGATGGGTCTCGCTCTGAAGGCTTAAGTACAAAACTATTACCGCACATCAGCGCCATAGGGAACATCCACATTGGCACCATCACTGGGAAATTAAATGGGGTTATCCCGGCTACTACTCCCAGCGGTTGGAATTCGCTCCATGAGTCAATGCCTGGACCTACGTTACGCGAATGCTCACCTTTAAGTACCTCGGGTGCAGCACAGGCGTATTCAACATTTTCAATGCCACGGGTAAGCTCGCCCATGGCATCGTGAACAATTTTGCCATGCTGTTGCCCTACCAGCTCACAAATGCGCTCGGCATTCTCTTCCAGTAAGGTTTTGTAGCGAAACATAATTTGGGCACGTTTCGCCACTGGCGTATCTCGCCAAGCCGGAAAAGCTTGTTGAGCGGCGCTAATGGCTTGTTCAACCGTCGTTTTGTCGGCCAAGGCAACTTGGCTAGCAACTTGGCCGGTTGAGGGGTTATAAACATCTTGAGAGCGAGTGTACTCGTTGTGGTTTTCGCCGTTAATTAAGTGACCGATGATAGACATAAAGCTTTCCTTATAGGCTTAGGCTTGGCCTGATAGTTGATTAATGGAGTCGCCTAAGGCATTAAATAGGCTGTCGATTTCTGCTGCGCTTACGTTAAACGGAGGCGCTATTTGTATGGTGTCGGCGCCATAGCGCACGTAGTATCCTTTTTGCCACATTTGTTGGGCCACTAAAAACGGATTAAGTGCCGGCTCACCGGGGGCATGAACAAGGCTTAAGCCTGCGGCTAAGCCCATGTTTCTTACATCGCTTACTAAATCCAACTGTCCCAGCTGATGCGCAGCATGTTCAAGTATTGGGCTCATTTCCCTTACTTGTTCGAACATATTTTCTTTTTCTAATAAGTCCAAAGAGGCAAGTGCAGCGGCACAAGCAATAGGGTGAGCTGAGTAGGTATAGCCGTGGGGCAGTTCTAACATGTAGTTTGGACCACCTTCGTCCATAAAGGTGTCGTAAATTTCTTGCTTGCAGGCCACTGCTCCCATAGGAATGACCCCATTGGTGAGCTGCTTGGCCATGTTAATGATGTCTGGTGTTACGCCGCAGGCCTCTGCTCCGGTTTTGTAACCTAAGCGGCCAAAAGCACAAATCACTTCATCGAAAATCAGTAAGATTTGGTGTTGGTTGCAAATCTCACGCAAACGTTTTAAGTAGCCAACCGGTGGTGGAATTACCCCTGCACTGCCGGCCATAGGCTCAACAATCACTGCCGCTATATTGGAAGCATCGTGCATGGCGATTAGGTCAATTAAATCATTTGCGAGTTCAGCGCCTTGGCTTGGTTGGCCTTTAGTAAAGGCATTTTCTGGCAACACCGTATGGCGCATATGGGCGCTATCTACACCGGCACCAAATATGGCGCGATTTGGGCCTATGCCGCCCACTGATATGCCGCCAAAGTTTACCCCGTGATAGCCTTTGCCGCGGCCAATCAACTTGGTTTTACTGGCAAGGCCTTTTTTACGCCAATAAGCGCGAGCGATTTTTAGTGAGGTATCGGCAGATTCAGAGCCAGAACCAGTGAAAAATACTCGGTTTAAGCCCTCTGGCATAAACTCGGTAATTCGCTCTGCCAGTTGAAATGATTTTGGGTGGCCAAACTGAAACGCTGGAGAGTAATCAAGCTGGCTGGCTTGCTGGGCAATGGCATCAACTATTTCTTGGCGGCCATGGCCCAAGCCGCAGGTCCACAGGCCTGATAAGCCATCAAATATTTTGCGACCGTCGGCATCAAAGTAGTATTTGCCCTTGGCTTGGCAAATCATTCGTGGATCTTGTTTGAACTGGCGATTTCCCGTGTATGCCATCCAGTGGCTATCAAGTTGATTTTGGGTAATTCCCATGTCTTGCAATGTGGCCATTTGCTTCTCCTTGCAAAGCTAGATGCTGTGTTTAGCCTAATGCTGGTTTTAAGTTACATAAATATGTATCTTTGAATCTAAAGTTTCATAAGGATGAAACATAATGCAGAAGATCTTGGGCCAACTTAGTGATATTGATTTACGCCTACTCAAAGTTTTTAGGGTGGTGGTGGAATGTGGAGGCATTTCGGCAGCCGAAGTCGAACTAAATATTGGTCGCTCGACCATTAGCCGACACGTTAAGGATTTGGAGATCCGCCTTGGGGTAACCTTATGCCAGCGGGGGCGCGCTGGGTTTGTGTTAAGTGCCGAAGGGCAACATATCTATCAATCAAGCTTACGTTTGATGGGCGCCTTAGATGAGTTCCGCGCAGACGTTCAAGGCTTACACAAAGAGATGACCGGTAACCTAGCCATTGCCTTGTTCGATAAAACCGTCACCAACCAAGAAGCTAAAATTTCCCAAGCATTGCAGCTATTCGACCAACGAGCCCCCAAGGTTAGTTTAGATTTATACGTAGAAACCTTATCGGTGATCGAAAGTGGAGTGATAGAAGGGCGTTATCATGTTGGTGTGGTGCCGGGGCCGCGTCAATCTGCCAGTTTGGCCTATCAGTGGCTATTTGATGAAAAAATGTCTCTGTATTGTGGCTATCACCACCCCTTGTTTAAACGCAGTGATATTACGATTAGCGAGCAAGAGATAGTTAGCCAAAAATATGCAGGCCTTGGTCACAATTCACCTAATATGGATACTTCTCAGCAAAAAGGCTTTAAGCGACATGCCACCGCTTATGACCAAGAAGCTGTCGCTACCTTATTATTGTCGGGCAGTTATTTGGCTTATTTGCCCGACCATTATGCACGTAGTTTTGTGGAGCAAGGGCTGATTAGAGCCATTGGTGGCCAGGTATTTAGCTATGACTGTCCGTTTTTAGCGGTAAATCGTATATCACCCAAACCCTCACGGATATTGGCTTGTTTCCTAGAGTGCTTAAAACAGGCTCATCACTTAGTTTAAACGGGCGCCTATCCAGGCTTTAATCGCCTTTATTTGGCTCGGCGATACACTGTGTGCCATATCAAATAGGCTAAATTCCGCTTGGTAGCCTAAAGCTGATAGTTGCTGATAGGCTTGCTCACCTAAGCTTGGGGCTACAACATCATCTTGTCGGCCATGCTGGATGAGGATCGGCGTATTAGCTTGGAAGTGCTGTTTAGGCAGGCTTTCATTAACTAAGTAAGTAGACATACACAACACACCACCTAAGGCATGCTCTAGGTTTAACGCACAGTGATACGCCACTGCACCGCCTTGAGAGAAACCGGCCAAAATAATGTTTTTACTGGGGATGCCTTGAGCAAGTTGTTGCTCAATTAGCTGGCTAATTTCTTGGCTTACTTGTTCTAAGTGCTGTTGATTAATTTTACGCTGCGGTGAAAACGCCAGTATGTCGTACCAAGCGGGCATAAAGTAGCCAGCATTTACGGTGACGGCGCGCTCGGGCGCTGCTGGGAAGATAAAGCGCACTGCTGCTTCATCGATCAGCTTTAGTTGTTTAGCTAAAGGTACAAAATCTTCAGGACCAGCACCTAAGCCATGTAGCCAAATAATACAATGGCGAGCAGCTTGCTCGGGTTCTACAGTTATAGCGTGAAGTGGCATGGATATTCCTTTGCTGATTGAGAGTCTTCTAGGTAAGCTGTGCACCAGTTTTAGCAACAGGCATTGTATGCCAATGCCGCGGAGAGACAAGCATGCAAGAATTAATCGATGAAATTAGAGCTGCCGATCAGTCTGGCGCCTATCCTAGTGAGCTACCAACAGAAGCGCAATTAGTTGAAGTTGAAGAACTTATCTTAATTCCTATGCCAAGTGATCTGCGTGCTTTCCAACTTACCGTGAGTAATGTTATCTGTGGTAGCTTAGAGCCTGTAACGATTAGCGACCCTTACTTACATACTTATTTGCCAGAGGTAGCGGCTACCGCATGGAGCTTAGGTTTACCGCGTGAGTTTATTCCTATTTGCCAAAATGGTGACAACTTCTACTTCATTAGCCAAGAAGGTGAAATTGGCTACTGGCAAGGCCAAGAAGATCTAGTACCAGAGTGGGATACCATCTGGGATTGGGCTAGCGAAGTATGGATGCAAAGCTAAACAAGCATGGATCAACAAGACTATCTCGCTAAGTTTTGGTTGGTGATTGGGCATATTCCAGAAGGGAAGGTAGCCACTTATGGCGGGGTTGCCGAAATGGCTGGTTATCCTCGAATGGCGCGAGCAGTGGGGCGCTGTTTAAAAACTTTGCCAGAGGGTTCCAGTTTGCCATGGCATAGGGTGATTAATGCCAAGGGTATGATTTCCTTCCCTGAAGGCTCTCCTCAATATCAGTGTCAGCGACAGCGGCTTGAAGATGAGGGCATTATTTTTTGCAATAACAAAGTGCCTCTCACCCAGCACCTATGGCTGGGTGATTAAGCTACTAGCAGTAACTTAAGGCTATTTAGGGCGTAAGATGCTCTGTTGTTTAGGTTCTTCTAAGCCTGCTAGGTAGTGAGTTAAAGCTCGCACCAAGTAAGATTTAGATAAACCCGTTTTCTGCTTTATTTGTTCTAACTCTAAAATCACCGCTTGGTTTAAGCTAAACGTGGCGTTTCTAGCTGGCTGCTTGGATGAGGCGCGTTTTGCCTGTATCGGCAAGTGCACCACATTTTCGCAGCCATTAGCGTACAACTCCGCTTGAGCAATAAAGCTATCTACGTCATAAAATTGCTTAGGCTTAGAAGCCCGAGGCTTTTTCTTGAGATCGTGCAATGCCATGATCTGCCGCTCCTTGCTCACATACTATAAATTCTTCAGCAATATTGCGGATTTCTTGTGCAGCTTTGCCCTCTGGCTCTAGTTCCAATACGGTATAGCCGCGCTCTTCACTGTCATCATAAATGTTGCGATTAAAAGTGATGGCGTCCAGCACATGTAAGCCATAGGTTCTACATACCTCTTTGGCTTCTTCAATGCGTTTGTATTGGCTGGGCAGGGACGGGCATTGGGTAAGTACCACAGCCTCCTTGAGATGGAAGTTTACCGCTTTACAGGTATTCACCAACTCTTCGAGATGAGGAAGGGTTTTAATATCGCGTCTTTTGGGGCGCAGCGGAACGATGGCATGGGTAGCAACAGCCATGCTCGAACGCAGTGCTTTGCTATCTTGACCACCACAATCTACTACCACAAAATCAAAGCGGTTTTGTAGGCTAAGTAGGTCGTTACGAATATTGCCGTATAGCTGAACACAATTGATGCTGGGAAGGTTTTCTTGCTCATTACGTGCCTGCACCCAATCGGAGCTAGTACGTTGTGGGTCGCAATCTACCAAGAGAATTTCGGTATTGAAGCGTTGTTTTAAATACACCGCCAAGTTCTGGGCCAGACAGCTTTTTCCACTGCCCCCCTTTTCACCGCCAACGAGAAGTATCATGGCTAAGTCCTTTTTGTTTTGGTCTTTTGTAAGTGTCTATGTCAGCGGAATTATTGTTTTTTAGCTGACTCCCCCAGCTTAGGCGAAAAAATAATCAACGCAATAACCCTAATTGTTTCATGTGTTTTTAATAACGGTTAAGTTATTGAATTTATTTAATATTAATGCTTATTGAACAAGCTGCGCTTAGCTGTAACAAAAGTTTTACATCAATACTAAAGTCGTAGTGCTTTAGTGTGCTTAGCGCTTGATATAGTTTTCACTTGAACCTAGCCCCAAGCTGGTTACACTGCCTATCGCTGAATGACTCCTTAGAAGGCGGAGCGAATGTTAAAAAAATTGATGAGTGTTATGGCCTTGGTGATGGCGGTATTGATTATTACCCCCGACGCAGAAGCTAAACGCTTTGGTGGTGGTAAGTCTTGGGGCAAGAGCCAACCAACTTTTAAAAAACAACCTAGCCAAACTAACCAACAGGCGAATAAGCAACAGAACCAAAACAATGGTACAGCAGCAACTACCGGTCGACGTTCAGGAATGATGGGTGGATTACTAGGCGGCTTATTAGCCGGCGGTTTGTTTGCTGCTTTGCTCGGCGGCGGGGCCTTTGAAGGCTTGCAGATGATGGATATTTTGTTTTTTGCTTTGATTACCTTTGTTGCGGTGCGTTTTTTACGTGGGCTTAACCAACAAAAAGCAGCGGGCTTGGAATGACAATAAGCTAGAGGTAATGCAAGAGTACTTGAGCATTGAGCTATACAACGGCCTAGCTGAAGAGCGTCGCTCTTATGGCGATCAAGAAATCAACAGTAGCGTTGTCTTCGTTGATGCTGAATTAGTGCGTGCCGACCATTCAATACTAAATGCTGAAGTAGGTGTTAAATTCACCGGTCAAACCCGTGATGAAGTAACTGGCCAAAAGAGCGATGTTGCCGAAGTATGGCACTTAGAGCGTAAACTTGACCAAGCTAACGCGCCATGGTTGATTGTAGGCATTGAAGCTTAATGTCCGATGATACCTCGTTAGTGGCTGAAGTTACTGCTAGCGAGTGGTTTCTGTATATTATTAGAACCAAACAACAGCACCTATATACTGGCGTGACCACCGATGTAGCGCGCCGTTTTGCAGAGCATCAACTAGGCGGGGCTAAAGGTGCTAAAGCCTTACGTGGCAAAGGCCCTTTACGGTTGGTATTTCAACAAGCTGTGGCTTCTAAACAGCAAGCGATGCGTTTGGAATATGCTATAAAACAACTGCCAAAAGCAGCCAAGGAACGCTTGGTGCTAGGGCAGTTAGATTGGCAAAGCCTGTTGCCAGAATCGGATAGTTAAGTTACCAAGGGTTAACATAGGTGGACTGCTATTCGCTACTACAGCCAGTCGCTAAGCCCATAGCGTTGTAAGATCTTAGCCAACTCCCCATTGGCCCTTAGTTCTTGTATACCCATACTTAGGCGGTGAGCTAAGGCAGGGCTCTGTGGATTGGCGGGCGAAAAGGCGATGTAGACGGGCTCAATACTAAAGCTGGTAGCAATGCGAATGGCATTGCTGTCTTTAAGTTGATGAACGTAGTAATTCACCACACTCTTGTCTTCAATATAGCCATCAATTTTTCCCTCCATAAGCAATTTATGCATGCGTTCCAATGCATGTTCACTGCGTACTAATACCACATTGCGACGGTGTTGCTTAGCGTTTATATAAGCATCAACTTCAAGGCTATAGTCATAATCGGCAATCACTGCAATTGTGAGCTGTTCGAGCGAGGCGATGCCTTGATATTGCCAGTTAGTATTACTTTGCATTACCAGTACTTGTTCGGCTTTTCCTATTGCTACCTTTGGGTAAATAAAACCTTTAGCTTCATTAGCCAATGCTCCTACCACCGCGTGATAAACGCCTTTTTCGGTGTGACGCAGTGCGCGTGACCAAGGCATTTCAACCAAGCTCACTGGGTGTTCGGCTGCAAATACCTTTTGAGCTATTTCGATGGTGTAACCAGGGTAAGCACTGTTTGCTTGGCAGTTAAAGGGGCACCATCGGTCAGCCACCAAGCGAAGTGGTTCGGCAAGGCTAGTTGTACTGGGTAACATTAGTAACAACAGTAATGTAGCGAAGGCTTTTTTGCTGTTTAACAAGGTGTACTAAAAAAAGCGATGGTGATAACTAACATTGTAAAATCTTAATGCGACGGATTTATTCAGTGCATTATGCTGATTTATCGCTAGCTTGTACGAATTTAACCAGGAAAGCTTAGCGCTTAATTCTGTAACGCTGTTTAGTTAAGTTGACCGTAAAAGCTTCTGTTGGCGGCTAATACAATTAACCACCAGAAAGTACGTTAGAGACAATGGTTTAGTATTTAAAGACCAATGTCAGTAGTAGAGCGCTTTAAGCGTTTGCGATGGAGCTGTTGTTTCCAACTTAGCAATTGCTTTGGCAAGGGGCTTTGTAAAATCAACGGCACCACAATGAGTGCTGCACCCAGCCAGGTTAACCAGTCTGGCATTTCGCTAAAGAACAACCAGCCAAAGATAGCAGCACCAATTAAGCCGGTATATTCAGCACTGGCTATACTATTCGCATTAGCCGATTTATAGGCAATCACCGAACCTGCATGTAAGAACAAAATAAACAAACTGCTACCGCCAGCTAGGTAGAGCAGTGACCAATTAAAGCTTTGCAGCTGTGGCCATGCGAGCACCAAGGTAGCGGGCACTACCATTATGTTGGTCCAAAACAAACTGGTGACTACCGATTCCTGCTTGGGAATGTACTTTACCGTTAGGTTGCTTAGCGCAAGTGTTAGTGCGGTGCCTAATGCTGCAATGGCTCCCCAGTTAAACTCGGTGGGGCGAATAATCACCAATACCCCGATAAAGCCAATGAATGCGGCAGCCACTTGAGTTCGGTTTACTGGGCTTTTGTGTAACCACATACCTAGTGGCAACATCATAATGGGTGCTGCGTAAAATAAGGCATTAGCAGTGGCTAGCGGTAGCGCAATTAAGGCTACCACCATGCAACCAGAGCCCGCTAACCATAGGTGGCCACGCACCACATGCACCAAGGGTTTTGCTGGCAGTTTTTGCTTGGTGAGCAGAAATAGAGGCAATAACAATAATAGCGTGCTGAGTTGGCGATATAGCAGTATTTCAAATACTGAGGCTTGTTCTCCGGCTACTTTCATCAGTGCGTCAGACAGCACTGCGATCTGATTAGCTACCACTAAAATGAGGATGGCAATAAAGGTTGAATTGTTACGCATAGCTGCCTCCCGTTAATTAATAGCTAATAGGTGAAGCAGCAGTGTAGAAGCTTGTTAAACATTAAAAAAATGATAATAATTAAAAATACATGAAAAAATTTAATGTATTTGTATGCGAACTCTACCACCACTTAATGCCTTAATTGCCTTTGAGGCTGTAGCGCGAAATCAAAGTGTCGCCAAAGCAGGCGAAGAATTAGGCATTAGCCAGAGCGCGGTAAGCCACCGTTTGCGTTTGCTTGAAGAGTATCTAGCCGAGCCTTTGCTGATTAAAGTTGGCCGCCAACTACAACTTAGTGAGGCTGGGCGCAGCTACTTTAGCGAAGTGGAGCGTATTTTAAATGAACTAAGCCACATTACTCGGCAAGTAAAAGGTGAGGGCATTGCGCAACTTAGGCTTACTGCTTACAGCTCATTTGCCTTAAAACGTTTGATACCCTTGCTTCCAAGCTTTAGGGCGCGCAATCCAGAAATTGATTTACGCTTGCAAATGATTACCGAGGAGCCGGTCTTGTCTAGCGCTACCGGCGATTTGTTCATTTGTTTTGCCGATTCAGCTCCTGGTTATGTGAGCCACTTATTGCATAAAGAGCGCCTGGTAGCGGTGTGTTCGCCTAGCTTTTATCAAGAAATCGATCAAAATAACTGGCGGCAAGAACTCCCGCAATTTCCTTTGCTGTCATGTGATTTAGATGAAGACGCTCAGCAACCTGGCGGAGACTGGGCGGTGTGGTCTAAGGGCTTAGGGATCTCGCTGCCAAGCGATCAAGCCTTTCATAGCTTTAGCCATCAAGTACTGGCATTAGAAGCGGCGGCAACTGGCCAAGGCATTGCTCTGGTGAGTGACTTTATGGTGGAAAAAGACATTCGAGAAGGCAAGTTAGTCGATTTGCCCGTGTCATCGGTATACACCGGCTACGACTTTTACCTTTGCTACAAACAAGCTCGTAGCCGAGATCAGGGATTGCGAGCGGTAGCAGACTGGTTGATTGAAACCGGCGCTAGTCCGCTAGAAGTTTAACCAGCATTAAGCTTAAGCTGTCGACAAAGTCTAAACGCAAAATGGCAAACTCATCATTCTTCATTACCTGTTGCATGGTGGACGATGGGTGGCTGGTATGCCAACAGCCAATAACCGCTTGATACAGAAACATCACTTTGCTTAGGGCTTGCTGTTGGTTTAGTTGTGGCGACCAATGTAAAAACAGTTTTGCCAGCTGTTCTGCCATGGCTTTAAGCTGGCGCTTAAAGTTAATTGCCTGCTCTATGTTCTCCTGCTTTTCTAACACCGTGTGCAAAATGGCCGATAGGTAGCAAAAGGTGGGTTGAGCGGCTATGGTTTCTGCTAGCACTCTGGGTTTTAGTTGCTGATGCGATAAGCGCTCAAGGCCTAGCAATAGCTGCTTAGCCTCTTCTAAATAAAGTGCCATAAACAAGCTTTCTTTGTTGGCAAAGTAACGGTACAAAGCCGGCTTTGATAACTCTATTTGATCGGCAAGCTGGCTAAGTACTACCTGTTCGTAGCCATGCTCGCCTAAGGCTAATTTAGCGGTGCTAAGTATCTGTTGGCGGCGTAATTGCTTTTGTTCAGGGCTGATGGCGCGTTTTTTAATAGCTGTATTCACAATAGTATTCATTAAGCTCTTGATAGGTAAACCTTAGTCACTAATTGCGCTAAAAGCTATTTAGCAATTGCTTAGCTCTTGGCAAATCTCTTATGGGAGAGAGCAGGTTTACTGTAGCGTTCTATTATTAAGTGATAATACCGCCAAGCTTGGTGGTAAAGAAACCTAAGTTTTGCGAGCTTTGATCCAAACTTTAAATAAGTTACTCATGGGAACTTGAGTTTAGAGGTGGTGACGTCTATATAAGTTACCAATGGTATCTTAATTTAAGTCCTAGGGCAGGGAGCCAAGTGAAACTCAGTCGCCGTTCATTGTTAAAATACAGTATTGCAACAGCTGCGCTGGCTAGTGGTGGAGCATGGCTGGTGAGCCCTGCTTCCATAGATTTTAAACCTATGCCAAGGCTTACTTTAAAGCCGCAATACCAACAGGTGTTTTGGTACTTAATTCCTGCCTTCTTAGAAGGTGCTGTGGCTAGCGATGATGTAGCGCGAAAGCAACATGTGCTGGCCAATATCGATCAAGCGTTCAGCATTCTAGAACCACATACCCAAGCTGAGTTAAACCAACTACTAGAAATACTAGCCTCTCGTGGAGGTTGGTTATTGCTAAGTGCCGGTGCGGCCCAACTTAGTGAGTTATCGATAGCGCAGCGCTTGTTGTTGTTACAGCAATGGCAGCGGCACTATCTACAACTATTACGACAAGCCTATCAAGGCTTACATGAGCTTATCACTGCCGCTTGGTATGGTGATCCAACAGCGTGGCCAGAATTAGCTTATCAGCTGCCAGTGCAAGCTAGGGGCTTAGTGAATGATTAAAGATATTATTGCTGAGGGCCTAGCATCGGGCTGGCAACATATTGATGGAGCCAGCCAACAGGGTGAGCAAGAGCTTGATTGTGACGTACTAATTGTTGGCAGTGGTGCCGGTGGCGGGATCAGTGCGCAAGTGCTTAGCCAGGCAGGGCTTAAAGTGATTGTAGTGGATGAGGGGCCTCTCAAAAGCAGTCAAGATTTTAAGCTGCAAGAACGGCAAGCTTATCCAGACCTATACCAAGAATCAGCCGCTCGAAAAACCAAAGACAAAGCCATTAGTATTTTTCAGGGGCGCTGTGTAGGTGGTTCAACTACGGTGAATTGGACCACTTCTCTTCGCACCCCTGAACCCACTTTGCAACACTGGCAGCAACGTTGGAGCTTTAGGGAGCTTCATTCAAAAAGTCTTGCGCCTTATTTTCAAAAGGCTGAGCAGTTGCTGGGTATTAGCCCTTGGCTTAATACCAATCAAAACAATGCCTTATTGGCTAAAGGCTGTGAGGCCTTAAATTGGCCTTATCAAGCCATTCCTCGCAATGTTAAGCAGTGTTGGGATTTGGGCTACTGCGGAATGGGCTGTCCAACCAATGCTAAGCAATCTATGTTAGTTACCACTATTCCGGCTGCTCTTAATGCGGGCGCAACTTTGCTAAGCCGCTTTCGCGTTAAGGCTCTGCAATTCTCTAATGATGCTATCACTGGAGCGCAATTACAGGCTTTGGATAGCAAACAACGCGCAAACGGCGCGAAGGTGAACATTCACGCGCGGCAGGTGGTGTTGTCTGCGGGGGCCATTGGGAGCCCTGCGGTGTTATTACGCTCAAAAGTTCCCGATCCTTATCAGCTAGTGGGCAAACGCACCTTTTTACACCCTAGTGTGATGAGTGGCGCTGTGTTTGAGCAAGCGGTAAACAGTCATCAAGGCGCACCGCAATCGGTGTATTCCGACCATTTTGTATGGCGCGATGGTAGCGATGGAGAGTGCGGCTATAAACTAGAAGTACCGCCAGTTCATCCGATATTGTTAGCCACCAAGATTAGTGGTTTTGGTCAGTTTCATAGTGACATGATGCAGCAGATTAACCACCTTCAAGTCACCATTGCCCTACTGCGTGACGGCTTTAATGAGCAAAGTATTGGCGGGCAAGTGCAGCTTCGCGACGATGGAAGCCCTGTGCTGGATTATCCCATTAGTGACTTTGTGTGGCGCGGAGCGCGTCGGGCTTTATTGAGTATGGCCGAACTGCAGTTTGCTGCAGGTGCTAAACAAGTATTTCCCTTGCATGAACAAAGCAGGCTAGTGAGTTCATGGCCGCAGGCCAAGACTATGATTGAGCAATTGCCAATGCAGGCCTTGGCTACGCGCTTAGCATCGGCGCATGTGATGGGAGGCTGTGCCATGGGAGGCGATGAACAAACATCCTTAGTAGATGAAGAGGGTAATTATCGCTGGCTGGATGGCTTAAGTGTGATAGATGGCTCGGTGTTTCCTACAAGCCTAGGAGCTAATCCGCAACTCAGTATTTATGCTATGGCTTTAAGAAATGCCGAATTGCTGGCAAAACGCCTACAAGCTTAGGCTTTGCTTAAGCAAAGCGTTTACAAACCAAGCTAGCCACTGCTAGTCTTAAACAAAGATTAAAAAAGGCCTAGCTTCATGTGGTTACAACGTTTGGTAAGGTTAAAGGCGCGACCGCGCGGCTTTCATCTAATTACCGAAGAATTGATTTTGCAGTTACCTGAACTGCAAGATTTTAAAGTGGGCTTGTGCCACCTGTTATTGCAGCATACCAGTGCCAGCTTAAGCTTGAATGAAAATGCAGACCCAAGTGTTCGAGCCGATTTAGACGCTCACCTAAACAAAATGGTGCCGGAAAATGCCCCCTATTTTGAGCACACCTACGAAGGCGCCGACGACATGCCTGCTCATATTAAAAGTAGCATGCTAGGGGCCGAATTAACCTTGCCAATTAACCGAGGCGAGTTGGCATTGGGAATATGGCAGGGCATTTACCTTGGCGAGCATCGCAATCAAGGTGGTAATCGGCAAATTATCGCCACCATCTCTGGTGAATAGTCGTTGTATAGCTTTACTTGTTATTCACAAGACCGTCCCAATATCTTAAGCAAAGTCTTTATTTAAGTTGGCGCCATGGATCTGTTAGCTATATTTCTGCTCACCTTTATTGTGATGTTCTTTTGGCGTCGCCGAAAAGACGCTGAGCGTGCTCAACACTTAATCAAACAAAAATGTAAGACGCTAGAGCTACAGCTACTTGAAGTAAATTTTAAGCAAGAAAAACCGCAGAAAATGGCAGGCTACTGGCGCTGGTGTCGTTACTACCAATTTGAATTTTCTTCCACTGGCGACAGCCGTTACCAAGGTCAATTGATTATGGCTGGCAGCCAATACAAATTTGAGTTGCCCGTTTACCGAGTGGGGGATGATTTGTATGAGGGGTAGGCTAAGCACTGCTAATCGTACATCAGCGTTTCTGCCTTATTGCTATCAAACTCTTTCAAAGATTTACGTGCTAGCTGTCTAAAAGGTAGGGCTTTTACTATTTCTTCAAAGGGCTGAATAGCAAAGGCCCAAAAGATTGATACTTCAAAATAAAGAATCAGCAGTGCGCACAATGGAATTGAGATTAGCCATTGCCCTATAAAGTTGATTTTAAACACGCTGGTGGTTTTACCTAAAGCGCGTAAGGCATGTCCATGCACGGTATTGTAACCCCGCACTATCGGTAAAAAGATATACAAAGGTGCGATGAGACTAAGCGCTTGATAGGTTTCGGCATCTAAATCGGGGTAGATATTTGGCAGCATAAAGCTAAGCCCGGCAAATAGCAGCGCACATATCACCGATATTGCTACAGCAACATCAATACTTTTGTTCACATTTGCGCTTAAGTCATCGAGTTTTCTAGAACCAATGGCTTGGCTAATACTAATAGCAGAAGAGTGTGCCCAAGCGGCAATAAACTGGGTGCCGGCCCTAAGCCAAGGCATTACCAAAGTAATGGCCACATAAGCGTTAATGTTGAGCTGGGAATACAGCAGCTGATAAACGCTAATGCCAATTTGCAGGATGGTAACGTTCACAGCTACCGGGAAGATTTCCTTGCTATGTAGTCGAATGCTATTAAACAAAGCTGGCATCGACTGATTTAAACTTAGCTGTAGGCTTTGATCGGCTTTCAAACACAAACTTAAATAGCTCATGCGGATAACGATAGCTATTAAGCTACCCAAGGCTGCGCCCTCTACACCCATGCCCGAAAACTCACCCCAACCATGGATTAACAAGTAAGAGAGTATGGCATTAATGGGCATTTCAATGAGGTAGCCTTGGAGCGGAATTTTGCTTTTTCCTTGGCTGTTAAACAAAGCGATGATCACTTGGGTTATTGCAGTAAATAGCACCAAGTATTTTGAGATGGCTAGGTAACTGATTATTTGCTGCTGCAGTTTAGGGTCATCGGCTAGGGCTGTAACAATCGCTTGGTCACCCAGATGTAGTGCCAACCAAAAAATAAGCGCAACGCTCAGGTTTATTATTAAGCCTGCCCAAAAGCCTTTGGTAAGCGCTTGTTTATTGCCCGAACCAATTGCTCGGCTAAGCACCAATTGCGAGCCATTAGCCAAAGCCATTTGAATACCCATGATAAATGCCACCAAGGTAGCGGCTATGCCCATTGCTGCTAGTGGAATTTCGCCAAGTGGAGAAACCAACAAGGTATCTACCATCAACATTGATTGCATCAATAGGCCATTTAAAGCCAGCGGCCAGGCTAAGGCGATATTCTTTTTCAGGTAGGATTGATTAGGCACTATCGTCTCTAATTACAGCAATCGATTGAGGGTATGGTTTAGTATATATTATTTTGTAATACAAATTAATTGGGCGTAATCAAATTACGCTTAATTAAGCAGCATTTTTAAGGCATTAGAAAGTAACTTAACATGGCGCTGCCTCCAGATATGGCGCACAAACTCAGTGAAAAAGTGCGTATCCATCGTTGAGGGAAACGTTTGCCGTAGCGCCGACCTAGAAAGGCACCCAGTAAGGCTGCAGGAATTAAAGGTAGCGCGGCGTACACATGGGCTAAGGACATAAAACCCACCGAGCTTTGCACAGCCAGCGACATAATGCAGCTAGCCACAAAAAACGCCGACAGGTTTGCTCGTAAGTAACTGGCTTGCTGGTGCTGGAGAAGCAAAGCCATGGGGGGGCCGCCAATCGAGCTGCTCGTTCCCATAAAGCCAGAAATAACTCCCGCAATCGCCATGCGTTTTGGAGTGGGCGCAATGCGAATAGGAAATAAGCTGATTGCGACTGCGATGATTACCGATAAACCTAACCAAAATGACAGGCTTGCTAGATCGGCCCACAATAATAAAAGGCCGCCAGCGACCGAGCCAGGGATACGACCGATTATCGCAGCCTTTAAACCGCCAAAAGCGATGCTGTCTCGGTGTTCAAAGGCACTTAAGCTGGCCACTACTAGTGCAACAATTACCATTGGACCAGGCACATACACCGGTGACAGTTGGAACAGTAAGGGGGCGGCAATTACCGCGAGGCCAAAACCAATGGTGTATTGGACAAATGCGCCGAGTAACACCAATAAACAGGCTAATAGTGTAATCACTTACCACCTCGCTCACCCACCCAAGCCTTGGCTAAGCAAAGTGGGTTAAGTTGATAAAAGCTATTCGCTTAGTTGAGCGAATATATCGTTTGTTGCTGGTGACTAAGGGTTGCGAGCTCAATTAAGGCGATAACATCGCTAGCTTGTTGAGCGCTAACGCTTAATGCTTCACCTTTGGTCACTGCATTCACAAAGTTATCATAGAAAGCCAAATAATTACCTTTTATTAACGACTTATGTAATAACGCTTGGCCAGCTAGGTGGATCTCGCTGCGATTCGTATCTTGGCCAAAACTAGCAGAATTGGCCGATAGCCCCGCCGCTAGTTGCTGTTCTTGCGGATCCATTCCCCACTTAGCGTAGGAGCCTTTACTGCCATGTACTTGGAAGCGCGGACCGGGCTCAACCATTAAGGAGTTACAGCTAAGTTGTACTTTTTTGTCGGGGTATATTAGGTGTAAATCAAAACAGTCGGGTGTTTTTGCACCCTCGCGCTGAGTATCTAAATGAGCCCATAGTTTATCGGGCTTACCAAATAAGCTAAGCGCCTGATCGAGAAGGTGAGCTCCTAAATCGTAGAGTACTCCACCACCTTGCGGATCCAGCTCTTTCCAACGCTGTTTTACCACTGGACGATAGCGGTGAAAGTGAGCGGAATAAGAATGAATTTTGCCAAGGCTTTGGTTAGCAAGCAGTTGTGAGATAGTTAAAAAGTCACTGTCCCAGCGGCGGTTATGAAAAACGCTTAAACATTTGCTGGTTTGCTCGGCAACCTGCTGCAGTTGCAGGCATTGTTCGCTGGTTATGGCTAAAGGCTTTTCAACTATCACATGTTTGCCGGCTCGCATTGCTTGTTCGGCTTGCTCTGCATGTAATGAGTTGGGGCTAGCAATCACTACTATGTCGATGTCGGGGTGATTGATCAGGGTTTCACTATCTAAACACAGCGCTTTGGGGTAGGCAACAGCAACTTCCTGCTTGCGAGAACTGGCAATGGCAAACAAGTTAAGTAGCTGTTGAGCACTAATTAGCGGGCCGTGAAATACCCGTCCAGATAAACCAAATCCAATAATACCAACGTTTAACATGCGTGCTCCTAAATGGGCTTAAGGTAGAGGAATTGTCGCTAGCTTAATTGTCTCAGGTTGCTGGCGTATGACCGAAAGTAACCAAAGTTGCTCACCATCACTGGCAATAGCCTGGGCAGTGTCGCTTTGTTCTAAGGCTATTACTTGTAGCACTGCGCCAGACTGCGGCTCAATTTCTAATAAGCTGCTAAAGCGAGAGCTAAGCACAAACCAGCGCCCTTGGTGCAAGGTCATACTGCCTAGCTGGTATTGGGTAAACTGATCTTGTTGGCTAGCGTGGCTTAAGTTAAAGCTTTGCTGTTGCTTACCATCTCGGTCTCCACGATAACAGCGTTTTAAACCTTCGCGCTCACAGGTGTAAAATTCTTGTGCTTGTGGGTTCCAGACTAAACCAGCGGTTTTGTGGTGAAGGCCGTCGCGTATTAACTTGCGCTTGTCTACAAAGCGCCAGCTTTGCTGGCTGAGTTCAAAATACAGCAGCCGAGCGTCGCTAGAAATGCCTACAAGGTGATCGTCTACTAATACTAAGTCGGCAATATCGCCGCTGGCGGGTAGCTCTTCTAATCTAGCTTCGCTAAGTGCAGAATTTAAATAAGCCAGTTTTGCCGAACCAGTAACCAATACTGTTTGTGGTGCCAGCGTGCCCACTAGCCAATGTTGCTGTTTAGGTAACCACAGCAGGCTAGCGGCATTTGGGATCCCGTCTAATTGCGCAATTAGCTGTGGTTGTAGGCTTAATTCAGCTAAAGGGCTGTCTTGATACTCGCTGCTTGGCGGGGGAAACATCACCAAGCCAACGAGAGTGCCAATCATTAATAGGGCGATTAAACCAATAACTTTAAACATGCAGTGGCCACCTTGGCGACATCGAAAGAGATAAGCGCAAGCTATTCAGGCTTAGGCTGGTAATGACTTAAAAACATGGCAATGCAGCTTTCTACTAGCTCTGTTTGCTCGGCAGCACTTGGCATTGGCATGCGGTTGATGATTTGTGGCCAAAAGCAGCGACCTTTTAACATCGACAGAAACTGACTACTGGCTAAGCCGGGATTGTCGCTATGGATGCGCCCATCGTTAATGGCACATTCAAACCAATAGTTGATGCTGTTCTCTAAAGTCGCCATGTGCTGCATGGTTTCGATCATTTGCTCGGGCATATGAATCGCTTCAGCAATCACTAATCGAGCAAGGTCGATAAACTCTGGATCGGCGAACAACTGCAGTTCTTTATTCGCCAGTTGTGTTAGCTGTTCGGCTAAGCTGCGCTCGCTGGAGTATTGCATTTTGGTGGCTGCTGAAATCAAATCTAGCATCATACTTACAATGCCAATAAACAAGGCCTGTTTGCTTGGAAAGTGGTTATAAACCGTACGTTTACTTACTTGAGCCGTTTGCGCGACGCGATCCATGCTGGTGGCTGCATAGCCACTGGCCTTAAATTCACTAATGGCGGCATTGATGATTTGTGCGCGTTTTTTTTGGCTAAGAGTCATTGTTTAAGAAAAATTGATGTATGCGGTATGGCCGATAGCTGATTCTAACAAATTTAGAAAATACATGGGTTAACAATTACTGCAAATTATTCATGGAAGTTTCATCTAGTTGCTGGCGAAGCCCGCCACACTGTTAGGGTGTTTTTGAGTGGGAAACTTTAAGATGAACCGAGAAGCCGTCGCAGAACGAGAGTGGCAAAATGCCAGTAATCGAGAAAATACTTGTAGTGGAAAACTTAACGGCTTTCCTCCAAGTTTAGCTGAGTACTACTTGCTTTTTAATTGGCCGCTTCAGTTTGGTTTAGCGCCTGCTGTGGAATCGAGATAATAAAGCGAAAGCCTTTTTCTGGTTGAGTATCAACGTGTAGTTGCCACTGCAGTTTTTGGGTGATGAGGTTATACACGATATGCATACCTAAGCCGCAACCTCCTTTGCCGCGGGCCGTGGTATAGAAGGGCTCAAAAATGTGGCTTACGGTTTCTTGGTTGGCTCCTTTTCCTGTATCGGCCACGATGAGTTGCGCGCCTTGTGCTGTTTTTTCCAGAGTAATGCTGATTGTTCCAGCGGTTTTGCCTTGGTCTAGGCCATGTATTAGCGCGTTACCAAACAAATTGGTAATAACTTGGGCAATTGCGCCCGGGTAGGTAAATACGTGCAGGTTCGGTTCTAGCTGAGTGACTAACTCAACCTTAGTGCCCTTAAGTTGATGCTGCAGGCTGCGTAATACCTTGTTGATATAATCGTCCAGGTTGATTTTTCGTTGTTCTTCGTAGCTTTGATCGACCGCGACCTGTTTAAAGCTAGTAATTAGTTCTGCGGCTCGCTGGGCGCTGCTAATAATGATGTCACTGGTATTGGTAGCATCAGTAACAAATTTTTCGAAGTTGGCCTTGGTAAGTTGCTGGGCATTCATTTGCTTAGCAAGTTGGTCAATTTGCTCTTTGAGGTGACTGGCCGCTAATAAGCCGTTGCCCAAAGGAGTATTAATTTCATGGGCAACACCACTCACTAAGCCGCCTAAGGCCGCCATTTTTTCGCTTAACTCTACTTGCGCCTGATACTGTTTGGTTTCTTCAAGTAGCCGCTGGTGGTCGATGATGTCGGCGATTTGCGGTGCCATAAACTCGATAAATTCAGCATGTACTCCTTCGGTGAGCGCGACCATATAACCAAAATGCTGTTGGCCGCTTTTCAGCTCACTGATTACCCACAAACCTTGGTGAGCTTTATCTCCAATCACGTCTTCAAAGGCAGCGGGTAGGGGAGTTATTGATTCAGCCAAAGCCAAGCTGCCTGGTTGTAAGTGGTGAGCCAAGTAAGTGTGGCTTTTCCCTTGCTCGCTAAAGCCTTGTTGATAGATATACAGCTCTGGAATGCCTAATTCGTCTAGGGTGGGTTGGGCTTGGGTCAAAATGGTATCTAGGTTTTGCCGTTGGTGCAGCAAGCGGGTTACCGCAAGGCGCTGGGCATTGCTGTCGCGTTGTTGGATCAGCAACCGGTGTTGTTCGTCGTTGTTATGTTGTTCTAGATCTTTTGCGGATGCTCCGGTACTTGCTCGAAGTATCGACATGGTTTCTAGTTGGTATTGAGCATCGAGAGTTGCTCCGTTAATGCTCTCAACTAACAATTGCGCTGCAAGAGAGCCAGTACGCTGAGCGGGGTAAATTGCGGTAGTTAAGCTTGGGCGAATGGTGTCGGCATACTCAAAATCATCAAAGCCACTTACTTTTACTTGTTCTGGGATTGCCACCTGCTGTTTATCGAGTTCTTCGATTACACCTTTGGCGCTTAGGTCGTTAACACACATAATCGCATCGGGCAGGCGCTGTTGCTTGGCT
The DNA here is from genome assembly GCF_019670125.1 of Agarivorans aestuarii. Lineage (NCBI taxonomy): Bacteria > Pseudomonadati > Pseudomonadota > Gammaproteobacteria > Alteromonadales > Alteromonadaceae > Agarivorans > Agarivorans aestuarii. Next base: position 57,355 of record NZ_AP023033.1, read on the forward strand.
AGCCATTGATGGCAAAGTTTGCCTGCACCAACAGATGTCATATCGCCATGCAGGTGTTGTTCAGGAGCGTGACTTAAGCCATGTTCTGCGAGTACATCTCTAAAGGCTTTATAACGTTGCTGGGAGTCAAAATTGTTTTCTGGGCCGTCGATATACAGAATGTCTTTGCAGCTAATCTCTAGTATATGCTGGGTGAGTTGATACATGCCGCTGTAGTTATCGACCAGTACTGAAGGGATGCCCGTTATTACCGAGCCAACATTCACGATGGGTAGCTCACCAATCGCCTCGACTACTTTGCGCATAACCTTATCAGAGGTCTTGTAGCCTACGCCGCCGCCGTATAAGACCACCCCATCTATATCAAGTTTGCTTAGTTGCTTTACAAGCCATAGGTCTTTTTCTTGAAAACTTTGCTCATCAGGGAGGTAGCCAATGGGCATGAATAGGCAGCTATATAATTGCGGATCTAGACTCGTTTGAATGCCTCGAATCACCTGTTGGTCGATGGTTTGAGACAAAGTTGGCAATATGATGGCAATGCGTTTTTTCATTCAGAACAATAGTTTTAGTCTTGATACTATTCAATGTAACAAGTGAAACTGAGATTGCTGTGATTTAGCTAGGAGAATTGTTAATAAATTGTATTTTTGTGGCAAAGAAGCATGCTTTTAATAGCAAAAAAGCATGCTTACTATGTTTAGCTGATAATTGGCATTACTCGGTTACGGCCTAGTCGCTTCGCTTCGTAAAGCTGGTTATCGGCTGCATCTACAATCGCCCGAGACTTACTCACCACGTTGTATTCGGCAACACCAAAGGAGCTCGTGATGTTGTCGATACGTTGGTTGGAGCGACGATCTTTAAGGCTTAGTTTTTCAATAGCTCGGCGCACCGATTCGGCTAAATGTCTGGCTGAACGCAGGTTAGATTTAGGGCAAATAATGGCAAACTCTTCGCCGCCAATACGGTAAGCCTTAGCGCCGTCACGGCAGGCTTCATTAATCCGTTTAGCAACAATTTTTAATACTTGGTCGCCAAGAACGTGGCCATAGTTGTCGTTAAACTCTTTAAAGTGATCGATGTCAGCGATGATAATGCATAAGCCTTCAGGGCTAGAATCGAATAGGTCTTTAAAATCTGCATCAAAGGCGCGTCTATTCAAGGCTCCAGTAAGTGCATCGTAGAGGGCTTCTTTCTCGGTTTCTTTAAGTTGACTCTTTAGGTTCTCGATTTCAGCTTGGGCTTTGCCTAACTGAGAGTTAAAAAAGTCGGTGCTTTGTCGAATATTTGCTGCATCGTCAATCAGATTGCGCACTAGGCCTAGTACTTGCTCGAGCGGAATGCCGTCTTCTTCAATGCGATTTAATTTGGCGAAGTTCTTATCTATGCTTGATTGAAAGGCATTGGTATCTGAGCCGGTATCGGTCATGGTTTGTGACAGCTCGGTGGCCATGGCTTCTAGGCTATGGCGCATGCTTTTCACATCTAATTCTTCTTGGCTAGCAATATGATTTTGATAAAGGATTTGGCTGCTAGTAGTGGGAACGGTGTCGTATTCACTAATGATTTCGTCAATGGCTGCATTTAGCTCAGGGTTTTGATCATCAACGTACAAATACCATAATGCATAGTTGCTAGGTGTAGCAGGAATTTGATGCTTCATCATCAAAGGCACTGCCTTTTTTAAATTTAAGGTCGCTTTTTTTAAAATTTTATCGCTCATATGAGCTCCATCGATACTCGTTGCTTAACGCCATTCGCAGCCTGCTTATTTGGCGTTGTAAACAATACGGCTTTTGTTAATCAATAATGAACCAACAGGAGCCGAGTAAGCTCCTTTATTCGAGGTTATCAAACTTACTATGAAGCCTCGGGACACTGGTAAACATGTGCGCTAACTAACTCTGGCTCTGCTGTGGTTAAAGGAATTAGTTGCACTGCATTACCTTTAAGACTAATAACCCGCTGGCTTAACTCTTGTTTGCCGCTATCGCTGTCTAAACTTTGCGGGTCTACGTTAAATACCCCTAGAATATTGCAATCAACCACATCGGTTGATTTTTCGGTAATCATCACACCTTGGTTTTGTTCAGGAGCAGAGCTTGAACAAGCTCCCAGTAAGGCAATGGCGCTGGCAACAATGAGAGTTTTTTTCATCGCGATTCCTACAATTTCAACGAATTAGTAAATAAAGGATATTTTTCTTATCAATAGCTTAGTAAATTTTGCTCAGCTATGAAAACAATTTGCTGCTTAATTGTTGTTTGTGTTGCCCAAGGGAGAAAATGGCCCAGTCTAAAATCCCAATTTGTAACTTGCTGAGCTAATGAAAAGCAAAAAAAAGCCCAGTTGAGTAACTGGGCTTTATCGATTTTAAACTTGCTTACTTGCCAATTAAGATGCGCAACATACGGCGTAGCGGTTCTGCTGCGCCCCATAGTAATTGGTCACCCACGGTGAAGGCCGAAATGTATTCCGGACCCATGGTGAGCTTACGAATACGACCAACCGGAACACTAAGTGTGCCAGTTACTTTGGTTGGAGTAAGTTCTTGCGCTGATAATTCGCGATCGTTTGGAATTACTTTTACCCAATCATTGTGAGCGGCTAAAATTTCTTCAATCTCGGCCACTGGAATGTCTTTTTTCAGCTTAATGGTAAGCGCTTGGCTGTGACAACGCATAGCGCCAATGCGCACACATATCCCGTCGATAGGGGTTTGTTGATCGCTGGTGCCAAGAATTTTGTTCGCTTCAACTTGCGCCTTCCATTCTTCTTTACTTTGACCACTGGCTAGTGGCACGTCAATCCAAGGGATTAAGCTGCCAGCTAACGGTACGCCAAATTGATCGGTAGGGAAGTCGTCACTACGCATTTTATCGGCCACTTTGCGGTCGATATCAAGTATGGCAGATGCTGGATCGGCTAACTCTGTGGCTACATCGTCACGAATCTCGCCCATCTGGCTAATTAATTCACGCATGTTACGCGCACCAGCGCCAGAAGCTGCTTGGTAGGTCATTGGGCTAACCCATTCGATAAGGTCTTTTTCGAACAATCCGCCAATGGCCATCAATAACAGTGAAACGGTACAGTTACCGCCTACATAGGTTTTTACACCCTTGCTCAAGGCTTGGTCAATCACGTCACGGTTCACTGGGTCTAGTACAATAACTGCATCATCTTCCATACGAAGTGCTGATGCTGCATCAATCCAGTATCCGTCCCAACCACTTTCGCGTAGTTTAGGGTAAACGTCTTTGGTGTAATCACCACCCTGACAGGTGATAATGGTGTCCATGGTTTTTAGGCTGTCGATATCGAAGGCATCTTGCAAGATGGTTTCGCCGGTGCCAACATCTGGACCTGCAATACCAACTTGAGAAGTACTAAAAAAAACCGGAGCTATGTGGGCAAAATCGCTCTCTTCGCGCATACGCTGCATTAACACGGAACCCACCATGCCGCGCCAACCAACCAAACCTACTTTCATGGTCCGTTTTACATCCTTTATTTTATGATCTTTGTGTTTGCTGTTTGGCTAAACAAGTGCGTTTAGCCAATCTTTGAGATTACCATTGGCAAGCCTTTAACACTAGCGCTTATCAAAGAAAATTGAGCGCTTTTCGACCACTATTTGCGAAGATGATTGCAGCGCTATTTAGCGTGGGCTAGTTGGAAAGTTAACCACCTTAGGAGATTGGCGCTGATCTTCGCTAATGTTTATATTGCGACTGCGGCGTTTTCCTTGGGAATAGCGGTCGTAGCAAGCGTCGGTAATACCCATTTCTTGGCAGAATTGCACGAAGCTCGCAAAGTCCTTGCCGCTAAAGGCGTTGTCGCTGCGAGTGAGTTGGCTGTCGATGTAGGCTTGGGTGCCGTTAAAGTTGATATTAGCGCAGGCATCATAGGGTTGGCCGTATTCACTTACTCGGATAGCGCGCACCATTTTTATTTCAAAAATCCAATCGCCAATTCTTAAACAACGTTGATCAAACTGTTCCATTTTGATTCCTTTAAGCTAAATAATTTGGCGAGATAATAAGAAGCCGCTCACCCTAAACCCTGTGAGCTACAGCACAAATTAAGCCAAATAATTAGCACTTAAAAATCAAAGTCTTAGTTATGGTAGTGGGAAAAGTTGTCGTCAATTAGCGACAGTAGCTGGAAAAATTGCGGTTTAAATCAAGTCTGCTAGCAACAGAAGTTTACACTTACACCTAAAATCAGTGACTTAGCTCGACTAATAATCATATGAAATAGCTGTCTCTGTTTGGCGACAGTGGGAATTTTGTGCATCTCTGGCATTATAGGCGGCTGTTTGGATTGTTGTTCCTCGCTAGGGATAGTTGTTTGATTAATTTTCGGGTGCTGGCTTCTATTCGTCGGCTTAGCTTTTGGGCCTTGGCTACCTTGGGTTTGCCTTTATTGCTTAGCTTATTGCTCGCCTCTTACTATTTGCAGCAAGTGTCTATGCAAGGCCAGCAAACCGCGTTTTTGTCGGCGCAAGTGGTGTCGGCAAGTAAGCGTTTAGATGAGTCTTTATTGGATTTAGAACGCAGCGCACGGCAATTTAGAGTATTAGCCGATGAAAATCGATTACAGCTTTATCAGCGCCAATGGCAACGTGTATCTAAAGGTTTGTTTGAACTGCGCACTGGCACTGAAGATAAAGAACTGTTGCAGATTGTTTATGAATTAGAGCAGCAACTGCAATCTTTAAGCGAGTTAATGGAGAGCCCTCAAGCCTTACAAAGAGTGGCCCTAAACATTCAATTTAAGCGCTTTGCTAGCTTAAGTTATCGCTTTGACCAACGCAGTCAAAGCTTAATTAATGAACTGGCTATGGCCTTACAACATACCACGCAACAGGCCCAGCAACGTTTGTTGTTTAGCATGGTTAGCCTGCCTTTTGCCTTAGCCGCGGCAGTATTGCTGGTATTGGTTATTACTCGGCCTTTGCAACAGTTAAGACCGCAAATTGCCCGTTTAAAGTCGGGCGAGTTTGAGCAAGCCATTAAAGTAAGTGGGGCTACCGAAGTGATGGCGATTGCTGATGCGCTGGATGATATGCGCTTGCGCCTATTGAGTTTAGAGCAGCAAAAAACCGCCTTTATTCGACATATCTCGCATGAGCTAAAAACCCCGCTAGCAGCGATTCGTGAAGGGAATGAACTGCTGTATGACAACAGCGCCGGGCCACTTAACGCCCAGCAGCAGGAGATTACCGAAATACTGCGCGATAGCAGCTTACGCTTGCAGCAGTTGATTGAAGCCTTGCTCGATTTTAATTTATTGTTGGATACTCCCGGTGAACAAGTTCATCATCCAGTGGATTTAAAACCACTGATTGAAAAAGTCTTGGCAAGTCATCGTTTAAGCCTGTCTAGCCGCGGTTTAAACCCTAAGATAGAGCTGGGAGAGAGCAAGGTGATGGCCAATCAAGAGCAGCTGCGGGTGATAGTCGACAACCTATTGTCGAACGCGATTAAGTTCTCGCCACAAGCAGGGGAGATCAAATTAGGCTCGTTTGCCACGGTAAACGGCATAAGTTTATACATTGATGACCAAGGCGAAGGCATTGAAGATGAGCTACAGCAGCGGATCTTCCAACCTTTCGTTCAAGGAAAAACCGCCAAAGATCCGCGTTTAAAAGGCAGTGGTTTAGGTTTAACTATTGCCAAAGAGTTAGTTGAGCGACAACACGCCAGTTTGCGTTATCAGCGCTTAGAACAAGGCAGTCGATTTGTCGTAGAAGGTTTACAAGGAAGCGAGTTAGATGAAAGTTAAATTGCACGTGGTGCTGCTTAGTATCGTAACGCTAATACTTAGCGGTTGTGAGTTAACACGCCCCAATCAACAAGTGGTGCCTGTTAGCGACGCTCAACAACTTGAGCTTGGTGAGTTTGACCCAGCGGCCTACTACTTAAACCTTGAGACCCTTAATGAAGACCAGATATTCAACGAGTTAGAGCTACTATTGCTGGACCCGCAACAGGGCGATAATGGCATTAAACTTGGCCTAATATATGCCTATAAAGACTCACCAGTGAAGAATCCGCACCGCGCTCATGCGCTGTTTAATAAGGCTTTAGCCAGCGAACAAGTATTTGCCCAGCGTGGCATGCTGGTGGCCTTAAACGACCAAATTGCGGATAGCTTGCGCTGGTTACATAAATACGAAGATCTCGCTTCTACCCAGCAGCAGCAGGAAGATTTACTGCAGCAGCAAATTGGGGCATTAAAAATGCAGCTAGATGAACTCACGCGAATTGAGCAACAACTAAATGAACGAAATTAATCATCAGGGCGGGAAACTACTGGTTGTCGATGACGACCCCAGCCTACTGCGCCTTATTAGCCTGCGATTACAATCTGCCGGATATGAAGTACGTGCTGTTGCTAGCGCTAAAGAAGCCTTGGCTGAATTGGAAAGTTATCCTGCTCAGCTGGTTATAAGCGATGTACGCATGGACGGTATGGACGGCCTCGCGCTGTTCAATGCGATAAAGCAGTTGTACCCTAGCTTGCCGGTAATGCTACTCACTGCTCATGGTAATATTCCCGACGCCATTGCCGCCACTCAACAGGGTGTATTTGGTTATTTAACCAAACCCTTCGACAGCCAAGAATTGCTGGCTAAAGTTGCTGATGCTTTACAGCTTCAGCCAAATCTTGCTGAAGGTGAAAGCCAACAGCCGCAAGCGAGCTGGCGCAGCGATATTATTAGCCGTAGCCCAATAATGGACGTGCTGATAAAGCAAATTCAGCAAGTTGCTCCCAGTGATGTAAACATCATGATTCAAGGTGAAAGTGGCTCAGGTAAAGAGTTGTTGGCTAAGGCTATTCACCAAGCCAGTCAGCGCCACCAAGGCCCATTTGTTGCGGTGAACTGTGCCGCTATTCCCGAAGGTTTGTTTGAGTCTGAGCTATTTGGTCATGCCAAAGGCGCTTTTAGTGGTGCGGCTAATGCTCACCCTGGCTTATTTCAAGCGGCCAATGGCGGAACCCTGTTTTTAGATGAAATTGCCGATACACCTTTAAGTGTGCAAGTTAAATTGCTGCGGGCACTGCAGGAGCGGGAAGTTCGTCCGGTGGGTTCAACCAAGAACATTCCAGTTGACGTGCGAATTGTTTCGGCTACCCATCAAGATCTATATCAAGCAGTGCAGCAACAAGAGTTCAGGGAAGATCTTTATTATCGCCTTAATGTGGTGGAGCTGGGCTTGCCGCCATTAGCCAAGCGCCGAGAAGATATTCCTTTATTGGTGCATCATTTTAGCCAGCAAATTGCCGATCGCCAAGGCAGTGCCTTAAAAACCTATTCGCCAGAAGCTATGTCGAGTTTGGTGTCGGCCCGTTGGCCTGGCAATGTGAGACAGCTTATGAATGTGGTTGAGCAAACCAATGCTTTATCTACTGGGCCACTGATTCCAGCGCAATTAGTTCAGCAAGCCTTACGTGAAAAGGCGAAGTTGGTGAGTTTTTCTCAGGCTAGAGATGAGTTTGAGCGAGGCTATTTAGCGCGCTTGTTACGCCTAACTCAAGGTAACGTGAGTCAGGCAGCGCGCTTAGCGATGCGTAATCGCACCGAGTTTTATAAACTACTGGAGCGCCATCATTTGCGCCCCGAATCGTTCCGTGCTTAAAGGTGCTTTTCGTTAAAACGATCAACAATCACGGCACAAGCTGCGTCACCAGTGATGTTTAACGAAGTACGGATCATGTCGAAGATACGGTCCAATGCAAATAATAGCGGTAGGCCTTCAATAGGAATGCCTGCTGCTAGCAATACCGCTACCACCAAAAATGACGGCCCAGGTACACCAGCTTGACCAATGGCACCTAAGGTTGCAGTGAAGATAATTGCTGCATAAGCCGCTAAGCCTAAATCTACTTGGAACATCTGCGCAAAGAACACCGCCACTAAACCGTAGTAAATAGCATTACCACTCATGTTAATGGTTGCCCCTAAAGGCAGTACAAAAGAGGCTGTCGCTTTAGATACTTTTAGTTCCTCTTCTACTACTTCCATGGTTACCGGCAGCGTCGCCATCGATGAAGAGGTAGACAGTGCAACCGCTTGAGGCTTTTTCATGGCGCTCATAAACTCGCGCACCGACATCTTAGAAAATAGCTTGATGGTGAGCGGGTAGAATACAAAGCCGTAGATAAGAATCGCCGCCACGTAAACCGCAAATAGCTTGGCCACTAAACCCAACATAGCAAAACCAAAGGTGCCTACCGATTCTGCCATAAGGCCAAATACGCCAAGCGGGGCAATTAGCATTACTATGTTAATCATCCAAATAAAGGCACGAATAATGGTGTCTAAGCCACTCATAATTGGTGCTGTTTTGTCACTAGGTTGTTTAGACAGCGCAATACCAAAGAACAAACAAAACACCATGATCTGCAGAATATTTGCATCCATTAACGAGGCAAAAATGTTTTCTGGGATCATGCCGATAACGGTTTCCATTACACCTGGTACGCCACCTTTATCGGCGTATTCGTTAGAAAACATATCGCTAGCTTGGCTTAAGTCGAGGCCGGTTCCTGGTTGGAATAGAGAACCCATAACTAAGGCGAGAGCCACTGCAACCGCAGAGGTTGCCATGAAAAAGCCAAAGGTAGAAATGCCAATTTTACCTGCTGCAGGGCTATTACCAAGGTTGGCTGCACCAGAAATAATCGACACGCCAATGAGTGGAATAACCAGCATTTTAATTAAATGGATGAAGATCGCGCCAAGTGGGGCAAATATAGCAGCTTGCTCACCCATTACTGCGCCAACTACCGTACCAATAATCATCGCTATGACTACTTGTACGCCAATATTTTTATAGAGGGGTTGTGCTGTGTCCATCAAGTTTCCTGTTGTGAATAGTGTTATCAGTGCAATTGATGGTCGCGAATTGTACTGCATAAAATCCATAATGTAATCATATATACCTATTTTTGGTTAATATTCAGTTTTATGTATTGCTTATGATGTTGGGGAACGGGCAGTTATGTGAGGTGTAATTGCGCTTCTATTGTTAAATAGTTCACTATCGTTTTTTCAACAGGCTATTATGTCGCACTTTTATCATTTAGTTTTCCTAGCATGCATACTTTAGAGCAACTTCGTTCCGGCCAACTACGCCAACACACTCGCATCAATATCAAAGATAACCTAGAGCAACTGCCAGAAGAGTTTGCAGAGTATTGCCCTCAGGTTGAGGTCTTGGATCTTAGTGATAACCAATTGCGGGCTTTGCCAGAGTCACTTAGCCAACTGCAAAACTTACGCATAGTGTTTGCTTCCAATAACCAGTTTGAAGTATTGCCAGAAGTGCTGGGGCGTTGCGCCAACATAGACATGATAGGCTTTAAGTCTAATCAGATCCGAGAAGTCTCTGCCGCGGCTTTGCCAGCAAAATTACGCTGGTTAATTCTTACCGACAATCAAATTGAAAGCCTGCCAGAACAATTGGGTGAGTGTAGTGAGCTACAAAAGTGTGCCTTAGCTGGCAACCGTCTTACAGCCTTGCCACAATCAATGGGACAATGTCGTAACTTAGAATTACTGCGTGTTTCTGCCAACTGTTTAAATAGCTTCCCAACTCAACTATTAGAGCTTCCTAGACTGGCTTGGTTAGCCTTTGCAGGTAATCCTTTTTGCCAAGCTTTTGAGCATGGCTCTGGTTTAACCAAGTTCTCGCTTAATGACTTTGTAGTCGACAAAATTTTGGGGCAAGGCGCTTCTGGGGTTATTTCTTTGGCTCACCCTAAATCTGGCGTGGACTTGCCCAGCAGTGTAGCAATCAAAGTGTTTAAGGGAGAGGTGACCAGCGACGGCTACCCCAGTGATGAGCTAGACGCCTGTTTGCATGTAGATCAGCATCCAGCCTTGGTTAACTTTATTGGTCAAATAGACCAAGCTGATTGCTCGGCCGTGGTGATGAAGTTGATTCCAGAGTACTTTAGCAACCTAGGCCAGCCACCAAGCTTAGCCAGCTGCACTCGAGATACCTTTTTGCCAGAGCAACAGCTTGGTATTAAAGCAATTGCCAAAATAGTCGAGCAAATGCAAAGCTTGCTCTCTCATCTAAGCGAGCACCATATGTGTCATGGTGACTTATATGCACACAATGTGCTGGTGGATGAGCAATACAACATCGTATTGGGCGATTTTGGTGCAGCCTCGCATTACGAGTATTTGCCGCAGGATGTGCAAGCTAAACTAATGCGCGTTGAGCAACGCGCATTTGCATTCTTTATCGAAGATATGCTGAGCATTTGCCAAGCGAGCGAGCAAGGCTCGAACACTTATCAGCAGCTAAGCGAAGTGGCTAGTAAGCTGTTTCAGGGCTAGATAATTGATTTCGGTATAACTCGCGACAATGGCTAATAAAGTCGTGAGTTTCAGCATCGTCTTTGGGGAAGCGCATCTCTAAACTTGATTCAATAAGCTGCGGCTCATTTTCATCAATTGCGATGCAATAGTGCTGGCCAGCATCTTCAGCAAAAACTGTCTGTGTATATAAGAAAGCTTGGTTGTCGTCGTAAACATCAAAGGTATTGCTGTTGCTAAAGCTCACTCTAAATACGGCATATTGATAAGCTGGGTTTTGCTCATCATCGAGCGGCGTTTCACCATCTAAACGTTGATTCAAGGTTATACCAACCTCTTCCACACCGTTGGCAATCAGTAGGCGTTTAAAGTTAACTACTTGCTCATCTGAAGTTTCTTCAGGGAAAGAGCTTTGCAAGGGGTAAAATGTTAAGAATACTTGGTTGAGCTGATCAGACTCTGGTGAGTCATTACAGGCCGTTAAACCCAAGGTTAGTAGTAGTGCGCTAAGTAATCGACAGGTCATGTGCTTTCCTATTTTTTGTTATTCACATCCTGTGGCTTGGCTTCCCTAATTAGCACCTCAAAGCTATGAGCTGCTAAAAATTCCTTATTCAGCTTTTTCTTCGACACCTTCATTTACTTGGCGACAAGCCAAAATAAATTCGTGAGCTTCTTTTTTGGTTTCAGCAATTTTGACCGGCGAATCTACCACCAATTCAAACTTGCTCATGTAGATGCTAGGCAGGCAAAGGTGGCGCTGGGTCATATCCGAAAAGATGTCGATGTTATACAAAAACTCACCGCCCTCAGAATATACATCCAGGGTGGTACTGCCTAAAAAGTCGACTAAAAAGGTGGCATTTTGAGTAGCGTCTTCGCCGTTAATTCTCGGCTGTTCACCATCGCGGCGTTGGTTAATGGTAATGCTTTGCGAAGGCGAACCACCGTCAGCTCTAAAGTGGCGAATTTGGGTAATGGTTTCGCTATCACCCGCAGAGCCAGGGAAAGAAGTAGCAGGGGGATAAAAAGTAATCGCAATTTGACTACGTGGCTGATCGTCTTCAACCGAACAGGCCACCAAAAAGGCAGAAAGCAGCGCAACAGCAGCAATACGCGGGGACAACATTAGAACTCCTAAGTAAGCAACAAGGCTAACCACCTTGTTAGCTATTATCATCCCTGAGTAATTACTGAGCTTTTTACAGAAAGCGTTTAACAGACGCAAGTGAAACTTTTAGTCGCGGGCTAACTTACGGTATTTATTTTAGTTTTTGCGAGATTAATAACACAAAGCTTACTAATTGCTAGGCTGTCAGGCCGCCAACGGTTGCCTAAAAATCTGTACATGATATTTTCGTTGCACGAATTGTTGAAGGATCTCAAGCCATGCCAAAGGCCAGTGAAATAAAAAAGAATGCCGCTATCGAACATAACGGCAAAGTGTATTTTGTAAAAGACATCGCCAAACTTACCCCAAGCGGACGTGCCGGAGCTAGCTTGTACCGCATGCGTTTATACGACGTAGCAACAGGCGCCAAAGCTGACGAAAGCTTTAAAGCCGACGAAATGATTAACCTAGCCGATGTAAGCCGCCACCAAGTGATGTTTTCTTACATCGATGGTGACGAGTACGTGTTTATGGATAACGAGGACTACACCCCTTACAACCTAAACAGCGAAACCATCGCCGATGAAATTCCTTTTATCACCGAAGATACTGCAGGTATGCAAGTGGTTACCGTAGACGGTGCCCCCGTAGCCGTGGAGCTGCCGGCTAGTGTTGAGTTAGTGATTGTAGAAACCGACCCTTCAATAAAAGGCGCGTCGGCCAGTGCTCGCACCAAGCCAGCCATCCTAAGCACCGGTTTGTCGGTACAAGTACCGGAATACATCGCCAGCGGCGAAAAGATTAAGGTTAGCACTACCGAGAAGAAATTTATGAGCCGTGCAGAGAAGTAACTTGCCCTGATGGAAGTTAGATGAAAAAAGCAGCTTTAGGGCTGCTTTTTTGTTTCAAGGAGTGAAATGTGAGCAGTGACTGGAGCTACTCTAGCTCAAGATCCTATCAGCTAAAAACAGCATCTATTGGTTTAGCCTTCTGGCTAGGCTTTAATTTACTAACGGGCTTTATTACCGATGATCGAAGCTTAGACGACAATTATTTCGTTTTGTTTCTGGTTATCGTTTATGTGGCCATTAAATGCAGTTACAAAGCGGTATTAGTAAATTTTTATCTTACTATTTCACGTTTTGGAATGGTCACCGCTTATGCAGACTTGTATAAGCTAGAAAAAGTTACTTCTAATAAAAAAGAGCTCAATTTGGTGACCAAAGATCGGGCGCGTTACAAGCTTAAGCTTTTCAAATTGCCCGAAAGCTCTCATGTTGATATTCGCAATTCAATCATACCGCTAACTGGTGAGAGACAACCTGTGCCTGCGGCAGTTGTGGATTTGAAAACAGATGATAAGCGGCAGCAAGTTATATCAGTTTTCGGAATGGCATTTGGTTTGATCTTAGTTTTGGAAAGTATTAGCTCCTTTAGTGATGTTCATTTGGGTTCAGAATCCTTTCGATTAGATGCTCAGCTAGCTACTTTGTTACATGGCCTTTTAGTGGCCAGTCTGTTGATAGGTAATGGGCTTAGTCAGTTTTATGGCAAAACAATCTATCAGCGTATTAAGAGAGCTAAAGCCAATACAGTTGTATTAATAGCATTCATCTTATTTGGAATTGCAGTAGGTCTGAATGAAAGCGGTGTGTTTAACCAGTTTGAAAACCCGCTGTTGGTTAATGTTATCGCTATTTCTCTTACTCTAACCTTTGTTGGGCTGTTGGTATTCGCCTATTTTTTAAAGAAAAGAGCTGAGAAGCAAGTTGGCTGAGGTGAGTAAAGCTAACTGCTGTAAAAGAAATCCCGTGCGCATACATTTTTTCTAGGAGCGAAATTTGAGCTTTGAGACATTACCATTACATGATGCTTTGCTAGGCCGGATAGAAATAGACTGGGACACTGCTTTGGTTAGGTTAGACTTGCAAGCATTTAGCGAAGTGTCGGAATCCGCATTACCTTACTGTTTGCTGTTTCGAGTCGTTACTGACTTCCGGTACTCTAGAATCAGCGAGTGGGGACCTTCTAATTCGATACTTGATGCAAAAATGCTTGGAGGCGAATACCACATACAAATGCAAAGCGGTGACAGCATTTTTATAAAGGCGAGTAGTTATGAGTTTCGGCAAAGTAGTATAAACAAGAACAACAATTTTCTGGCTCTTGGCAGTTAGGACTGTTAGTTAAATGAAGAAACTAAATAGAATAATTAAGTTTTTAGCAATTTGTCTTTGTGGTGGTTTCGTTTTGTATCAGCTATATAGTGCTGGTGTTTACGGAGAGCTTTCTGCTAGAGGAATAAATCCGACGATTAAATCAACTCCATTTAAGTTTTGGTTGGTCGTTTCTGTATATTCTCTGATTGTAGCTACAGCTCTCTTGTTACTTAGTTTGAGCATCGATAGGCATATTAGCAGTAGATTTCAAAAGTATGGTGGAAGCTATAATCTGAAAACCGTCCTGCATGTTTTTAGGGACTTTTTTAGTAAACATAAATAACAAGCCGTGAAGCGTAAATCGCTAGTATAGCGAGCTTGAAGTCGCTAGTGCTCAAACGGTTAAGGAACGTTAGCTCAGATTTCTATATAGGCTAATCCGAAATACTTTCGTGAAAGTTGAAAGCCTAAACTCATTTTGTTTAGAAATGAGTTTAAAGCTTATCAACTATACTGTTCTCTGCGATTTTCTAAATCATCATCCTACCTTGGCGCATCAGCTCTTCAATTTCGCCTAAGCTGGCTGGGTCGTCGATGGTGGACGGGATGGCGTATTCTTCGCCGTCGGCCAGTTGGCGCAGGGTGCGGCGGAGGATTTTGCCGGAGCGAGTTTTGGGCAGCCGCTGCACGATTATGGCTTGTTTAAAGCAGGCTAGTGGGCCTATTTCGTTGCGTACTTTTAGTACCAGCTCTTTGGATACCTCTTGCTCACTTTGTTGCACGCCGTCTTTAAGCACCACTAAGCCAAAGGGCACTTGGCCTTTTAGGTCGTCGTGGCTGCCAATAACCGCGCACTCGGCTACAGCGGGGTGAGCGCCAACCACTTCTTCCATTTCGCCGGTGGATAAGCGGTGGCCGGCCACGTTAATTACATCGTCGATACGTCCCATTACAAACAGGTAGTCATCTTCATCGATATAGCCGCCGTCGCCAGACACATAATAGCCGGGGAATTGTTTTAAGTAGGCGGATTCAAACCTCGCTTGGTCTCCCCAAACGGTAGGCAAGCAACCAGGTGGAAGCGGCAGTTTTATGGCGATAAAGCCTTGCGCCATTGGACCACGCTCGTCGCCCATTTCATCCAAAATAGTAACTTGGTAGCCGGGTAGGGCTTTGGTGGCGCTGCCGGCTTTTACTGGCATACGCTCTAAGCCAAGAGGGTTACCTGCAATGGCCCAGCCGGTTTCGGTTTGCCACCAGTGATCGGTCACTGGTTTGTCGGTTTTGTTGATGGTCCATTCCAATGTTGGTGGGTCCAAGCGTTCGCCGGCCATGAAGATGTCTTGCAGCTGGCTTAGGTCGTAATCTTTAACCAACGCACCATCGGGATCTTCTTTTTTAATCGCGCGAAAGGCAGTGGGGGCGGCAAACAATACTTTTACTTTGTGCTCGCTAGCAACCCGCCAAAATGCGCCAGCATCGGGAGTGCGCACTGGTTTGCCTTCGTACAAGATGGTGGTGCAACCGTAAATCAGCGGAGCGTAAACGATGTAAGAGTGACCCACTACCCAGCCTACATCGGAGGCCGCCCAAAATACATCACCGGGTTTTACGTTGTACACCGCTTGCATCGAGTAGTTCATGGCAACGGCGTGGCCGCCGTTGTCGCGTACCACACCTTTGGGTTTGCCGGTGGTGCCAGAGGTATACAAAATGTATAGCGGATCGGTGGCGTCTACTGGCACGCAATCAGCCGGCTCAGCTTGCTGTTGCAGTGCTTGCCAATCTAGATATTGCTGATTAAATTCAACCGCTTGCTGAGGGCGTTGCCATACTATTACTGGGGTAGTCATCTGTTGGCTTTGCTCTAAAGCTAGGCTTACCATGGGCATGTAGTTGATGACTTTGGCGCCTTCCAGCCCGCAGCTGGCGGTAAGAATTACTTTAGGTTGGGCATCGTCTATGCGAACCGCCAACTCTTGCGCAGCAAAGCCACCAAATACTACCGAGTGAATCGCTCCAAGGCGTGCACAAGCTAGCATGGCAATAGCAGCTTGAGGGATCATTGGCATATACAGCACCACTCGGTCGCCTTTAGTGACGCCTTGGGCCGCTAACATACCAGCGGTACTGGCTACTTCATCACGCAATTGTGCGTAAGTGAATTGTTGTTTTTGTTCGGCTACTGGCGAGTCATAAATAAGCGCGGTTTGCTCCGCTCGGCCATTTTCGCAATGGTAATCCAGCGCTAAATATGCGGTGTTCATGCTGCCGCCTTTAAACCAGCGATAATTGCCGTGTTCATCTTGGCTAAGTGCTTGTTCTGGCGGGCTATACCAAGCCAGTTGTTGGGCTTGCTCTAACCAAAACTGTTCGGGTTGCTGTTTGGCGTGGTCTGCTTGTTGCTGATAACTCATAATATGCTCCTCGTCCCTAAGCTGTTTACCACTTGGCAAGGGGAATTTTTTATTAGGTTTTTCTTCGGTTACCTTAGGTAACTTAAAAGCTGTTGCTGGGCACTCGTACCCAACCTTCCATTAGTATTCTGGCGCTGCGACTCATGCTTACTTTGGTCACTTGCCATTGCTGCTTATGTTGTTGTGCTTGTGCGCCAACTTTAAGGCTGCCCGAGGGGTGGCCAAAACGCACTACCTCGCGCTCGCCGCCGCCAGCAGCTTGATTTACCAAAGTGCCGGGAATAGCTGCCGCTGTGCCAATGGCTACTGCTGCGGTACCCATCATGGCGTGGTGTAACTTACCCATAGATAAAGCGCGTACACATAAATGATTGTCTTCTGCTTTAATCTGTTTGCCGCTGGAACTCTGATAGTTTTGCGACTTGGCAACAAAGGCGACTTTGGGTGTATGTTGGCGTTGAGCGGCTTGTTCCAGTGAGTCTATTAAGCCCATTTTGAGTGCACCATGGGCGCGAATACTTTCAAACATGGCTAAGGCTTTTTCATCATTATTAATGTCTTCTTGTAGTTCTACACCGCTGTAACCAAGCTGCTTGGCATCAACAAAAATTGTAGGGATGCCGGCGTTAATCATGGTGGCTTGCAGGCTACCAATTCCCGGAACCTCTAATTGTTCGCACAAGTTACCAGTAGGAAATAAGGCTCCTTCGCCATCGGCAGGGTCAATGAAGTCAATTTGTACTTCGGCAGCCGGGAAGGTCACGCCATCTAATTCAAAATCGCCACACTCCTGCACCTCGCCATTAAGCATAGGTACATGAGCAACAATGGTTTTTTGAATGTTGGCTTGCCAAATGCGGATGCTGGCAAGGCCATTCTGTGGCAGAGTAGCAGCATCTACCAAGCCTGCGTTTATTGCAAAAGCGCCCACTGCGGCGGTTAAGTTGCCGCAGTTGCCACTCCAATCTACAAAGGCCTTGTCGATAGCAACTTGCCCAAACAGGTAATCGACATGGTGATTAGGCTGCTGGCTTTTCGCTAGAATTACCGTTTTGCTGGTGCTTGACGTAGCACCGCCCATGCCATCAATTTGTTTGGTGTAGGGATCTGGGCTGCCAATAACCCGCAACAGCAGGTTATCTCGCGCAGTGCCGGGTTGCTGGGCAGCTTTGGGTAAGTCATCAAGCTTAAAAAACACCCCTTTACTGGTGCCGCCGCGCATATAGGTGGCAGCGATGCGTTGCTGTTTTACATGCTTCATCTCTGCCTCCTAGTGAGTGGCTGCGCTTTTGTTCTCAAGAAAGTCTTGAGCAAAGCGTTGCAATACTCCGCCCGCTTGGTAAACCGAGACTTCTTCAGCAGTATCTAAGCGGCATACCACGGGTAAATCTATGCGTTCGCCGCTGGTGCGGGTAATCACTAAGGTGAGTAACTCACCCGGCGCAGGTGTGCCGATAACATCAAAGGTTTCGCTGCCATCAATACGGTAACTATGACGGTTTTTACCCTTGGTAAATTCCAAAGGTAGTACTCCCATGCCCACCAAGTTTGTGCGGTGAATGCGCTCGAAGCCTTCTGCCACAATGACTTCTACACCAGCTAAGCGCACACCTTTTGCCGCCCAATCTCGTGATGAACCTTGGCCATAATCAGCACCCGCCACAATGATTAATGGCTGCTTACGCTGCATGTAAGTTTCTATGGCTTCCCACATGCGCATTACTTTGTCTTCGGGCTCTACTCTTGCCAGCGAGCCTTGTTTTACCTTGCCACTTTCTTTAACCATTTCGTTGAACAGTTTCGGGTTAGCAAAGGTGGCGCGTTGTGCAGTTAAATGGTCACCGCGGTGGGTGGCGTAGGAGTTAAAGTCTTCTTCGGGCAAACCCATTTTATCTAGATAAGCGCCAGCGGCGCTGTCTAACATAATTGCGTTCGACGGTGATAAATGGTCGGTGGTGATGTTATCCCCCAATACCGCCAATGGGCGCATGCCTCGTAAGCTTCGCTCTCCGGCTAAAGCGCCTTCCCAATAAGGTGGGCGGCGAATATAGGTGCTTTGCTGTCGCCATTCATATAGAGGAGAGCTGGCATTGCCGTAGTCCACTTTTAGATCGAACATCGGCTGGTAAACCTTGCGGAATTGCTCGGGTTTTACGCTTTGTTTTACTACCTCATCGATTTCTTCATCACTGGGCCAGATGTCTTTTAAGGTGATCGGATTACCTTGAGCATCGTGGCCTAAAGCGTCTTTTTCTATATCAAAGCGAATGGTGCCGGCAATTGCGTAGGCAACCACTAAGGGCGGTGAGGCCAAAAAGGCTTGTTTAGCATAGGGGTGAATGCGGCCATCAAAGTTACGATTACCCGATAGAACGGCAGTGGCGTAAAGGTCTCGCTCTATCACTTCTTGCTTAATGGTCGGGTCTAAGGCACCACTCATGCCGTTACAGGTAGTGCAAGCAAAGCCTACTATACCAAACCCCAATTGTTCTAAGTCGCCTAACAAATTAGCTTCTTCTAAATATAATTGCACTGCCTTAGAGCCGGGAGCCAAGGAGGTTTTAACCCAAGGTTTACGGCTTAAACCCAATTGCTTGGCTTTGCGAGCCAACAAGCCTGCAGCAATCACGTTGCGTGGGTTAGAGGTATTAGTACAACTGGTAATAGCGGCAATAATACAGGCGCCGTCGGGCATTAGGCCGTCAAGCTGTGGTACTGGTGAAGCGATGCCTTGGCTAGCTAAATCTTTGGTTGATACGCGGCGATGTGGATTAGAAGGGCCAGCAATGTTGCGGCCAACGCTAGATAAGTCGAAACGCAGTACGCGTTCGTATTCGGCGCTTTGTAGGTCGTCGGCCCAAAGACCAGTGGTTTTAGCGTAGTTCTCTACCAAGCTGACTTGTTCGGCTTCACGCCCAGTGAGCTTGAGGTAGTCGATGGTATTGTCATCGATATAAAACATCGCCGCAGTGGCGCCAAATTCGGGAGTCATATTGGAGATGGTAGCTCGGTCGCCCAAGGTGAGTTGGGCTGCGCCTTCACCATAGAATTCTAAGTAGCTAGATACCACACCTTGTTCGCGCAAAAATTCGGTAATAGCCAACACAATGTCGGTGGCGGTGATACCGGCTTGGCGTTTGCCCACTAGCTCTACGCCAATAATATCCGGTAGGCGCATATAAGAGGCGCGCCCTAACATTACGTTTTCTGCTTCTAAGCCGCCTACGCCAATGGCTATAACGCCCAAAGCATCAACGTGAGGGGTATGGCTATCGGTGCCCACTAGGGTATCGGGAAAGGCCACGCCATCACGTGCCTGAATCACTGGCGACATTTTCTCAAGGTTGATTTGATGCATGATGCCGTTGCCTGGAGGAATCACGTCCACGTTCTCAAAGGCGGTTTTACACCAATTGATGAAGTGAAAGCGGTCGTCGTTACGGCGATCTTCAATGGCGCGGTTTTTTTCAAAGGCATCGGCTTCAAAACCGGCGTGTTCCACTGCTAAAGAGTGATCAACAATTAGCTGGGTAGGCACAACTGGGTTTACTTTGGCGGGGTCGCCGCCTTGCTCGGCAATGGCATCACGTAGGCCGGCTAAATCCACTAAGGCGGTTTGGCCTAATATGTCGTGGCACACCACGCGAGCAGGATACCAAGGAAAATCTAGGTCGCGCTTGCGCTGAATAATTTGGCTAAGTGCCGCGTTAAGTTGCTCGGGTGGACAGCGGCGCACTAGGTTTTCGGCAAGCACTCGCGAAGTATAAGGTAAACCCGCATAAGCACCGGGCTGAATGGCTTCTATAGCGGCGCGGGTATCAAAATAATCCAACTGGCTATTGGCCAGCGGTTTACGGTATTGGCTATTCATAAGCGTTTCCACAGCAAAAAGGAAAAAGCAGTGGAGCCTGCGCTCCACTCACTGGCATGGTTAGTTGCGCTGCTCAATCGGCAGGTAACTGCGTGGCTCGCTGCCGGTGTAATCGGCGCTTGGTCGAATAATCCGGTTATTGGCGCGCTGTTCCATAATGTGCGCTGCCCAACCACTTACCCGCGAACAAACAAAAATGGGGGTAAACAGTGGGGTTGGAATATTCATGAAGTGGTAAGCACTGGCATGGAAGAAATCGGCATTACAAAACAGCTCTTTCTCACGCCACATTACTGCTTCTACACGTTCAGACACCGCGTATAAGTGTTTATCACCAGTGGCTTCACTAAGCTTTTTCGACCAGGCTTTGATCAATGCATTACGTGGGTCACTAGTGCGATAAATAGCATGACCAAAACCCATGATTTTGTCTTTGCGGGCTAACATCGCCATGATTTCGTTTTCGGCTTGTTCGGCGCTGGTCCAATTTTCAATCATCGCCATGGCAGCTTCGTTTGCGCCGCCATGCAGTGGCCCGCGCAGCGCGCCAATAGCACCGGATACCGCAGAGTGAATGTCGGAAAGGGTTGAAGCAATCACTCGGCCAGTAAAGGTTGAGGCATTAAATTCATGTTCGGCATATAAAATTAGCGAACATTGCATCACTTGCTCGTGTAATGGGTCTGCGGGTTTGTCATGTAATAGCTCTAGGAAATGGCCAGCAATAGAGTTGGCTGAGCTTTGGGTAGAAATACGCACACCATCATGGCTGAAGCGATACCAATAACAAATGATGCCCGGCAGGGTGGCAAGCAAGCGATCACTATGCTGTTGCTGCTGGCTAAAGTTGGCTTCGGTTTCTAGGTTGCCTAACATGGAAACGCCAGTGCGCATCACATCCATTGGGTGAGCATTTGCGGGGATTAGCTCTAATACCGCTTTTAGCGCTTCGGGTAATTCGCGTAAGTTATGTAGGGTATCGTGGTAGGCAGCCAGTTGTTCGCGATTAGGCAACTCACCGTGAAAAAGCAGATAGGCGACTTCTTCGAAGGTGGCTTGTTCTGCCAACTCACTAATATCGTAGCCGCAATACGTTAGGCCCGAACCACTTTGGCCAACGGTGCATAGTTTGGTTTCGCCTGCGCTTTGGCCGCGTAAGCCAGCGCCTCCTAGGACTTTTTGTACCATGGTATTCTCCTTCATTCCTTTGGCTTAAGCAGCGAGGCGTCTTTGCGCTAGTTTTCTGCTGCTTAAGTATGGCTCTACCGCTAAATCTTGGTTCGGCTGGCAGAGTCCGTTCACGTAGTTTGATTAATCTTGTTTAAATAATTGGTCGAGCTTTTGTTCGTAGTCGTGATAACCCAAGTAATCGTATAGCTCGGCGCGGGTTTGCATGCTGTCTACCACATCTCGCTGGTGGCCATTTTCGCGTAGGCTGCGATACACATTTACCGCTGCTTGGTTCATCGCTCTAAAGGCCGATAACGGGTAAAGCACCATGTCTACGCCAACACCAGCCAGCTCTTCGCCGCTAAATAAGGGGGTTTGGCCAAATTCAGTAATATTGGCCAAAATCGGCACTTTTACTGCTTCGGCAAACTGTTGGTATTGCTCTAAGGTGAGCATTGCTTCGGGGAAAATCATATCGGCGCCGGCTTCAACATATTGGCAAGCGCGCTCGATGGCGCCGCCCATTCCTTCGATTTGCAGGGCATCGGTACGCGCCATGACTACAAAGTCCGGATCGACTCGGGCATCTACCGCGGCTTTAATTCGGTCGACCATTTCTTGGCTCGACACAATGGCTTTATTGGGGCGATGTCCACAACGCTTCTGTGCGACTTGGTCTTCCATGTGCACTGCGGCGGCGTCGGAGCGGATCATTTCTTTTACGGTGCGAGCAATATTAAATGCGCCGCCAAAGCCTACATCTATGTCTACCAGTAGAGGTAAATCACAGGCAGCGGTAATTCGGCGAACGTCTTCTAATACATCGTTCATGGTGGTAATGCCTAAGTCGGGTAAACCGTAGGAAGCATTAGCAATACCACCACCAGAAAGGTAGATGGCTTTATGGCCTTCGCGCTGCGCCATCATTGCGCAGTAAGGGTTAATGGTGCCAACAATTTGCAGTGGATTTTGTTGGGCTACCGCTTGGCGAAAACGTGCGCCGGGCGAGAGTGGTGACGGTGTAGAGGCACTCATTTAATTCACTCCTTGGATTTGAGTAGCCGAAGCCTTGGCTTCAGAGCTTTGGTCGGTAAGTTGTTTGCTATGTTGTTGTTCTATGGCCTTGCGAGCACGCGCAATGTGACGACGCATTAGCATCTCGGCTAACTCGCCATCGCGATCGGCCAATGCTTGCCAAATAGCCCAATGTTCTTTTAGTGCTCGCTCGGGGCGCGAAACCTGTTTGGCCGCTTGGTAGCGATACATGCGCAGTAAGTGGTAGAGCTCGTCGCAAAGCAGGTTAACGAGGCGCTGATTAGCACTGCCTTTAATAATTAGGTAGTGAAAGTCGAAATCACCTTGTTGTTCAAAATAGGCTTTGCCTTGATGCTGCTGCAGATAGCTTTGGTGATGTTCCAGCAAGGCTTTAAGTTCTTCGAGTTGAATTGTCGACAATTGTTCTGCCGCTAAGCGACAAGCCATGCCTTCTAGTGCTTCACGCACCGAGTAGATATCTAGCAGCTGTTGGTGATTTAGCTGCACGACTCGCGCCCCAACATGAGGAACTCGCTCAACCAAACCCATGCCTTGTAGCTTTAACATAGCTTCACGCAGTGGGCCACGGCTAACCCCATAATGCCTTGCTAACTCTGGCTCGGAGATTTTCTCACCTTGGGCGATTTGTCCGCTCACTATGGCTTCGATTAAGGTGTCACTGAGATTCTGTGAGAGTAAGTTTTGTTTGTCGCTGAGCGATTTAGCGGGGCTAAGTTGAGACATATACTGGTTACACTCAGGTTGCTTGAATGTTGCACAGTGTAGATCGGATGTTGCGCATCGATCAAATAATTGTCGACAATTTATAGTTATACTTTAGTTTAATAGGCTTTGAAGGCCGTTATTAGCTAGGTTTTGTCAACAAAGTTTCGGTTTTGCTGAATATTGTCGACAATGTAGCCGCTTGGCATTTTAAGTTTGAGTAGCTTCTTTCTCGCTAGATGGGCTTAAAGGCTGAGTGCCTGCCGTTGCGAGTGCTGTTAAGTAAAGGGCTAGCTAATTCTCAATTGGGAAATAAGGCTAGCGGGCACATCTACTTGCCATTCTTTGAACTGGTTGAGGCTTTGTTCAATAGTACTTAGTTGCACAAACTTACAATTGTGTTTAGGTACTTCGGCATGTGCTTGCTGCTTAAGGTATTCAAGCATTCCAGAATCAGCTGCTAGATAAATGCAGTGACTAAGTTGGTTTTGTAAACACCAGCCAATTTGCTGCTGCATAATAGGGAGGCTTTCAGGAGTAAGAAATTGCCAATGGCGAATATCGTAAATGGCAGCCCAAGGTTTAGTGCCATATTGGCTCATTTCCCGTTGAACGTCGCTGCGGTATTCCTGGGTGGTGGTGACGTTCCAGCTATCATAAAGCTGGGCTAATAAAAAACCTTGCTCGGAGTGCAGTTGGTAATAGCCGTGGCTAGCTGGATGCATTTATACCTCTACTCATTATATTCACCAAAATCGTAGCTACGCACAATGCGTATGACAACGCTGCTTACTATTAAACTAGCAAACGCAGTTAACTGCAAATGCTAGCAAGGAGGGAGCGGATACGTCGCCAACGTGGTTTTTTTGTCTAAATTTATCATGTGTTTAGATAATTGTGCTGGCTGACAATTGGCATACAAAAAAGTCGGAAAATTGTTTATTACGCCGCTTGTGATTTGAGCAAACCCACGCTATGTTATGTGTTCAATCAATTACTGCAAAGTCGAGGCAACGATGACACATTGTTTATGTTCAGCATATCGCTCAGCCCGACGTCTGTCAGTCAGCTTGTCTCGCGTAGGTCATAATAAACCCGCGATGCGAAATGATAGGCCATGCAGCTAATTTAAGATTGAGTTACCTACCAATTTTACCCGAGCTGCGAAGTGTCGCAGTGAAGGAATTCCAAATTTAACCCTATCTTAACTGTGTCACTTCGCTCTCTATCAAGGAGAACGAGACATGATGTCACTTAAAATTCGCGTACTTAGCTTTACTGTAGAGTTGTTATTGCGCTATCAAGCACATTTAGAGGTCCAGCAATGGCTTAAGCAACAACGCCAACAAAGCTGGCGCGTAGAGGGAATTAACGCCCACACTGCCAAAGATATTGGTGCCGATCCCGATGGTCGATTTAGAGCTAAAGTTAAGCAAGCTGAGCCAGCCACTAAAGCTAAAGAGCTTAAGCAGCAAACTAGCCACAAAGCTTGGCGCACACGACAGAAAACTGTGAAAATAGAGACGTAAACTAAGCGCCCTGCGGGGCGCTTTTTGTTTATTCTTCCGTGTTTTTAAGAGTTCACCGAGGCTGAAGTCCTCATTTTTTTACAAAATCTATAAGCGATTTCTCGCAAGTGTTGGAGCATTAGCTCAGCTACAGTACACTAGCGACACACCGCATAAGTAGGAAGCAAACATGAGCGCTGAGCAAGACACTACCCATTTTGGTTATAAAACCGTAAATCGCGACGAAAAGGTAAACCTTGTCGCTGATGTATTTCATTCGGTTGCAGCTAAATACGACGTAATGAATGACCTTATGTCGGGTGGTATTCACCGTTTATGGAAGCGTTTTACCATTGATTGCAGCGGCGTTCGCCCCGGACAAAAAGTGTTGGATTTAGCCGGCGGAACTGGCGATTTAACCGCTAAGTTCTCGCGCATTGTGGGTAATAAAGGTGAGGTAGTACTGGCCGATATTAATGACTCAATGTTAAAAATGGGCCGCAGCAAATTGCGCGACAAAGGCATTGTTGGCAATGTTCGTTATGTGCAAGCCAATGCCGAAGCCCTGCCATTTCCAGACAATACTTTTGATGTGATCACCATTAGCTTTGGCTTGCGTAACGTTACCGATAAAGACGCTGCATTGCGCTCTATGTATCGCGTATTAAAACCCGGCGGACGCTTGTTAGTGCTTGAGTTTTCTAAGCCAGAGCTTGAAGCCGTGAGCAAAGTCTATGACGCCTATTCTTTCCATTTATTACCTAAAATGGGCCAACTGATTGCCAATGATGCCGAGAGCTATCAATACTTGGCTGAATCTATTCGCATGCATCCTGATCAAGAAACCCTCAAAGAGATGATGCAGCAAGCCGGTTTTGAAGGCGCCGAGTTTTACAATTTAACCGGTGGTGTTGTTGCGCTGCACCGCGGTTATAAGTTTTAAGAGGCCGCTATGCCCTTATCGTCTCTCATTAGTGCTGGCGTAGAAGCACTTAGTAACCAAGTTTTAGCGCTGGATGAAAACAGCCACGTTCGCCGCGGTCAACTTGCTGGCAAAGTATTGGCAATCAAAATTAGCCCGTTGCCGTGTTTTTATTTTGTGATTAGTGAGCAGCAGTTGGATGTGCTTAATCAATATGAGGCGGAGCCCGATTGCAGTTTAAGCATGTCGTTGTTTACCTTGGCTGAGTTAAAACAAGCCGACAAAATCCCTAGTTTAATTAAACAAGATAAGTTGCAGCTTGAAGGTGACATTAAACTTGCTCAACAGTTTGCCGATTTGTTTTTGCAGCTAGACCCAGATTTTGAAGAGAAACTATCGCAGCGCATTGGCGATGTGGCCGCTTACCAAGTGGTGTCTAAAAGTCGCACGGTGGCGCAAGCACTTAAAAGTGTATTGAATAAAACCCCAGAAAAGATAAATGAAATAGCCAGTGAAGAATGGGGATTGCTGGTGGGGCAATTGGAATACCAGAGCTGGCAGCAGCAAGTTCAAGCCATGAGTAAGGATATCGATAAACTGGCCTTGCGCATTGAGGGTTTGAGTAAATGACGCCCAAGGAGTTTGCGCGCTTTCGTCAAATAAACCGCACCCTTTGTCGTTATGGTATCGACCAACTGTTACCTAAGCGTTTTTGGCCTTGGCCGCTACGTTTACTGCGCAGTATGGTGTTTTGGTGGCGTAATCAGCATAAAAATGACTCTGCCGGTGCCCGTATTCGCATGGCGATGGAAGAGTTAGGGCCAGTATTCATAAAATTTGGCCAGATGATGTCGACCCGTCGCGACTTGTTACCGCCCGATATCGCCGATGAGCTCGCTTTGCTGCAAGACCAAGTGTCTCCGTTTTCAGGCGAGCTAGCTAAACAACAAATTGAGTTGGCTTTAGAGCGCCCTATCGACGAGCTGTTTGATGACTTTGATATGCAGCCCTTGGCATCGGCCTCTATTGCCCAAGTACATACCGCCACCTTAAAAGAAAATGGCCAAGAGGTGGTGCTTAAGGTAATTCGCCCTGGCATTGAGCAAACCATTCTCTCAGACATTGCCTTGATGCAGCGGGTTGCTGGCTTCTTTGCCCGATTTTTTGCTGATGGTCGCCGCTTACGTCCAAAAGAAGTGGTGGAAGAATACCGAAAAACCATTGTTGATGAATTAGATCTAGCGCGCGAAGCTTCTAACGCCATACAACTACGCCGTAATTTTACTGACGCAAAAGAGCTGTATGTTCCAGAGGTGTACAGTGATCATTGCCGCAAAACCTTGTTGGTTATGGAACGCATTTACGGTATCCCTGTTGCCAACATTGATGAGTTAGTAGCGCAAAACACCAATATGAAGCTATTGGCTGAGCGTGGTGTGGAAGTGTTCTTTACTCAGGTATTCAGAGACAGCTTTTTCCACGCGGATATGCATCCTGGGAATATTTTTGTGTCACGCGAGCACCCAGAAGACCCGCAATACATAGGTATTGACTGTGGCATTGTGGGCACCTTGAATAAGGAAGATCAGCGCTATTTGGCCGAAAACTTTCTGGCATTTTTTAATCGCGATTATCACAAGGTGGCCCAGTTACATGTAGATTCGGGTTGGGTACCGGCAGATACCAAAGTGGAAGAGTTTGAGGCTGCAATTCGCACCGTGTGTGAACCTATTTTTGCCAAGCCGCTGTCAGAGATTTCCTTTGGTCACGTACTATTGAATTTGTTTAATACTGCGCGTCGGTTCAATATGGAAGTTCAGCCGCAGTTGGTATTGTTACAAAAAACCTTGTTATATATAGAAGGTTTAGGGCGTCAGCTTTATCCGGAATTGGATTTGTGGGCAACCGCTAAACCCTTTTTAGAACGTTGGATGCGCAAACAAGTGGGGCCAGAGGCAGTATTTACCGCCTTTAAAGAAAAGGCGCCTTACTGGTTGGAAACGCTGCCGCATTTACCAGAGTTGGTTTATGATAACCTGCAATTGGCAAAGCAACAGCAGCTTAAGTTTCAACAGTTTACAGCACAGTATTTGCAGCAACAGAAGCAGCGCCAGCGTAGTTTAATTTTAGCCTTGGCAGCCGCTTCAAGTTTGATTTCGGCAGCTTTGCTTTACCCAAGTTTACCGATTGTATCGATAGCCTTGGCAATAAGTAGTGGGTTTGTTGGGTTAATGAGTTGGCGACAACTAAAATAGATATATAGCCATTGTGGCTAAGCAGAATAGGAAAAGGAAAAACAGATGGGTGGAATTAGTATTTGGCAACTGTTGATCGTAGCGGTAATTGTGGTGTTGCTATTTGGAACCAAAAAACTGCGTAACATGGGTGGAGACCTAGGTTCTGCAGTAAAAGGTTTTAAAAATGCCATGAACGACGATGAAAGCAAAACGGCTGAAAAATCTACACCAGAACAACTTGCTCAAAACAAAGAGCAAGCTGAAGAAACCGCTAAAAGCAAAGACCAACAGCAAGGCTAAGCATGTTTGATATTGGGTTTTGGGAGTTAATCCTTATCTCGGTGATGGGCTTAGTGATACTAGGCCCAGAACGCTTG
The DNA here is from genome assembly GCF_019670125.1 of Agarivorans aestuarii. Taxonomy (NCBI): domain Bacteria; kingdom Pseudomonadati; phylum Pseudomonadota; class Gammaproteobacteria; order Alteromonadales; family Alteromonadaceae; genus Agarivorans; species Agarivorans aestuarii. The sequence goes on from NZ_AP023033.1 coordinate 85,227, forward strand.
CCAGGCGCTATTCGTAGTGTGTTGGCGGTGGTACGTAAGGTAAAGCAGTCGGTGTCTTCGGTAACTACTGAGCTTAAGCAGGAGCTTGAGCTAGACGAGCTTCACCAAAACCTTAAAAAAGCCGAGCAGCAAGGTCTTGAGTCGCTTAATGGTGATTTAAGTGAATCTTTCGAAACCTTAAAAGCCCGCGCCGAATCGGTGACTCGCCCCTATCAAAAGAGTGCACCAGAGCAAAATCAACACGAGGCCGACACGGTAACCATGCCCAGTGATCCGCCACCTGAATCCAGCCAAGAAGATAAAAAATAAGCTATGAGTGACGCCCCTGCGCAGCCCTTAATTGAGCATTTAGTTGAGTTACGCAATCGCTTGTTACGTGGAGTATTGGCTTGTTTGCTAATTTTTCTCTGCCTAGTGTATTTTGCTAACGACATTTACGCTTTGCTTGCCGAGCCTTTGTTAAGCGTAATGCCAGAAAACGCCAGCATGATTGCTACCGATGTTGCTGCGCCGTTTTTTACCCCGATAAAACTAACTTTGGTGGCCTCAGTATTTTTAGCCATGCCGTATTTGTTAGCGCAAGCTTGGGGCTTTATTGCGCCGGGTTTGTATCAACACGAGCGCAAATTGCTAATCCCCTTAGTATTTGGCTCAGGCTTGTTGTTTTACGCTGGCGTGGCGTTCGCCTTTTATGTGGTATTTCCACTGGCATTTGCTTTTTTCACTGCGGTTGCGCCCGAAGGCGTAACCATTGCTACCGACATTTCCAACTATTTGGATTTTGTACTTAAGCTGTTTTTTGCTTTTGGTTTAGCCTTTGAAATTCCCATCGCTACCATGTTGTTATGCTGGTCTGGTGCCACCACGCCTGAAAAGCTGCGCAGCAAGCGCCCTTACGTGATTGTGGGTGCTTTTGTAGTGGGTATGTTATTAACCCCGCCAGATATTATTTCGCAAACCCTGTTGGCCTTGCCAATGTGGTTGCTGTTTGAAGTGGGATTGTTCTTTGCGCGCTTTTATGTGCGTAAAGATGACGAAGAAGCGCAAGCTTAGCGCACCCATGTTTGATATTGCACTAAACCTTACTAGCTCGCAGTTTGATAAAGACCGTGATGAGGTGATCGCTCGCGCCCAACAAGCCGGGGTAAACGGTATGTTGCTGTTAGCCAGCGATATGCAAGAGAGCCAAGCAGTTAGTGAGCTGGCCTTAAAGTGGCCAAAAGTGTGTTATGCCACGGCAGGTGTGCACCCTCATGATGCAAAGTCGGTAACTATTGAGCAATTACAACAGCTTAAACCTTTGCTTGCACAACCACAGGTGCTGGCAGTAGGGGAATGTGGCTTAGATTTCAACCGTGACTTTTCGCCGCGCCCGCAGCAAGAAGCCATTTTTGAAGCCCAGCTAGCTTTAGCAGCCGAGTTGAACATGCCGGTGGTAATGCATGAGCGTGATGCGCATCAACGCTTTATCGATATTCTCACACCTTGGCGAGATAAGCTTCCCGGCGCAGTGTTGCACTGTTTTACCAGTGATAAAGCCGCACTTAAAGCGTGTTTAGATTTAGACTTATATATTGGTATCACCGGCTGGGTATGTGATGAACGCCGCGGTGAAGACCTGCAACAGCGCGTAACCGAGATCCCTAACGAACGCTTGTTGCTAGAAACCGATGCCCCTTATTTACTTCCTCGCGATTTGCGCCCTAAGCCCAAAAGTCGCCGTAACGAACCCTGCTACTTGCCACATATTTATCAGCGAGTGGCGGACCTGCGCGAGCAAAGCGTGGCGGAACTGCAACAACATACCCAGCAGAACGTTGAGCGTTTGCTCAACATCTAATCTGACTCAAGTCATTCAAATGTCATGTTTTTATAACTAAGCTTCAGTGTTGGTTTGGCTCTTGCTTGGCTTTATTCTTAAAAGCTTTCTATGCTTGAAAGATAAGTCTGAGACTTAACGAAAGCAATTGGCAGTTTTGCTATGAATAGCTGTTCAGGGAAGAGAAAAAACTTTGATTAAATTTTCAACGATATTGAGGCAATGGCGCTTTTTGTGTTGGTGCATACTGCTAGTAAGCCCCAGTAGTTTTTCCGCAATTGTTAACAACAATCACTTATATCAAAAAGCACAGTTTATTAGTCAGCAGTTGCAAGCCATTCGTGCCCAGCAAAAACTTGCTGAAGTGCAGCCAGAGCCGCAAATATTTGCTGACAAACTGGCTGTGCATTTGGTTTTTAAAACCCGCCAATTAAGTTCCTTAGCGGCTACCTTGCAAACCCAACAAGGCTTAAGTGCTAGCGAACTTGCACCCGCGGAATATCGGGTTATTCGCCCGCGCAGTGTCATGCCTTATCTCAAAGAGCTGGAGCAACAGCTGCTGCAAATAAGCAAAAAACTAGGTGTGTCAGCAGGCGAAGAAGTAGAACGTCCTTTGGGTAAATCAGTTAACGACGTTTATCAGCAATTAGTGATTATTGAGCACCTGTTTGAAGGTTTGATAGAGCGTCAGCCACAGCAGGTTTTAGCTAATAATGTCGCGCGGATTAAAGCTGATCTGCAGCAAATTAGCCAAGCGCGCGAGCTGCCTTTGCAGTTTGCTGGAGAAACCTCGGTAATTGGCCGAGAGACTACCGACGTAAATATTATTGCCCTGCAGTGTTTGTATCTATTGGAGAGGCTGTTTCGCCAATTGGAGATTGAGCCTAGTAAACCAGGCCGATTGCCTGCGGGAGAGTCTAAAGAGTATCAAGTGGTGGATACCAGTGTGAGTTTGCTCGCCGAGCTGCATCGCGCCAAAACTATCCTGCAAATTGAACATGATAGCCAAGCAAATCCAAGTTCTGCATTTGCCGACGCTAATCAAGCCTATGCGGCTTGGGTGAGTGTGCGTAGCGGCTTGTTGGTAATGGTAGGAGCGGCAGCCTTATGATGGACAAACTCAGCCTTAGTCAAAAAATCGCGCTTATTCCTTGTGGCATAGTGTTGCTGCTAGCCTTAATGCTATGGAATAGTCACTACTCTATAAGTGGGGTACAACAACAAGCGGTAGAGTTTTCTAGCACCGTAGAGCCTAGCGCCCGTTTGGCCGGAGAACTATCGGTAAATGCCTTGCAGCGTTTGGTATTACAGTCTCGCTATAGCCAAAGCGAAGATCCACGTTTGTTGCAGCAATATCAGCAGCTGGCTGAACAAGCTCAGAACTTGGCGCAAAGCCCGCATTTAGCTGGCTTTGAAAATGCTGAGCAAATAACGGGTAATAGCCAATTATTGGATCAACATTTTGTCGACGAACTGGTGCCACTGTTAGCGGAGGTAAGCGCCTTAGAAAACACCGTATTGCGCCAACTGGTACCACAAGCCTTGGCGAAAACTGCGGATATTCATGCCACCCTAGATTTGCTTAACTCCGGGCGTTTACCAGCCCTAACCGTAAGTTTAGCCAATCATATTCAAGCGGCATCCATTGCCCTGATGAGCCACCTCAATCGCCGAGACAGCCGCAGTAAAGACCAATTCTATTTAGAACTTTTTGGTGCCGAAAACGACCTTATTGATTTAACAAAGGGTCTAAATCGAGAGCACCACAAAGCATGGATTGCTGAAGTAGAACAATACGTTAAACAGCTTTCGCTAGCGGCTATTGGCATTTTTGAGCTCTTAGAAGAGCAAGAGCTATTAATGGAAGATTTGCTCAACCCCGCCGCTGAGCAAGTGGTGCAGGGCGCCGGCGATAGCCAGCAAACACAATGGCAAATTTTGGGAGAATCTAGCCAAGCCATTGCTCAGCAGCTGCACCAAACTGCGCGCACAAGCTTGGCTTTTGGTGTATCAATTGTATTTATTTCATTGTTGCTCGCATGGGTGATTACCCGATTTATTCGCCAACCTGTGGTTACCATGGTGCAAGCCATGCAGGCGATTGCCCAAGGAGATGGGGATTTAACCCAGCGTTTAAAAGTTAAAGGTAAAGATGAATTAGCCCAGCTGGCAGCGGCATTTAATCAATTTATTGAGTTGCTGCAGGGCACGGTTACAAGCATTAACCAGCATGTTGCCACCTTGAATGAAGCGGCCAATCAGCTAAACCAGTTGGCCCAGCAATCTAAGGGGCAAGTAGGTCAACAGCAACAAGTTGTTGCCGAAGTAAGCCAGCATATTGGCAGCTTGTCGCAAGGTTTTAATGAAGTGGCCAATCATGTACGTAATGCCGACCAGTCGGCAATTGCGATTGATGAAGCGTCGATGAAAGGAAATACCCTGACTCAATCGGCTACCAATGAAATTAAGCACTTGGTGAGTCAAGTAGATACAGCCTCGGTAGATATGCGTGAATTAGCGCAAAACAGTAAAGACGCCAGCAAAATCTTAGAAGTGATTAACGGCATTGCCGAACAAACTAACCTGCTGGCGCTTAATGCTGCGATTGAGTCTGCACGCGCTGGTGAGCATGGCCGTGGCTTTGCGGTAGTTGCCGATGAGGTTCGCAATTTAGCTAAGCAAACCCGTGGTTCAACCGATCAAATCGAACAGATGATGAGTGACTTAGTGAAAGGCGCCGAGAAAACCGAGGGGCAAATGCAACAAGGCAAAGTGCAAGCTAATACCAGTTTTGTACTAATGTCAGAAATGCAGCTTTCAGTAGAGAAAACCCATCAATTGGTAAGCGACATCACACGTTTGCTTGATGATGTAAGTGCCGCTTGTGATGCGCAATTATCAACCTCTGAAACAGTGGTTAGTGAGATGCAAGATATTGAGTCGGCAGCTCAAATGAGTTTAGAAGGCACCGAGCAAACCGCTGAGCAAGCTCATAAGGTTGGTCAATTGAGTAGCCTTATTCAAGCCAGTATTGCTAATTTCAAGGTATAACTAACCACAAGCCTTATTGGAATTTAAAGGGAAGCACTTGCTTCCCTTTAAGCTTTTCGTATTTCAGCGTCACATATAATTCTTATTTTTTATTTCCTACTTTATGAAAATGTTTTCGATTCATTTTGAAAACCTTTTCTGATCTTCTCGCTAGTTTAATCTTTCTCTTTTTGATCTTTAGGTGAGCTAAATTGCCCATTTGTTTGGCTTCTAATCTACTTGTAATTCATAGGCTTAATAAAACTGTCATTAATCGCAGCTAGCTTTCCCGCGGTATTTATTTCGATGTATCCGCAAGTTAATCAGTACTTATTGAGGAAATGTAATGCGTTTAGGGAAAGTATTAAAAGTAGTTGCAGGGGTGTCTATCGCCTCTGCTGTAGTCGGTTGTAATAGTGATACCGAATATGTGTATTTGGATCCACCCATCGCCGACAGTATTGATTTAGGGCCGTTTAAATGTAGCGGTGAAGAAATTGCTGCTGACGCCAACAAAGATTGTCGCTTGTATATCAAGGGCTCTATGAATAGCTGGTCTTCGCGCCCAGAAGCTCAGTTACACTACCAAGGCGACGGTGAATACATTGCCTTATTTAGCATGCAGCCAGGTGAGTACTCCTTCAAAATCTCTGACCCAAGCTGGAGTGCCGAGCGCGACTTAGCGATTGGTGAAGACGCCGATGCTGAAGTGGTATTTGATATCCCAATGGAACTGCAACGTAAGTACGACGACTTTGGTAACCAGAACATGGATATCACCGTTGCCGACGATGAAGATCAGGTATTTCGTTTTACTCTTGATGCTTCAGCTACCATCGACAATCCTACATTGTTGATTGAAAACATCACCGACAGTGATGTTGATAACTTAAGCCAAGCTATGTACCTAGTAGGCACCTTCAATGATTGGATCGCCGACGAAAGCAGCCAATTTAGCTATGCTGGTGCAGGTAACTATCAGCTACAAATGAACTTCGCAGAAGCCGGTACCATTAGCTTTAACTTACACCAAGGCATCGATTCACCATTAGTTTATGGCTCTTTAGATAATCAGCCAATTAGCTTAACCGAAGGTGAATCGTCACTGACAACTTACCCAGGCGGCAAAATGTCGGCACAGGTAGAAGCGGGCAGCTACGTATTTTCACTGTCTACTTTGGGTGATGGTCAGCAAGCTGTGCCACTTACCTTGGCAAAAGTACGTGCTGTGGTTGGTCACGACACCGTAACTGTGGCTAACTTGCCTACCAGCTTAACGGCAGACGGCAGTACCTTTGCGCAAAGTTACCACTGGGATACAGAAGGTGACATGAGCGTTGCCCTAACTGACGATGACAGCCAAACCATTAGCGACATTCGCAAACTGGCCAGTGCAGATGCCACAGGCCGTTACCAAGTAAACTTAACCACCAATCAAGGTTTAGCGACTCAAACCAGTTCTAGCCAAGAGATTGATGTCATTGATCTTGAATCAGCCAATAACATTGTAATGATGATTGGCGATGGTATGGGTTATGGGCAAATTGATATTACTCGCGCCTACATGGGTGAAGCCTTATTCCTAGAATCTGGTAAGCATCGCGGCGATATTAAAACTGCCAGTGCCGATACCTTAGGTTACGAGAACTTGGCAGAGCTAGGCATGAATTACTACACCGATTCTGCAGCGGCAGCCACGGCAATCTCTACTGGCCGTAAAGCGATTTCAGGCACTATTGCTCAAGCACGTCCGGGAGATGGTTCTGATTTAGAAACCATTTTGGAATATGCGCAAAAGCAGGGTAAATCGGTAGGTATTGTGGCAACGTCGCACTGTGTTCACGCAACACCTGCGGCCTTTGCTTCACATGGTCCAAATCGAAATGATTTTGTGACGCTTTCAAAAAGCATGTTTGGCGATGTAAAACCTAACGTAGCCTTATGTGGCAGTAAGCAAGTTGATGGCGTAGATGTGATTAGCCAGCAAGCTGACTTAGGTGGCTACACTATCGTGAAAAACAAAACCGATATGATTCCTGCGGTAGCGGCTTTACCTGCTAACGACCCAAATGCAGAAATTCTATTTGCTGGTATTTTTGGTGAAGATGAAATTCCTTACATATTGCCTTTGGGAGATCAAAAAAGTTACGAAGAACAAGACATTCCACAGTTGAATGAAATGACCCAAGTAGCGATTGATATCTTATCGAAAAATCCAAATGGCTTTGTATTGATGGTAGAAGGTTCACAAATCGACTTTGCTGGTCACCTCAACGATGAAGAGCGCTTAATTCACGAAACCATTGCTTTTGATAAGACAGTGGAAGAAGTGGTTAATTGGTCTGATTTACGCAGCGACAGCATGGTGATTGTAACTGCAGACCACGAAACCGGTGGTTTGGTGCTTGAGAAAACCAACGGTATCGGTGTTGTACCAGAGGTAAGTTGGAAGTGGGGAAGTCACACTAACGTAGATGTGCCTATTGCATCTTGGGGTCTAAATTCACACGCCTTTGTGGGTCGTACGGTAGACAATACGGCTATTTACAATGTTATGCGTGGCGCTTTAGACGCTAACTAAATCTCTATGCTAAGCCCGGCGCAAGTCGGGCTTAAAGGTCTTTTTATTTTGCGTATTATATATTTAAGTTTACTGATTTTGCTTAGCCCGAGTGTGTTGGCTGCGACGAACCCTTGGCAAACACTCATTCCTGAGTTAGAACGTGGCCAAATTGTACAGGCACCCATCAATCATGAGGTGCAGTTAGATGAACGTGCCCCACAAATTAAAACTGGTGGCTTAGTTCATGCTCTCGATGGGCAAAACATGCGTATGCCCGGTTTTATTGTGCCGTTAGAAAGTGATGGCAACAAAATCACCGAATTCTTTTTAGTGCCATTTTTTGGCGCGTGTTTGCATTTACCACCGCCACCACCTAATCAAATTATTCACGTTAGTCATCCCAAGGGAATAGATATGATAGAACCATGGGAAGTGGTTTGGATTAGCGGAGAAATGCAGGTAAAAGCTACCGATATAGAGGGCTTGGCTAGCGCAGGTTATGCCATGACCTTATCGAAAGAGCCCGAAATGTACACTCCATAATTGCCCAACTAAGGCTAGTGTAGCGCTCCCGTTCCGTGAGAGTATTTAGCAGAACAATAGGGAGCAACACTACGTGCATATACCAACGCATTTTAAGCAACAAGATTGGCATCAAGTATCTACACTAATTAGCGAATATCCTCTAGCCTGTATAAGTACCCTTAGTGAAGCGGGTCTAGTGGCCGATCACGTACCTCTACTACTGGCTAAAAATGCTGATGATAACTGGTGTTTGCAGGGGCATATTGCTCGTATTAATCCTTTAGCAAAGCGTTTACTTAAGCCCCTAGCTGCTTTGGCAGTATTTCAAGGGGAAGATGCTTATGTTTCTCCTAATTATTACCCTTCAAAACTAAGTAATCCAAAAGTGGTGCCTACCTGGAATTACCAAGCTGTGCATATTAATGGGACCATGACTAAACAAGATGATCTTGCTTGGAAGCTAAGTTTGTTGCAAAGGCTAACTGAGCAAAATGAGCAAGCCCAAAGTCAGCCTTGGCAAGTGAGCGATGCACCCGATAAGTTTATTGAACAGCTAAATAAAGCCATTGTTGGTTTTGAAATAAGCATTGATAGCTGGCAAGCGCAATTTAAACAGAGCCAAAATCATAGTGTCGAAAATCAGCTTGGCGTTGCTAAAGGACTCGCTAATACTAATCCGCTAATGGCAAAACAGATTGAGCGCTTTGCCCAAAATTTGGCGAGTAAAGGGCGAGGTGAAAATGGCTAAAGCAAAATTGGCCTCGTGGAACCGGGCTAAGGGTTTTGGCTTTCTCAGCTTGAATGGCGAGTCTAAGCAGTTGTTTGTGCACATAAGCAGCTTTACCGATAAAAAACTCGACCCAGAAAAGTTAGTTGGCCATTGGTTTAATTACACCTTAGCGAAGGATAAACAAGGCCGCCCCTGTGCTAAGCAGCTGCGTTTAATAGGTAGTAAGCCAGCATTTTCTAATAAGCCAAATGGTTTAGCCAAGCGGGCTGGCATGGTTGCTTTGGCTTTTTTTGTTTTATTGCTTAGTTTGGTGCTATTGCAAAAACTGCCACTGGCTTTGTTAGTGTTCTATGTTGTTATGAGTGTGGTTACTTTTGCATTATACGCCCTAGATAAATCGGCAGCGCAAGCGGGTCGCTGGCGCGTTCAAGAGCTCAAGCTACATGTGTTTGCGCTGATTGGTGGCTGGCCAGGTGCGATGCTCGCCCAACAAACGTTACGGCATAAAACTCAAAAGCAGTCTTTTCGCTGGGGTTATTATTGTACAGTGCTACTCAATATAGCGGCTTTGGCTTTTTTGCTTAGTCCCAATGGCGAACCAATGTTGCTAGATATTAATCAAGCCTTGTCGAGTTTATTGCCATGATGGTCACTATCACTGCTTACACCGATGAATACTGCCAAGCAGTGGCAGATTTGTTCACCCAAGCTGTGCATGCCATTGATGATGAACTTTATTCTAAGGAACAAAAAGCCGCGTGGGCGCCGCTAGATATAGACTATTCTCGCTGGCAACAGCGCTTGAAAAGCAAACACTGCTTTTTAGCCTTAGTTGATAAGCAGCTACTAGGATTTATAGAATTAGCAGCAGACTATATTGATTGCTTTTATGTTGCGCCAGAGCATCAAGGAAAAGCAGTAGGCCAAGCGCTTTATCAACATGTTGAAAGCATTGCTCGAGAGCAAAAGCTTGCTGGGCTACGGGTAGATGCCTCATTGGTGGCCAAAGAGTTTTTTGGCAAACAAGGCTTTGCTGTTGTGTCGCATAATCAGCTGGTTCGGCTGGGGGTACGTTTACAAAATATTAGTATGTACAAGGGTTTCTATTCTTAAGCAACCAGCTAAGCATTGACGAATCGACTTGCTGACAATTCTCATAAGGAGTTTGTTGAGAAAGTTACCTAATATAGTTGCTTAAGCGCAGTGTGAGGGAGAGTTTAGCAATGCGAAGTACCCTAATCATTCTTAGTTTACTTATAACCAGCGCTTGCAGCCAGCAGCAGGCCTATCATGCCATGCAGGGCAACCAGCAACGACAGTGTGACAAGCAAACTAATCATCAAGATTATTTAAGCTGTATGGATGAAGCCGACGTGAGTTATGAAGAATATCAGCGGCAGCGACAGGCTTTGTTAGATAAAAATAAATAGTGAAAAAAACCAAGCCTAAGCTTGGTTTTTTTATTGAGCAGCGGCTTATAAGGCAGCGCCATTTACTGACAGTTTTACATCAATATTGCCGCGAGTCGCGTTTGAATACGGGCAAACTTGGTGGGCCACTTTTACCAACTCTTCTGCTGCAGCCTGTTCTAATTCAAGCTCTACCGCAAGCGAAACGGTTAGCGCAAAGCCGCCGTCGTCGTTAGGACCAATACCTACGGTAGCGGTTGTAGGGGCAGATTTAATGGCCACTTTACCTTCTCGAGCCACATGTAAAATGGCATTAGAAAAACACGCTGCATAACCTGCGGCAAAAAGCTGTTCTGGATTAGTGGCTTCGCCGCTTCCGCCCATCTCTTTTGGATAGCTTAATGCTAAATCTAGTTTTTTATCGTCGGTACTTACTTGTCCATTGCGGCCGGCTAGTGCAGTTGCTGAAGTTGTGTATAGCGTTGTCATCATCGTTACCTTTTAATTTGAGTTGTGTGCAATTTAATTGTTTGCAACTTTAGTTGAGGCGAAAACGAAATGCAAGTATATTGTGCACAATTTATTTTTAGTGAAACATTAGGGTGCAGTGATGAGTAAACAGCAAAACCATGTAGCTAGCCTGAGTTTGGATAAGCAATTGTGCTTCTCTCTGTACAGTGCTTCGAACGCAATGGGACGGGCTTATCGTCCCCTGCTGGATAAGCTGGACCTTACTTATTTGCAGTACATTGTAATGATGGTGTTGTGGGAGCACGATAGCGTAAGTGTGAAGAGTTTGGGTGAACGCGTTCACTTGGATTCAGGCACTTTAACTCCGCTATTAAAGCGCTTAGAGGCTAAAGGTTTAGTGCTTAGAGCCAGATCTGAGCAAGATGAGCGAGTAAGAGTTATTAGCCTTACACCACAAGGTGTGGCACTGCGTGAGCCAGCCGAAGCAATCCCTCAAGCCATGTTATGCCAAGCTGATTTACCCCTAGAAGAGTTACAAGCACTTAAAGCGGGTTGTGATCGCTTGTTAGCGAAGTTAATGAAATAACATGCACAGCTTTTAAGGTTTATTGAGGCTTCGCTGCAAATTTAAGAAAAATAACAATTAAAGTGAAAATCGTAAGCTTATAAGTGCTTTAGCTGGTTACAATGTAGTGTTGCCCAACACCGGAGCCGAAGCATGCCGCAAGCCGCAGTAAATAAACTCAAATTGTTTAATTTGGCGTGGCCTATTTTAATTGAGCAGCTTACCAGCGGCATTGTTGTAATGGTCGATATTTACTTTCTTAGCCTGTTAGGGGAAGAGGCCGCCGCGACAGCGGGTTTATTGATGCCTTACCTATGGATTGGCTTTTTTGTACTGCCCATGCTCTCTACTGGCGGCACGGCTGCCGCCTCTCAGTATTACGGGGCGAATAAGCTTGATAAAGTCGTGCCGGTATTTATGACTAATGTGGTGTTGCTGGGCCTGGCTGGTCTAGCATTTAGTCTGTTTACCTACCTTAATTTCGACAATATAGCACTTTGGCTCAACTTCCCTGTGCAGATGCAAACTTACGCGGAAGAGTACTTAGCCATTATGGCCTTCACCTTTGGCTTCTTTGGGCTGCGTTGTGCTTATGGCTCGATTCTGGCGGCTAAAGCAATGACCAACTGGAACATGTTGGCCTCGCTGCTCACCAATGTGATGAATATATTTCTTAATGCGACGTTCTTCTTTGGTTGGTTTGGGCTTGAGCCCATGGGCTTAAAAGGTATCGCTTTGGGTACCGTGTTGTCTTATGCCTTTGCTTGTGTGGTTGTGATGCTGATTGTGCACATAAAAGCGCAAGTAAGCTTCGAGTTTACGTGGGCGATATTGCCGCGCATGCGAGCGGTGATAAAACCATTGATGAAAATTGCTATTCCCTCAGCAGCCGAGCCTGCTAACTACACTTTGCAACAAATCGTAGTGGCGGGAATATTGGCGAGTTTAGGCGTGCTTGCGGTATCTTCTTATACTTTTGTCCTGCGCTTTTTGTTTATTTCTATGGCGGTAAGTTGGTCTTTGGCGGCCGCTGGGCAAATCATCATGGCTCACCACATGGGAGCGCGAAAGCTGGATGAAGTAGACGCCACATACAATCGCTGTATTAAGCTCGCCATGCTGTTTGCTTTTGCCAATATGAGCTTGTTTGCGTGGTGTTACCAGCCCTTGATTAGCTTGTTTAGTGATGACCCACAAGTTGCATTCTATGCCAAATGGTTGCTGATTATTTGTATCGTGATGGAGCCGTTTCGGGCGATCAATATCGTTGCTGGAATGGGCTTAAAAGCGGTGGGCGATGGCAGGTTTGCCGCCACCGTTGGGGTTGCTTTTATTTGGGGCGTGGTGCCCATTATTTACCTTTGCTCTATCTCCTGGCAGCTTGGCATTATTGGCGCTTGGGCCTGTTTTGCTTTAGATGAAGTTATTCGTGGCATGATTAACCACTGGCGCTGGAAAACCTACCGTTGGCACAACATGGGAATAACCTAAGTCGCTGACAAAAATTAGCTCGAAAGATAAACAGCCCCTAGTGATGGATCACAAAGCGCGATACTTCTATTATCTTTTGTAGCGTAGTTTAGGCTACAACTAACACTTTACGTTGATCCTCGGTTTATTACTGGTGGCCAGTAATAAATGGAATTGCCGCAGTATTTGCAGCGGCAGACAGGGTTGTTTTATTCCTTTAGCAGCGAGAACAGTAATGAAATTAGAGTCTTTAGCACTTCATCATGGTTATCAATCGGAAGCTACCACTAAAGCGGCCGCGGTGCCTATCTATCAAACTACGTCTTACACTTTTGATGATACTCAGCATGGTGCCGATCTGTTTGATTTAAAGGTTCCGGGTAATATCTATACCCGTATTATGAACCCTACAACCGACGTGCTAGAGCAGCGGGTTGCAGCTATGGAAGGAGGCATTGCTGGCCTTGCCTTAGCTTCTGGCATGGCTGCCATTACCTACGCGATTCAATGTATCTGTGAAGTGGGAACCAATATCGTAAGCACTAGCCAATTGTATGGCGGTACCTATAATTTGTTTGCCCACAGCTTTCCTAAACAAGGCATTGATGTGCGCATGGTATCGGCAGACGATTACGCTGGGTTTGAAGCGGCTATTGATGAAAATACTCGCGCAATTTTCTGTGAGTCAATTGGTAACCCTGCTGGCAACGTAGTGGACTTGGTTAAGTTAGCCGAAATTGCCCACAAACACGGTCTACCTTTAATGGTCGACAATACTGTTGCTACGCCGTTTTTATGTCGGCCGATTGAACTGGGTGCCGACATCGTTATTCACTCATTAACTAAATACATTGGCGGACATGGCACCTCTATTGGCGGCATTATTGTTGATTCTGGCAAGTTTGACTGGGTGGCGAATAAAGAGCGCTTTAAAATCTTAAACGAGCCAGATCCGTCTTATCATGGTGTGGTGTATACCGAAGCGCTAGGCCCTGCGGCCTACATTGGCCGCTGTCGCGTAGTACCACTGCGTAACACTGGTGCGGCTATTTCACCGATGAACGCCTTCCAAATTTTACAAGGTTTGGAAACGCTGGGTTTACGAATGGAGCGTCACTGTGAAAATGCCGAAAACTTAGCGGCTTACCTTAAGCAACACCCTAAAGTGGAGTGGGTAAACTACGCTGCACTGCCTACCAGCCCTTACAATGAGCTGTGCGAAAAGATTGTTGGTGGTAAAGCCTCTGGCATTTTGAGCTTTGGTATTAAAGGTGGAAAAGAAGCTGGTGGTCGCTTTATTGATGCCCTAGAAATGATTCTGCGTTTGGTGAATATTGGTGACGCTAAATCGCTTGCTTGTCACCCAGCATCCACCACTCACCGTCAGTTAAATGATGAAGAGTTAGCAAAAGCAGGTGTAAGTGCCGATTTAATCCGTATCTCGGTTGGCATTGAAAACATCGGTGACATCATCAACGACGTTAGCCAAGCGCTCGATAAAGCTTAAGCTATAAACTGTTGATTGAAATGTCAAAAGCCACTTGTTAAAGTGGCTTTTTTTGTTAAGGAACAACGATTTGGGTAAGTTCACTTTGGGAATGTTGTTGCTTGGGTGTTTTTGCTCTCATGCTTCGGAACTATCAGAACCGTTATTCGGTATTGTGGTGACGGAGCATAACGAACGCTTTCTTAAATTAAGAAATCATTCATCGGATAGCCTGCATCTAGATATCTATGGGCAAGATATAAAGCTGGCACCCAAATCAGGTTCGCTCATCGACTGCCAAGCTTTCGCTGAACTAGAGATTAAATTTGTAGAATCTGAAACGGTGTTTTTTAGTGTGCCATGTAGCAGTTTAGTGGTTTTCAAAGAGGGCTTTGAGTTAGATGTCTATTAGTTGGCTAAATAAGTCCCTTTCAGTATTAGTAATATGCCCTTTATTGTTTGCTTGTTTAGACCAAGGTGGTGGAGACGATCCAAATACCTATTCATCATGTCGAATCACTGAATCAAAAGCTTTGCTTCCATGGATGAGAATCAATGCTGGAACGCAAATGGCAATGGCTATGAGGAATATGAAGACGCTGTTATTTGGTGTGAAAGGCAAGTTACTGAGTACCGGCAAGAAAAATATACTATTTTACCGTCAATGACTTACGGCATATATACGACAAGCTGCCCTGCCTTTTAGTTTTTAACTTGTAATTGATGTCGCTTTTTTATCTCTCGTAACGATTTTTCATATTCTTCAATTAGTTGAACTTGGCTTTAGTTTCTCTTTGTAGCGCTGCTTATAATCGCAATGTGGTTTCGCTAGCCTTAAAAGGACAGAGTCATGCGGCTTGTTTTATCAGTAATAGTTGCAACGGTTTTACTTAATTTGCTGGCCTGCAGTGCTGCAGGGGGCAAGCCCGATATGGCTCTCGAACAAGTTCAAGTCTACCAATCCGCTAAACCCTATGATGACAACTTGCGTCTGCGAGTTGATGGCCGTTTTATTGTTAATGGCAAGGGGGAAAAAGTTCGTTTAAAGGGCGTAGCCTTTGGCAATGAGGTATGGGCTAATACTCGTATTCCAAGCCAACATCACAACGAGCAAGATTATATTCGCCTAAAAGAAATGGGCTTTAATAGCATTCGTTTCTACCTAAATTATCAAACCTTTGAGAGCGACAGCGCGCCCTATAAATACCACCAGTCCGGTTGGGATTGGTTAGATAAAAATGTGCAATGGGCAGAAAAGCATGGCATTTATCTTGTGCTCAATATTCATGTTCCTCAAGGCGGTTTTCAATCTAATGGTGCGGGTGATGCCTTGTGGGATAAGCGTGAAAATCAGCTGCGACTAATTAGTCTGTGGCAAGCCATTGCCAAGCGTTACCAAGGCCACCCCAATGTAGCAGCCTTAGATTTACTTAACGAACCGGTCACTACTCGCAGTAAACAGCAGTGGGAAGATCTCGCTAACGAGTTAGTAACGGCGATTCGACAAGTTAACCAGCAACAAATGATTTTTGTAGAGCGCTTGTTGGCCGTGAAAAACCAATGGCAAATCGACGAGCAGCAAAACTTCTTTAAGTTAGCCGACCCCAACGTTGTCTACCAATATCACTTTTATGAACCAATGGCATTTAGCCATCAGCAAGCCTCCTGGTTACGCCAATACCAAGTTCCGACCTCTTATCCTGATCCCGATAGGCTGAAAGTGATTGGTTCACCCAGTTGGTATGGCGCCCAGTTTGATAACCCAACAATAAGTGCCGACAGCGACTGGCAATTTGTAGAAGGAAAGAAACTACAGCACCAAGACCCAAAAGTTGATTTGATTTATCCAGCCCTCGTATCGGCAAATAATGCTGGTGATAGCTTGTTCAAGCAGGTGGTGATTAATGAATATGCACCAGATGGTAAGGAGCTTCTGCGTGAAGTGAAAATTGACCTAAGCCAACACGCAGATTGGTACTTGTGGTCGGCTAATCAGCGTGGTCGTTCGCAACACCTTCGCCAGAGAGGTGAAGATATATTGCAGATTAGCGCGACAACCAGCGATGCTAATAATGGCAGCTCGCAACAGTTTGTTGTGCCTAAAGTTGCTCATTTCTATCAAATCTCTGGTTGGGTGAAAACCCGTGGAACCGGCGCTGCTAGCCGTGTGCAGTTGCGTTTAGATTTTCAAAATGGGCTTAAAGATATTGTTGCTTGGGACAAACAACTCATTGAGAAAATGATTGAGCCCATGGAGCGTTGGGGCGAGCAGCACCAAGTACCGCTTTATCTCGGTGAATTTGGCTGTATTCGCGGTTGTTTTGAACTGCAACGCGGTGGCTTACAATGGGTGAGTGACGTGTTAGACGTTGTTGATCAGTACCAAACCCATTTTAATTTTCATAGTTACCATGAAGATGCCTTCGCTCTATATTACGGCTATGGCAGCTTGCCAACCGAGAGCAATGCCAATCAACCGTTAATTCAACTGTTTAAGCAGCGGTTGAATGAGCCTTAATTAAGCTAGGTCAATAAATAAACAAATTTGTCAGTGTTGTGACTTGATTTGAGAAGTAATCAACTACACTAAAAAGTAGATTGTCAGTTATTACTTTCTTTTTAGATTAAGGAAATAGCATGCGAACTGTTTGTTTGATCATGCTAACACTCTGTTGTGGTTATTTGAGTGCTGAGCCTAGTTTACGTATCTCTACGATTGAAACTATCGCTGCTTTTCCAGAGGTGCGCGATACGGTAAGCGCTGCCTATGCAGAACTTGGTTATCAGGTGAACATCGTGCCTATGCCAGCCAAACGCTCCTTACATCACGCCAGAGACAATCATGACATTGATGCCGAATTGGCCAGAACCCGTTATGCCAGCAGTTACTTACCTAATCATATTTTGATCCCGGTGCCGGTAGGCCATATCACCATTGCTGCCTTTGTAAAAAAAGATAAGGCGCTAGTGAGCGATTGGCAAAGCTTACAGCAATACAGAGTAGCAGGGGTGCGGGGCCATTTGTTTCTAGAAGAAAAGATGCGTAAGCACAACAATACTCAGTTTTTTAATACCGCCCATCAAGCGCTAACTATGCTCGGCCGAGAGCGCGTTGATGTAGTGATATTGCCCCTGTCACTTGGTGAATACGTCATTAAAAAGTATTGGCATAAACAAATCACTGTGGTGAGTCCTGTGCTCGACTACGTCCCGCTGTACCACTTCCTTCATAACAAACATCAAGATAAAGCTAAGCAGTTAGCCGAAGTATTACAAAAACTCACTACCGAGCCACTCGCTCAACAGCAAGAGTAATCAGCCAAGCTCTAATAGAAGTAATTGATTAATCGTTTATTTTATTCTTATAAACGCTATCATTTGGGCAATGGCTAGGTACTTATTGCGCAGCTAGTCTCCGTTTTTTTTAAGATGAACAAAATGTAATGTTGTGGCCACCTTGCGGTAAGGGCGGTTTTAGTAATCTGCTCATGTCGATTACACAACGAGGATTAGCCAAATGAAACTTCCAATTAAAT
This sequence comes from Agarivorans aestuarii, assembly GCF_019670125.1. NCBI lineage: Bacteria > Pseudomonadati > Pseudomonadota > Gammaproteobacteria > Alteromonadales > Alteromonadaceae > Agarivorans > Agarivorans aestuarii. Next base: position 102,831 of record NZ_AP023033.1, read on the forward strand.
TATCAAAAAAAATCTGTGTTGCAGCTGCGGTTGCATTAACTTCTACCGCAGTAATGGCCGATGACGATGCACTGTCAGCACTAGCTATTAAAAAAGCAGGTTTTAGCCTAGAGCAAGCCATTGAAAAAGTGCACAACACATATCCAGGGCAAATAACCGAGCTAGAGTTAGATGATTACCGTGGCCAAGCTGTTTATGAAGTAGATGTGGTAAACCTTGCCCAAGAGCAAAAGCACAAACTAAAACTGAGCTTAGCCGATGGCGAAATGTTGAAAAATGAAAGCAGTAAACTAAGCATCTTAGGCGTTAGCAAGTTAGATGAAGATGAGCGTATAGCACTAGAGCAGTTAGCTGAATCAGAGCTGTCTTTACAGCAAACGGTAGCCATGTTGAACAGCAAGTACCAAGCGCAGGTTATTGAGTTTGAACTAGAAAACGAAAAAGGCATCACTTTTTACAAATTCAAGCTACTGGGTGAGCAAGGCAAGCAGCGAGTGATAGTTGATGTGGCGAGTGGCGAAACCATTCCGGTACTAAAACACTAAGCTGAGTGATAGAGGTAGCCAAGGGCTACCTCTTGGCATTTTTGAGGTAAGCAATGTGCGAATATTAATCGTAGAAGACGACCTGACTACCCAGCAATTTTTGCATCGGGCACTTAGTGAGCAAGGGTATCAAGTGGATGTGGCCAGTGATGGCCAGGAAGGTTTGTTTTTAGCCTTAGAGCATGACTACCAGCTGATTGTACTAGATCGCATGCTACCTAAGCTCGATGGTTTAACGGTGTTGTCTACCTTGCGTAATGCCAATAAACACTTGCCGGTGCTAATACTCAGTGCCCTAGACAGCGTTGATGAGCGGGTCAAGGGTTTGCGCGAAGGTGGCGATGATTACCTAGTAAAACCCTTTGCCTTAGCTGAACTTTTGGTGCGCATCGAAATACTGCTACAACGTCAACGTGGTAAAGCTGAGCCAAGTTTAAACAAGCTACAAGTTGCCGATTTAAGTATGGATCTATTAGCTAGGCGAGTATGGCGTGGCCAGCAAGAAATACTACTGCAGCCCAAGGAGTTTAAGTTATTACGCTACCTAATGGAGCACGCTGGCCAAGTAGTTACCCGGACCTTATTGTTTGAAGCTGTATGGAATTACGATTTTGATCCACAAACCAATGTTATTGATGTGCACGTGGCACGTTTACGAAAAAAGGTAGAGCTAGATGGCCATAGTGCCTTACTTGAAACCGTACGTGGCGTCGGTTACCGCATGGTGGAAAAATAAACGTCAAACTGGCTACATGTGGCGGTTAACCCGCAATAGTTCAATTTGGCGTTTAACTCGAATGTATACCGCACTACTGATGTTAGTAGTGGGGATTTTGCTGTGGGTGCTGTATCAGCTCAGCATTGGTCAATTAAGCCGTAGCCAAACCCAGCAGCTCGATCAATTGGTTCAACAGCAAACCCTATTGGCCGACGAGTTGAGCCCACAAGATTTCATCAATCAGTTTCTATTACAAGCTGAGCAGTCTCGCCAGTTTGTTCTGGCTTATGACGATGGAAGCAATACTTATGGACGCTTAGATACCATTCCTAAACGCTTGGCTCAGTGCCCTGCGCTAGCGCGCTTTCCGGTTTACAACTACAACAAAATTCGTCTTTATTCAGGCTGTGTGCAAACCTTGGATAGCGGCCGTTTGATGGTGGCGAGTGACGATGAAGCACTGTTTGATTTACGCGAGCAGTTTATTCAAGCGAGCATTATTGCACTGAGTTTGGCGCTAGCCTTAGGCCTAGTAACCGGCTGGTTTTTTTCGGCCCAAGTACTGCGACGGGTAAACGGCATTAATCAGATTGCTCAGCAAGTAGAAGCCGGGGAGCTAAGCGCCCGCGTCGCCTTAAGTCCGCGCAATGATGAGTTTGATCATATGGCGACTCACATTAACAAAATGCTGGCACAAGTAGAGCATTCTTTTGATGCCATTGCTGGGGTAACCGATGCGATTGCTCATGATCTCCGCACCCCTTTGGGCCGCTTGCGTTTGCGTTTAGAACAAGCCCTGCTCGATAGTGAGCAGCAAGCGGTGAGCCCGGAACAGCTGGCCAGTATGCTGCAGGAATTAGATGGAATATTGGCTACCTTTAGCTCCATGTTGGAGCTAACGCGCTTAGAGCATCAGCAGCAGTCTAAATTTAGCCAGTTACAACTGGAAAACATTGCCGAAGACGCCGTTGAATTAATTCAGCCACTTTGTGCAGAGCGCCAACAGGATATTTCATTAAAGCTTGAGCAGCCATGTAAGCTACAAGGTGATGCCACTTTATTGTTCCGCGCCATTTATAACTTACTGGAAAATGCCAGCAAATACGCAGGCGAGCAGGCGCAAATTCAATTAACTATTAAGGCCAATGGCTTTGAGCTAAGGGACACTGGCCCCGGCATTCCCGAGGCAGAGTTGGATAAGGTATTCCAGCGTTTGTACCGTTTAGAAAGCAGCCGCAATAGCCCCGGTTATGGTCTTGGCTTGCCATTGGTTCGGGCGATTGTTCGACTACATGGTGGCGAGATAAAGTTGCTTAATCAACAAAGCGGTTTACAGGTAATTGTGGTGTTTAGCTAAGCGGGTAAAAAGTAAAAACCAGCCTTGCAAGCAAGGCTGGTTTTTAAGGTCTTATCAATTCTGGCAACAGATAATACAGAGAAGGCCTGTGTTACAAAGAGCAATTTATGAATGTACTTTTGCCTTCTTTAGCTTGTTAGCTTTTCGTGCAAAGTAGTTTACGTAATAAGTAAAATAAAACTGTTCCATAGTATTCCCCACCATCCAATGTTAATCACTGATGCGTCAGGCAAACGGCCTAATCGCACGCACAACCGGCCTAAACCAAGGTTGCAAGGTGCGAGCAAATTGCTCTACATCTAAAACTTAACACTGCACAAATTTGTTTACAGAGTGAGCAACTAGAACTGTGACAAATATTGATAAGTTGTTGTAATTGTGTATTTAAGATGTGAGCGCTTCGAGCTTATGAAAATTACTTTTCCTTTTGCTAATTAAGCTATTAATTTAAAGAATGTTTAGTTTTCTGGATAAATGTCAGTTTATCAAAGTAGCTTTTCCACCTTATTGAGAGATGGAGTCGCTTTCGCTTTTTGCATATGGAGTAAGGCCAGTGCTAAGCAGCTAAAAGTCATAGCGAGCAGCCATAGATGAGTAAAGTGAGCTTGTATTTCACTAAAGCTAGCGCCCATTTGGTTGATCTTTAACATGGCTAAGACCATGGGTTTGGCCGGTATTAGGTCGGCCAAAATATTAATGGCTGGTGGAATAGAGCTCAGCGGCCAGATAAAACCACACACAAACACGGTCGGTAATGAAGTCATTAAACCAACAATGGTAGCGTAATCGCGTTTAGGTAATAACACCGCTATGCACTGGGCTAAGCCGGCAGTCGCGATTAAAAAGGGTAGCAGCAAATGGCATATCTGAGAAACACTCGCCCAGTGATGCACTCCATAATAATTAAGCACTACGCCAAAATAAAAGCTGCTCATTACACTGTACATAACAGCAAAAATCACAACACGGCATAGCACTAGCTGCCACGGGGCAGCATAGCGCAAGAGCTTAGCTTGTGAGCCCGATGCTGCCGGCGCAGCGTGTAAACCGACAGCAATAAGCAGCGTTTGGTGCAAAATCACCACAAATACTGCCGGAATAACATAGTCCAAGTAACCCTGGTGGGCGTTAAAGGCCGCATTAGCACTTAGCTGGATTGGCGAATGCAAGGTGCTAGCAAGTGCTAGCGGGATGCCATCGGCTACCATTTTTGCTACTTTTACTTGGGCGGCTAAGGTACCAGAGGTGCTGGCTAAACCTTGCACAATAGTGCCATAAACCAAAAAGTATGAGGCGTCTCCAGCGTAAGACAGAGTAGGCGATCTACCCATTAATACATCGCGATAAAAATGTTCGGGGATAACTAACAAACCACCCACTTTTCTTTCGATTAACTGCTGTTGAGCTTGCTCGATACTGGCGACTTGGCTGGTCACTTGCAATAAGGGGCTAGCGTCGACCATGCGAATCAATTGCCGACTTAGTTGACTGCCATCGGCATTAATCACTGCGATGGGTTGCTGAAGTGGCGTTTGGTTTAAATAAGGTTGGGGGTACAAAAATGCGTAAAGCAGCAACCCGCCAAACACCGTTAATAGCAGGGCGCGATTGCCCATTATTCGGCGAAGTTCCAAGCGCATGACTAGGGCTGTTTTCATGTGTTATGCCCTAGTTGTGCTGGCTTAGCGAAGCGGATTTTAACTAGCAATGCTGCGCTAATAAAGGCAAGCCCAAATACCAATAAGGCTGATAAGTTGGGCAATGACTGCGCTATGCCTGCTCCATAGTTAGCTTGGGTTATTTGTACTTCAATGTAATGGGTTATTGGGATGAGTTGGCGCCAAAATTGAGCAAACCAAGGCATCTCACTCACTGGGAAGGTCACTCCCATAAAGGCAAAGCTGGGTGCGGTAAGTGCTCCAGCAAAACTGAGTGCTCGGGCGACGTCTTGAAACAGCAGCATAAAGATTAATGCTATCGCTTGTGAAGCTAGCACGCACAGCAGCAAGGCTAGCAGTAATACACTCCAAGAACCTCGCATTGGCCAGTCAAAGCCGTGGAACATCAGCGTACATAGCAGTATGCCTTGCAGCCATAATAAGCCTCCAAAAAAGCTGAGTTTTACCATCAATTTTTGCCATGCTTGGCTTGCTAACCAGTCTTTAAAGCTATTGTTTTTTAGCTCTGCACCTAGCGCCAAGATCATTACCGCCATGATCAAAATTTGCCAAAAAGCCGGTAAGGCAGCAGACACAATAAACTGGGCGTAGTTGCTATTTCCGTTATATAAAGCGCTGATTTGATTGCGAATAGGGACCGCATCGCCCAAGGCTTGTAAGGTTTGGGTATTGCCATGGCTAAGCGCTTTTGCCACCGCAACTTTGGCACTAAAAGTACCGTGAGCTTGCTGCAGTGCAGAGTTGATTTGCTTGCCAATCACCATGAATTGGCTGTTGTAGTAGGCTGCAACCGTAGGTGTTTGTGCCAGCTTAGTGTGCTTTTCTAGATCGGCAGGAATAATCACTAGCGCAGACACATCGCCTGTACGTAGCAGCGATCGAGCTTGCGGTTCACTATAAACGCTGCGCACTTGCAGTGTTGGGCTGGCGTCATAGTGGCCAATTAGGCTACGCGATAACTGGCTGTGGTCATGGTCGACCACCGCAATCGGTAGCTCGCGGGTTAAGCCCGACGAAAATACCCACCACACGGCTAAAAAGGCCAGCAGTGGCAACCAAGTGAGCATAGCCATTAACCAAGCGTTATCGCGCAGTAGTAAGCACTGTTGCATAAACAGTTGCCTTAAGCCGAGCGACGGTTCGCGGGTGGCATTCATTTTAAGGCTGCTCAAGCTCAACAATCGCGCTCATGCCTACACGTAATTGCTCAATTTGTTGCAAAGGGCGTGCTTCTACTTCAAAGGTGCGTAAATCAAAGCCAGTGCGGCTATCGGTGGCGCGCCAAGTGGCAAAATCGCCCATCACTGCCACATGGGCTACTTCAAACTTAAAGCTTTGATTATCTAGCGCAGGCAGCTTGGCACTAAACTGCTGCCCTTTTTGAAATTGGCTTAGTTGGTCTTCACGAACATGCAATACCAACCAGGCATCTTGCATATCAATAATCGACACCACTGGGAAGCCGGTGGGAGCCAGTTCACCGCTTTGTAACAGTAGTTGGCTTACCTCGCCCGAGTGCCAGCTTGTCACTAAGGTGTCGCTGGTAAATGCTTCAACTTCTGCCACTACGCCAGCTGCCGCGCGGGCCTGTTCAGAGGCTGCACGTTTGGTTTCATCTCGTGCACCTTCTTTGGCCAGTTGATACATTTGTGATGCAGCGTTTTCGGTGTAACGGGCTGCTTGCCATTGGGTATAGGCTTCGTCGCGTTTTTGTTCGGCTACAACGCCATCTTTATACAGATTATCCACTCGCTGATAGGTCTTTTCGGCTAAGTTGGCGGCGGCTAGGGCTTTTTGCCATTGGTCTTTGGCGGCGGCAATTTCTTGCGTTCGGGCACCATTTTCGGCTTGTTCTGCCATGGCGGATGCCGCTTGTTGACCGGCTTTGGCTTGCTCTAATTTGGCATCTAATTCAGGGCTAGTGATGGAAAAGATTAGTTGCCCAGGCTCTACTTGGTCGCCTTTTCTCACTAATACCTGGTCGATCCGCCCAGCTACTTTGGATGAAATGTTGTATTGCTGAGCCTCTATCTGGCCTTGCAATGTGTAAGGCTGAGGCTGGTAAGCTTGCCAAAATGAATAGCCAACCCAAGCAATAATCGCCAGCAAGGGCAAAATGGGTAACACGGCAGAAAATTTACGCATAATAGACCCTAGTTAAATCGGTAGTATTGGGAAAAATTAGCCATTTCACCACTTAAGGCGGTGAGTTTAGCCAGTGCGATTACATGGCTATACGCAGCAGATTGGCGCTGAGTTTTTACGCTAGCTTGGTACATCTCGGCATCCACAACATCTAAAGAGGTTGCCAAACCTTGGCTAAAAGCCTTAAGTCGAATACGTAAATTCTCTTTGGCCAACGCAAGGGTAGATTCTAATCCTTGATATTCTTCTAAGGCTAACTCGGCTTCTCGGTAGGTTTTTTCTACCAGCAATCCTAAATCTCGCTCGGCTTGGGCGCGTATATAAGAGATTTGCACCACCGTGCTATTGGCTGCATTAACTTTGCCGGAGCGGCCAGAGTTATCAATAATTGGCACCGACACACCAACGCCCACCATCCAGTCGGGCGCGTATTTAGCGGCTAAGCTGTCGCCTTTGTAGATGTCATAGTTACCAAACATGTATACCTCTGGCATGTAACCGCCTTTGGCTATGGTCACCATCTTTTTAGCTTGTTCTGATTTACTGTCCAATATCGCTAAACCCGGATAACTGTTTAGGGTTTGCGACATATAGCTTTCTAGCTCGGGGATGTCTGCTTGAGTGAATAAGCTAGTAGTGGGTTGGATAGCCTGTTGGGCATGCAGCAATTCTTTTAAGGCTAACTGGGCAATTTCATAATTTCGCAGGGCTTTTCTGGTATCAACTTTGGCCTTGTCGTAAGAGGCATCTGCTTGCAATCGTTCTACAAAGGCGATTTGTCCTTGCTGCTCTAGTTTTACCGCATTACGTTGATGTTTCTTAAGCCCATCTTCCACCTCTTTATAGGTTTCTGCTACTTGTGCAGCCAGCACCACCCCAAAGTAAACTTTGGCGAGGTCTTCAAATTTAGCCTGCTGCTGCATAGCGAGTACTTTACCAGCTTCAATATTTTGCTCACGTGCGATATCGATGGCAGCGCCACGGCGGCCACCTGTATACAGGGGCCAAATTGCCCGAATGGAGCTAGTGGTAATGTCTTGCTCAGTGAAGTTAGTTACCGTTGGTAAGTTTAAAAGCGGCGCTAAAATTTGTCCTAGCGCGGGGTCTAAGCCACTTAAATCGAGTGATGCCAAAGGCTCTAAGTCTTTTAAATCAAGCGAAACTGGTTTTTCTAAACGGGTGTAATTACCGGTTAAATCTATTTTGGGGTAGTAGAGATCTTTTGCAGCGTCGCGCAGTGCTTCGCTGCGGGCTACGCTTTCTTTGTTGGCTGCTAGGCTTTGGTTTTTCTCTAGTACTTCTTGCCAAGCTTGTTCAAAGCTAATGGCATTAGCCGTTACTGGCTGCAATAGGCTAAGCAAACAGCTCAGGCTAGCTACCTTTAAACTCCAAAAGTGTCTTATCACTTTCCCACAGTCCTTATTAAATTAGAGTAAATACTCTACAGTATGCTGGCAGTATTATTCAAGTGCTTTGCAGTGAGCATTTTTAGTATTTGTTAAGCCTAGAACAGTTTGCTGCAAGATGTAGTGTTTCCCAGTAATTCCCCAGTTAAATAGACTGTTGAAGCAGCGATATTGGTTTTTAGATAGGCTTTGCTGGTTAATTGTGCACAACTCAGCAAATTGCGTTTAAATACTTAGGAATTTTCCGGGAAGAGCTCAAGGTATTCGAGTTTAACGCGATATAGTATTACAGCTTTTTTTCGTCTCTTTGAGCTCAGTGAATACTGAAAATATTGCACTGGGCAAGCCTTTATAGATGGATGCCTTAAGGACTAAGCCATTATGAAAGAAGTACCCTTTAGAACCATAGACCGACTGTTTATTAAAATGTCGATTAGCGACAAATTTTGGCTAGTGTTTATCGGCTTTGTACTGTGCGTAGGTTTAGGCAGTAGCGCTAGCTACCAAAGTAAGCTAGCCCTTATTGAAGCCGGTTCTCAGCAGGCGGTAGAACAGCAGTTGCAAGCCAAGCTATCGGCTTTAAATACAGCGCCAGATATACAAGCTACTCAACTAGGCCTAAGCAAAGCGAATCGCCAATCTGCCAGTATTCGCAAGGGCGATAGTGTGACCGTTTACGGTAAAGCTCAAGGACAAAACTATTCGCTCACTGAAAATGTCAAAAGCTGGGAACAAGAGCCTCGCAGTAGCGCACGCACTACTTTAATTGTTGCCTGGTTAACGATGTTGCCCTTTGCTTTACTTTGTTATTGGTTGGCCAGCCATTTGGGCGGTGCTTTATGGGTGATGCATCAAGCGGCACAACGCATAGCCAGTGGCGATTTAACTTCACGTTTGGGTTTTCATGTTGGACGTGATGAGTTTGGCAGTATTGGTTTTGAACTAGACCGCGCCATGGACACCATGAATGATCTAGTAGTGGTAGTGAAGCAAAGCTCCACCAGTTTAAACCATGCCGCTAGTACCTTTGATAAGGACGCCCGCGCAACCGAAAGCCAAATTTCCCAGCAGCATAAGTCTCTAGATTCGGTGGCGACAGCCATGGAAGAGATGACCGCAGCAGCCGGTGAGGTATCAAATATTGCTAACCAAGCCTCCGATAAGGCGCAGCAAGATGCCAAACAAGTAGAGCAAAGTGAGCACAAAGTTCAAGATGCGGTGAGCGCGATTAATCAGCTTTCGGATCTAATTGGCAATACTTCACAATCTATCGGCACGCTTAATGACAATGCTACGCAAATTAATGTGGTTATTACCACGATTAACGGCATTTCAGAGCAAACCAACTTGTTGGCACTTAATGCGGCCATTGAAGCGGCGCGAGCTGGTGAGCAGGGGCGTGGCTTTGCGGTGGTGGCTGATGAAGTGCGCAACTTGGCACAGCGTACCCAAGACGCCACGGTAGAAATTCAAACCATGATTGAAGGTTTGCAATCGGGAACTAAGCAGTTATCAGGGCTGACCGAAAAAACCGTGCAGCAGGCTGAAACCAGTGAACGATTGATGGGTGAAATTGGCCAAGATGTAAATACCATTTCTCAATCGGCGCAGTTGTTTATTGAAATGAATGCCCAAATTGCTGCGTCGGCCGATGAGCAAAGCTCTGTGGCTAATAGCGTGGCCACTGAACTTAGCGATTTACGCATGCAATCTGATGCTATTAAAGAGGCCAACGCCTCGGCTGTGCAAGCAGTTGAAGAACTGAGTGAAGCGTCGTCGATATTAGCATCAACCTTGAAAGACTACCGCACCGAAGGCGGTAGTGGCGCAGTCAACAGCTAGCCTACGCTTACCTAGCTCGGGATGAGCTAGGTAATAGTTAAGCACTTAAACTAGCTTATTAATCTCGCAGTGATTTATATCATAGTTTCTTTTATAACAATGGCTTAACTTGATTTTGTGCTGGCGCAATTTGCGCCAGCGTTGGATTGGTTTAGTAAAAAAATATAAGGAATAAAATGGAATACTTTATTGGCGCATTAAAAAAATACGCAGATTTTTCAGGACGAGCACGTAGAAAAGAGTACTGGATGTTCATCTTGTTCTACTTCATTTTTGGCATAGTTGCCAACGTCATCGATGCTATTATCGGCCTACCGCTACTTTCACTAGTACTAACAATAGGTCTATTTATTCCTAGCTTGAGTATTGCTGCAAGACGTTTGCACGATACTGGGCGCACTGGTTGGTGGCAGCTTATTGCGCTTATCCCACTCGTAGGCATTATTATCTTATTGATTTTCTTAGCTTCAGACAGTCACGACGATAATAACTACGGTGCAAACCCTAAAGCTGAAGGTGTAATGGCTTAGCCTTTGCTTTGATGAGTTGGGCTAGTAGATCGGCCCAACCTCTTCTATTTGAGTCAGATAAACCCGCATGTCAAATTCTAGTTGGTGATAGTTGGGCAACATGTGCTGGCAAAGCTGGTAAAAAGCTTTGTTATGTTGTTTTTCTTTTAAGTGAGCCAGTTCGTGCACCACAATCATATTTAAGAACTCTTCCGGCACTTTTTGAAACAAACTGCTGATTCTTATCTCATTTTTACTTTTAAGTTTGCTTCCCTGCACCCTCGACACATAGCTGTGTAATCCTAGGGCATGATTCACCACATGGATCTTCTTGTCGTAAATCACTTTACTGAGAGGGGCCGATTTACGCATATATTGGTTTTTAAGGGCTAAGCAATAGTCGCGTAGTGCTTTATCGTTGTATATCTCATGGGTAGTTGGGTATTTGTTCAACATAAACTCGGCTAAACGCTGCTGCTCGAGCAGACTTTCAATTTTGCTAGTGAGTGTTTCAGGGTAAGCGGTGAGATATTTAAGTGTTGTCATGAGAGTAACAGTGGTAAGCAGATGCGGCAGTGTAACCTGAGAGTAAAACGAGGCATAGCCTTAGGCCATGCCTCGTTTGGCTTATTTCTTGTTTAACAGGGTAACGGCTACCACTACTAGGCCAATACCAATCACTTGTAGCAAACCAATGCTGTCGCCAAGTATCCAAGCCGCCATGATTAAGGTAAACACTGGGCCGGCGCTGCCACTTATCGCAGTGCGTTGTGAGCCGATACGATTGATTGCCTCACTAAACAGAAATGAGGGGATCACCGTAGAAAACAACGCTATGTAGCCAGCATACCAATAAACTGGCGTTGGATAAGAAGCCAAAGAGACAAAATCTCCTTGTAAGGCGAAATGGATGAAGATGGCTAGGCTGGCTGCAATCATCGCGATAAGCGTAAAGGCTTGGCTGCCAATTTTGGCCACAATGTTTTTGCTAAATACCAAGTAAAAAGCAAAACTGAATGCACTCGCAATAACCAAGCTTGTTCCCCACAGGAGTTGCTGACTTTTTTGCTGCTGGCCCATTTCACTCCACATCATTAAGCTTACTCCCATCCAGCTTAGGGGAAGGGCCAGCACAACAATCAACTGCGGCTTTTGACGATATACCCACCACGCCAACAAAATGGTAAATCCAGGGTAGGCGTACAATACCACTCGCTCAAGCGGCGCTGAGATGTACTGCAAACCGCTTAAATCCAAGAAACTCGCGAGGTAGTATCCCGTTATGCCAACAATTGCAGCCGGTAAAATTTTGCCCTTTAGCTTTTGGTGTTCAAGGCGGCCTTGCTTCCACCAAAACATCGCCAGCAATAAGTAAATCGGCAGGCTAAAGGCCATTCGCAGGGTCATTAAGCTGGCGGGGTCGATACCAAACTGGTAGGCAAGCTTGATCCAAATACCTTTGAGAGAAAACAGCGCAGTAGCTATTAGCGCTAAACTGAGCCCTTTGGCTGCTTCAGAAAAGTGGGGCATAGACGCGATGAAGCGAGAACCAGATTTACTAATATTCATATCCTTGCGTGCCTTGTATTAAGAGTTGGAGAAGGCTACGAAGGGCAAAAGAGTCTGGCTGCGCTTCGCAGCCAGTGAAATGTATAATTAATCTTCACCGCTGCAAATAATAAGCAGCAGCCACAGCTTCGCCAACGCAATAGCAGCGCCAAGTGGGCTTACCTTGCTTGATTGAGTGGGCTTGATGAAGATGAGTTTCATATCATTTCCTTGATGGTGATTTTTTAGCCTACGGTAATTGAATGTTTGCCGCAAGCTGCAACCGAAATAAAAAAGCACCACGCTGAGGTGATGCTTATTACTATACAGTTTAATTTATTTTTTGATGCGGCGAGCACCTAAGCCAAGTAATGCTAAAGCAAATACTGCTAGGCTTGATGGCTCTGGCACTGTAGCAGGTGCTTGAGCTAAGCTGTATTCAAAACCAATCGCGCCAATATTGTCGCTAACTGCTTCTGAGCTTACAGCGTCACTGCTGTTTAAAGATTGACGGATTAAGCGAGTAAAACTAATGTCATTGGCGCCAATTGTATGAGTGTTGTCCGTTGAGTAAGGTGTTTCATTCAAGTCGTTATCAAAGGCTAAGAAACCTAAAATGGTGCCTGCAGCGATGTTTAGACTTAAATCAATCTTAGAACTTTGGTTTTCGAATAAGCCCAGTTGAGTAAAATTGGTAGTTGAAGCGCCAAATTCTGGAGGTGTTGCAGAAAACTCTAGAATTTGTAAGTCGTAGTTTTGTGATATGCCAGAGCTGTTGGATAACCAAATAGATTCAAACGTCATGTCTTCTAGGGTTTCAAACCAGTAGCCTCGCTCTCTGGCAGTACAACAACCACCACCGCTAAGGCTGGGCTCTACAATTACCCCAGCATTAGCAGTACTCACGAAAGCCGATGATAGTAGCAGTAGAGATACAGCGAAAAAGCTTGAATACTTATTTAACATCTTGATTATGTTCCTAATTTAATATGGTGTCGCTTAATGTTGACGACTGTAAAGCAGGAACTGCGCCAATCTATAATATGGTGTTTTATCAAAACCTTAGTACTTAGAGGCTGTGTATTGTATGAGCTTATGTAAAAACTACTGACACTTTTTTCACCGGTAGCTTTTAATGTGGTTTGATAGGGTTTAGGCGCCCGCATAGTAGCTTAATAAATTGCTGTACAGCGATAAATACCGCGCATAATACCAATACGTAAATGCTTTGCTGTCCTAAGGCAACTAACAGTAAGCAACAAAGCAGCACGCCTACTATGGCGAGTACCTTATAAAAACCACGCAATAAAATGGCGCCAGCTAGCATACTCAACAGATAGACCATGATGAAATTGCCATTGGCATAACGGATTAACTCGTCCAGTGGTAACTCAAATAGCCAGGTTGCAACACAGCTAAGCGCACAAACTAAAACAATGGTGCTAAGCGCATGTTGTGGAATTTTATTTTTGGACAAACGCGCTAACGGTTTTAGCCGCTGACCTTCATCGGCCATGCTCCAGAGCAAGCGCGAAAAGCCTTGTATATAAATATTGATGCTAGCGTAACAAGCTAAATATCCCACAATGGCGGCTAGCCACTTGGCTTTTTGACCAAAGATAATCGCTACCAAATGAGGCAGTGACTGGGTATTGGCAAGTTGGTCTCCATAGCTGCCGTACTTAAGCACCACCACCGATGCCGCCCAGTACACGGCACCTGCTAAAAACACACCCAATAATAAGGCAATGGGGAAATCTCGTTCTGGCCGACGAAACTCCTCGCCCATATGGGCAAAGGCTTCAATGCCTACAAAACACCAAAACATCACAGCTAATGCAGGGGCAATGCTAGGAGTATCGATCTGTTCAGGAAGCTGATAATCGCCTGTTTGCACATCGCCCTGCCACCACAATGCCGCTACAAGCAATACAATCGCAATCGCAATCAAACCTTGAATATTGCCTGAGAGCTTTGCGCCTCCCATGCCTAATAGCCACATGCTGAGTAGCGTACCAAGTTGAATGATTAAGGCGGTATTTGGCGTGATGGAAAACATCGCCTGCCAAAATCCGGTCGCCATCATTAGCGCAGCAGGCAAGCCAACCGGTAACACCGAAATGAATAAAAAGGCCGTGAGTTTTTCGGCCCGAGGTCCCAAGGCTTTGGCAACAAAGTGAGCGGCCCCACCGGCGTGTGGATAGCGCTTGCCTAATGCCGCAAAGGTAAAGGCAATTGGCAATACCAAGCTAATGAGTAATAGCCAGGCTAATAAAGAACTGTGTCCGGCAATGCTGGCGGCAATAGCAGGAACAACAAAGATGCCAGTGCCAAGTAAAGAGGTGGCGAGTAATGCGATGCCTTGGCTGATGCCAAGTTGTTGATTTAAGCGGCTCATGAATGCTCACAGGATGAATAACAAAGCTAAAGCATAGCGCCAATCAACTCACTTGAAAGCTGTCAAAATAGCGGAAACTAACGCTAAATAGTCGGTGTTTGCCGTTAATTTAACGGTGAGTCCAACCTAGACTCTAGCTGCTCTAAAAGTTCGGCGTAGCGGCCGCTTGTTTTGAGCTTTTGTAAACCTTGGTTAAATTGCTGCAAATAATGCTGATTTTCCGAATGTTTTTTAGAGAGCATAAGCCGAAAGTGACGTTGCTCTACAAGAGTTTCGGAATAAGTAATTTGCTGGGTCTCTGCTTCGCTCAAGTGATTGGTCATGTAGTGCAAGGCAACGGTCTTGGTTAGCGCTATTGCATCGATGCGTTGATATAACAAGCGTTTAAATAGGCTTTGGTAGTCTCCCGCGATTTCTAAGCTAATCAATTCTTTTTCCGCAGTTTTTTCTAGGGTGGGGTAAACCGCAGCCACGGTTCCACCTATACTAATGCCCCTTAGGTCTTCGATGGTTTGCCAGTGAATCGGATTAGACTTCAATGAGAATAGTATTTCTTTATCACTCACAATGGGCTCGCTAAACCAAAAGTGTTGTTTGCGTTGTTCGGTTTCAATCCAGGCTAAGCTACCATGCCATCTGAAATTGGCTGCGCCAAAGCCACGCCGAGCATATTCAAAGGAGCGTTTCCATGGGTAGTAACCGTAATACGTTTTGATACCTTGTTGAGCAAAAGCTTCGCTAACAATTTGTGCGGCTATGCCGCCTTTTGCCAAGTCTATTGAAAGATAAGGTGGCCATTCACCACTGGTTAAATTGATGTTTTTAACAGCAAATGCTGGGTGCGAAAATGCGCTTAGCAAACTCACCAGTAAACAAAATATACCCAAATAACATTTACTTAACTTTCTTATCATTATCTTTTTAGTTTATTAACTTTTGTCTTTTTCAAGTGTAGTCGAGGGCTAAATAACGGTGCTTAATTTTCAAACCAACTACCTATTTTGAGTAGCGTTGTAAAAATTATTTCCGCGATTTCACAAAATCAAGTTTGCCGGAGTACGTGAATTTTAGCGTCATTTTATTACCCAAATGTAATTATATTACAGATTTTGATGGTTAAATATTCAACATACCTCTTTAGGGTAGTTTAAAGTTGTTATTGATCTACATCATTCTTTTATTTTTGTTACATCTTATTATCCGCGCATTAATCTTATTTTGTCGCTGGAAAATCTATGAGCAAGCTGAAGCTAGTAGTTGTTGGTAACGGTATGGTGGGGCACCGTTATTTAGAAGATTTGGTCGAGAAGGCTGACTTAAGCCAATTCGACGTAACAGTTTTCTGTGAAGAGCCTCGAGTTGCCTACGACCGTGTTCACTTGTCTTCATACTTTTCTCATCACACCGCTGAAGAGCTGTCTCTTGTTAAACATGGCTTCTACGAAAAACACGGCATTGAGGTATTGCTTGGCGAACGAGCTATCAATATCAACCGTGAGCAAAAAGTGGTGTATTCAAGCACTGGTCGAGAGATTGCTTACGACAAACTAGTAATGGCTACGGGTTCTTACCCTTGGGTTCCACCGATTAAAGGTAGCGAAAATAAAGACTGCTTTGTTTACCGTACCATTGAAGATTTAAAAGCCATTGAAGCATCTGCTAAAAAGAGTAAGAGCGGTGCCGTTGTAGGTGGCGGTCTATTAGGTCTAGAAGCGGCGGGTGCTTTAAAAGCGCTAGGCGTAGAAACCCATGTTATTGAGTTTGCTCCAGTATTAATGGCCGAGCAGCTCGACCAGCAAGGTGGTTTATTACTGCGCAACAAAATTGAGCGCATGGGTGTGCAAGTGCACACCAGCAAAAACACCTTAGAGATCCAAGCGCAAGGTGAGCATGCTCGTAATACCATGCAATTTGCCGATGAAACCAAGCTAGAAGTTGATTTCATTGTGTTCTCTACCGGTATTCGTCCGCAAGATAAGCTAGCGCGCCAATCTGAGCTAAGCATTGCACCTCGCGGCGGTATTGCGATTAACGATCAATGTTTAACTTCAGACGAAAACATCTACGCTATTGGTGAATGTGCTTCTTGGAACGAAAGCTTCTTTGGCTTAGTGGCGCCTGGTTACAAAATGGCGCAGGTAGCGGTTGATCACTTGTTAGGTAACAACAGCGCTTTCGAAGGCGCGGACATGAGCGCCAAGCTTAAGTTACTGGGAGTAAAGGTAGGTAGCATTGGTGATGCCAATGGTCGCACGCCAAACTGTAAGAGTTTTGTTTACCAAAACGATGAAGAGGGTGTGTATAAGCGCCTGATCGTTTCAGAAGATGGCAAAAAACTATTAGGTGCAGTGTTAGTGGGCGATACCGCTGATTACGGCAATTTACTACAGCTTAAACTTAACGATATTGATTTACCTGAACATCCAGACACGCTTATCTTGCCTGCTCATGCGGGTGCAGAAAAACCTGCAATGGGCGCAGACTCTTTACCTGATTCAGCGGTCATTTGTTCTTGCTTCGATGTTACCAAAGGTAAGATAGCTGCAGCAGTGGCAGATGGCCAAACGACTATGGCCGAGATTAAAGCCTCTACTAATGCAGGTACTGGCTGTGGTGGTTGTTTACCGCTAATTGGCCAAGTATTAAATGCAGAGTTGGCTAAAGCCGGCGTAGAAGTTAATAACCACCTTTGTGAACATTTTGAATACTCACGCCAAGAACTGTTCCACCTAGTTCGAATTGAAGGCCATAAAAGCTTTGAACAGGTATTAAACAAACACGGTAAAGGTTACGGCTGTGAAGTATGTAAACCAGCCGTTGGCTCTATTTTAGCTTCTTGCTGGGGCGACCACGTATTGGCGCCAGAGTTAGTAAGCCTGCAAGATACCAATGATAACTTCCTTGGCAACATGCAAAAAGACGGCACCTACTCGGTGATTCCGCGCATGGCCGGTGGCGAAGTTACTCCTAAAGCCCTTGGCGTACTGGCTGAAGTGGCCGAAGAATATGCCCTTTATACAAAAGTGACTGGCGCCCAGCGCATTGGTTTATTTGGTGCGCAAAAAGATGACCTTCCAAATATTTGGCGCAAGCTAATTGCCGTGGGTTACGAAACTGGCCAAGCCTACGGTAAAGCCTTACGCATGGCTAAAACCTGTGTAGGTAGCACTTGGTGTCGTTTTGGTGTGCAAGACAGTGTTGGTTTGGGCGTAATGCTAGAAAACCGTTACAAAGGCATTCGTACTCCTCACAAAATGAAGTTTGGTGTATCGGGTTGTACCCGCGAATGTGCCGAAGCCCAAGGTAAAGATTTAGGCATTATCGCCACCGATGCGGGCTGGAATATGTACGTGGGCGGCAACGGTGGTATGAAACCACGTCACGGTGATTTACTGGCCGCAGACTTAGACCAAGAAACCCTAATTAAATACGTAGATCGTTTCATGATGTTCTACATTCGCACCGCCGACAAATTACAACGTACTTCGGTTTGGTTAGAGAACCTAGAAGGCGGTGTTGATTACCTGCGTGAAGTAGTTGTAAACGACAAGCTTGGCATTAACCAACAACTAGAAGTCGACGTGGCTAAATTGGTTGCGAGCTATAGCTGTGAGTGGAGCGACACTCTAAACGACGAAGCGCAACTTAAACGTTTTGCTCATTTCATTAATAACGACCAACGTGATGAAAACGTAGTGTTTGTTAGCGAGCGCGAACAGCATCGCCCGGCTACTTTTGCCGAGAAACACCCACAGGCAAAAGGCGACATTCTACACGTTGAGTTGGAGGCATAATCATGAGTTTCGAAACCGTTTGTAAGTTAAACGATATTACCCCAGGTACCGGTATTTGCGCGCTAGTAAATGGCCAGCAAGTAGCCCTTTTTCGCCCACGTAACAATGAGCAAGTATTTGCCATTAATAACATGGACCCTTTTGCTAATTCGAACGTATTGTCGCGCGGATTGATTTGTGAGCATCAAGGTCAGCTTTGGGTAGCAAGCCCACTTAAGAAGCAACGTTTTAATCTTGAAACCGGCATCTGCCTAGAGAACCCAACGGTTTCGGTAGCGAGCTATAAGGTGCAGATTAAAGCCGACAGTGTTGCGGTGAGTGCATAACAGATTTTATTTTAGAAAATTAAGGAAGCATTATGTCTTACGTAAAACCCGCTGAATTCGTTCAAACCATGATCGATGCCGGTGAAAGCAAAGTATTTATGTCTACTCGCGATACCATTGTGCGCGGCATTATGGCTGGTGCAATTTTAGCGATTGCAGTAGCTGTAGCTATTACCGCAGCAGTGCAAACCGGTATGCCTATTGTGGGTGCTTTAGTATTCCCAGTTGGTTTTTGTATTTTGAACCTTATGGGTTTTGACCTACTAACTGGTGTATTTGCATTAGCGCCATTGTCGCTGTTTGAAAAACGCCAAGGTGTCACCGCCAAAGGTGTGCTTCGTAACTGGCTATTAGTGGGTTTAGGTAACCTTATTGGTGCGGTATCGGTAGCATTTTTGGTTGCCTTAACCTTTACCATGAACTTTAGTGTTGAGCCTGGCGCAGTAGGCCAAGCCTTTGTTAAAGCTTCAACAGCCCGTACTTTAGGCTTTGCCGAGCATGGCTTAAACGGTTGGATTACGGTGTTTGTTAAAGGCATCTTGTGTAACTGGATGGTGTGTTTAGGTGTAGTTGGCGCAATGACCTCTAAAACCGTTGGCGGTAAAGTATTGGCGATGTGGTTCCCAATCTTCATCTTCTTTGGTTTGGTATTTGAACACGCCGTAGTAAACATGTACCTATTCCCATTAGGCATGATGTTAGGTGCTGAATTTACTATCACCGATTGGTTAGTATGGAACCAAATTCCAGTTACTCTTGGTAACTTGGTTGGTGGCTTATTGGTAACTGGCCTAAGCCTTTATGTTACTCACGGTAAAACCTTGCCACAACGTAAAGCTGCTTAAGCACAATACACAGTAGTTTTACCGCAAAATGATAACCCCTTGCTGTTGCTAGGGGTTTTTTTGTATTTGAAGCTTATGAACTGATACTCTACGGTTTTGGCCTTAAGGCCCGTTACACTAAATATAATATTCGCTCTACCGAGTAATAAGGAAACAGACGATGCCCCACTCTTCTTCTACCGCTATTAACGAGCTGGGTTTTGTTTCGCTGGTTGGTGCAGGGCCTGGTGATCCAGACTTGCTTACCGTAAAGGCGGTGAAGCGCATCCGCACAGCCGATGTCATTGTATTTGACCGTTTGGTGTCGCAAGAGATCCTCGATTTAGCTTCGCCTACCGCAGAGATGGTGTACGTTGGCAAAAAGCTTGATCATCACTTTGTACCGCAAGATGAAATTAACCAAATCTTGGTAGACCAAGCCAAGTTAGGCAAACACGTGGTTAGGCTAAAGGGCGGCGACCCGTTTATTTTTGGCCGTGGCGGTGAAGAGTTGCAATCATTAGCAGCCGAAAACTTAGCTTTTGAAGTGGTGCCTGGCATTACTGCTGCGGTGGGTTGTACCGCCTATGCGGGTATTCCACTCACTCATCGTGACCATGCGCAAAGTGTGCAATTTATTACTGGCCATTTAAAACAACATGGTGAAGATATTGATTGGCCTTCCTTAGCGCATTCTAATCACACCTTGGTGTTTTATATGGGCCTTAAGCAGTGCCCAACCATTCAGGCAAATCTGATTAAAAATGGCTTAGCCGATACCACTCCTTGTGCCATCATTGAGCGTGGTGCCACGCCGCAGCAACGCGTTTTAACCGGCAGTTTAGCTGAACTACCAGAGTTGGCGCAGCAAGCCGAAAGCCCGTCTTTAATTGTTGTAGGCAGCGTTACAGAGTTGCACAAAGAGCTGGCTTGGTTCGCGCCAGAGTCGGTTTAGCTTAATCCGTGAAAAGCTTGGTCATATTAAATAGGGTGATTAAAGGGAAGTTAGTGCTTGGATAAGTTTGATCAAAAAATTGTCGCTATGTTAGTGGCCAATGCGCGTACTCCGGTGAGTCAAATTGCTCGACAGGTAAACCTTTCGCGTTCGGCCACCGCCGAGCGCATCGCCAATTTAGAGAGCAGTGGGCAGATCAGTGGCTATCACGCTAGCTTGGGCACCCATAGCGAGCAAGCGCCGATTGCTGCGCATTTAGAGCTTCGCTACAAAGAGCACAACTGTGAAGCTTATGCAGAGATTATGCGTGGCATTCCGGAGATTAAACGCTGTCAGGCCATATCTGGCGACGTTGATATGTTGCTGTACGTTGAAGTGGCCTCAATGGCTCGACTAGAAGACATTCGTTTGCAGCTAGAGCAAATGGAAAAAATGGTGATGGTGCGCACACACATGGTGCTTAGGGAAATGTTTAGTCGCTAAGGGTGGCAATGGATCAAGTTATTATCGGCTTTCAATTAGACAACGAGCGCCATTGGATCGCTCGGTTAGCTTGTGGCCACTATCAACACGTACGCCATCAACCTCCTTGGCAAAACCGCCCTTGGGTCACTAGCTATCAAGGTCGCGCTAGCATGTTAGGTAAAGAGCTCACTTGTGTAAAATGCCTCGAAAACGCCCCCCGCGATTGGAATTAATAAATAATTCAAGCCTGTAGATCTATTTTTATTCACCGCCCGTTTTATAAGTAATTTTTAAAACTGGCGTGGGTAGATATGCAACTAGCCTCTAGCTTAAATCGCAGATATATTTTTTTACTTAGCCTTCTGGCTGGCATGTGGGGCTGTTCTAGCGCTGAGATATCCAGCTATGCAAGTAACCAACCTGCCTTAGTGCTGGAAGACTTTTTTGATGGCCAGCTAAGTGCTCACGGCATAGTGAAAAACCGCAGTGGCGAGCTCATCCGCTATTTTAATGTTGAGATCACTGCTAGCTGGGATGAAACGGGCGTGGGCACCCTTGATGAGCACTTCATTTTTGACGATGGCGAAAAGCAGCAACGTATTTGGACCTTGAGCAAACAAGCTGATGGTAGTTTTCTTGCTCGTGCTAACGATGTTAGCCAACCGGCGCAGATGCACCTCTCTGGTAATGCCTTGTTTATGGACTATGTGCTCACTTTGCAATATAAAGGCAAACCGCTAGATGTTGCGGTTGAAGACAAAATGTATTTAGTGAATCCAAATACCATTGTGAACGAGTCAGTGATGCGAAAGTTTGGATTTAAAGTGGGCTCGGTAAGCCTAGTGATTCAAAAGCAGTCTTAGTTTGCCTTCACACAAACGTAAGCTAAACAACGCCTCAGCTGTTAAAGCCAGGCAAACTGGGCTAGGTATGTAGTAAGCAATTTAAATATTAAGAGAGAGCTCTATGAGCAATGTGTCTAAAACCAATGTTTCTAACTTAGCGCCACTGGCCAATAGTTTTAAGTTAGATCCCGCGCTAATTACTATCACCAACTTACGTTTACGGACTTATATTGGTTTTAACGAAGAAGAGCTCAGTAAGCAGCAAGATGTAGTCATTAATGCTGAAATTCGCTACCAAGCGACTCAAGCTTGTGAAGCCGATAGTGAAGATTTAGCACTCAATTACAAAGTAATTACCAAGGCGATGATTGCTCATGTAGAGCAAGGTCATTTTCGCTTACTGGAAAAATTGTGTGCAGACTTGCTAACCCTAGCTATGGATGAGCCGCGGGTGATTAATGCCAGCATTACCGTAGATAAACCCCATGCCTTGCGATTTGCTGACTCGGTATCGGTGACCTTATCGGGCTCGCGTAATGCCGAGTAAATCAGCCAAAAGCAGCGCTCCGGTATTAATTACCGGAGGTACTCAGCGTTTAGGTTTGGCGATTGCCGAAGACTTATTACAGCAAGGTTATCCGGTGATTGTGACTTACCGTCGCGACAAACCAGCGGTACAGGCCTTACGCGACAAAGGCGCAGATTGCGTGAAAGCCGATTTTAGTGATGAGCAGAGCATTAGCCAGTTTATTGGCTATGTTTTAGCCAACTACCAAGCATTGCGAGCGCTGATTCACAATGCTTCACAGTGGCTAAATAACATGGCTCTAGATAATCAACATCAGCTGATGCAAACGATGTGGAGTGTGCATGTGAGCGCGCCTTATCAGCTTAATCTGGCCTTTGAAGAGTTATTAAAGAACCAAGCAGAGCAGCCAGCTGGCGACATTATTCATATGACCGATTATGTCGCAGAAAAAGGCAGCAGCAAGCACATTGCTTATGCCGCCAGCAAAGCGGCTTTGGCTAATTTAACCCATTCTTTTGCTGCTAAACTTGCACCAGCGGTAAAAGTGAATAGTATTGCGCCCTCGTTGCTAATGTTTAACCAAGATGATCAGCCTGAATATCGGGCCAAAGCCTTGGCTAAATCTTTAATGGGGCTTGAGCCGGGAGCGGGTGAAGCAGTAGCCGCAGTGAACTACTTGCTGGCTAGTCAATACATAACCGGTCGTACCATCGGCTTAGACGGTGGGCGCCATCTGGTCTAGGGTTAATAGTGTTGTTAACTAAACCGTAGCGGGTGAACCAAGAAACTATCTAAAGGAAGTGATTATGAAAGTAGCGTTAGCTGAAAAACAATTTAGAAAAGACGCTTGCTTGTCACCAGAGGCAATTCAAGTACGCCAAGCGTTGATTGAGAAAGGGATTGAAACCCCCTTAGTGGATAATCAATTAAGCAATGAGCAGAAGTACAATAAAATTAAAGCCTCTTTGACTGATGTAGTGGCTACCTTGGGTTTAGATTTAAGCGACGATAGCTTGGCCGAAACCCCGCACCGTATTGCAAAAATGTTTGTCGATGAAGTGTTCTCGGGCTTAGATTATTCGCGTTTCCCGAAAATAAGCATCATTGAAAATAAAATGGCAGTAGAGGAGATGGTTAAGATTTCAGATATTGCCTTCACTAGTACCTGTGAGCACCATTTTGTGACCATTGATGGCTTAGCTAAAGTGGCTTACATCCCCAAAGATAACATTATTGGTTTATCTAAAATTAACCGCATAGTGAGGTTCTTTGCGCAGCGGCCACAGGTGCAAGAGCGATTAACTCAGCAAATCTTGGTCGCCTTGCAAAGCCTGCTAGGTACTGACGACGTAGCCGTTACTATGGATGCCACTCATTTTTGCGTAAAAGCACGAGGAGTTATGGATGCGAGCTCAAGCACCCAAACATCGGCTTATGGTGGCAAATTCAAATCGAGTAAGTCTGCTCGCAGAGAGTTTCTAGGTTAATTAAAAGCCCAGCATGTAGCTGGGCTTCTTGATTGCTTATTTGTTACCAGACGATGCGGGTTTAGGTTTCGCGAAACGGCGGCTGGTTTTATTGGTTCCACCTTCGGTATGGCGACGATTTTTACCCACCGGTTTATTGCCCCGTGAGTTTTCGCTCGAGCGTTGACCATCGCGATGCCCGTTGCGGTGCTGTTTTGGTTTCTTCGGCTTTTTCGGTTTAATTGGCTTACCACTTAACGTGGTTGCTGGCAAAAGCGTTGCAGGCTCAAACCCTTCCATTTCCTTACGTTCTAAAAGCTTGCCAGTTAAGTGTTCAATACCGCTTAAATCAGCAATTTCATCGGCACAAACTAATGAAATGGCCTGGCCAGTAGAGCCTGCGCGACCGGTTCGGCCGATGCGGTGAACATAGTCTTCAGCTACGTTAGGTAAATCAAAGTTAACCACTTGTGGTAGTTGATCAATATCTAAACCACGCGCTGCGATGTCGGTGGCCACTAGTACGCGTACTTCACCACTTTTAAAATTTGCCAGTGCGCGGGTTCGAGCGCCTTGGCTTTTATTACCATGGATAGCCGCCGCAGTAATTTGACTATGTTCGAGGTGTTTAGCCAAACGGTTGGCACCGTGCTTGGTGCGGCTAAATACCAATACTTGCTGCCACTTATTGTCATGAATAAGGCGGGTTAATAAGGCAGATTTTTTTGATTTATCGACCGGTACAATCCATTGGTCTACTGTAGGTGCGGCAGCGTTGGGTGGTGTAACGGAGACTTCTACAGGGTTATTCACTAAGCTTTTAGCTAATGTGCGGATCTCGTTAGAGAAAGTGGCCGAGAACATCAAGGTTTGACGCTGTTTTGGCAGCAAAGCCAAAATCTTTTTAATGTCGTGGATAAAGCCCATGTCTAACATGCGGTCGGCTTCGTCAAATACAATCACTTCTAACTGCTGAAAGCGAAAGGCATTTTGCTGGTAGAGATCTAGCAAGCGACCAGGTGTTGCCACTAATACATCTGCGCCGCGACGCAGCTTTTGCATTTGCGGATTAATTTTCACCCCACCAAATACCACGGTAGAGCTAAGCGCCATGTTTTTACCGTAGGTAGTTACGCTTTCACCCACTTGAGCCGCTAACTCACGGGTTGGGGTAAGCACTAAGGCGCGTACTTGGTTGGCGCGCACTTTTGGCCCCCTACTTAGCAACTCTAGCAGTGGCAAGGTAAAGCCGGCGGTTTTACCGGTGCCGGTTTGCGCGGCGGCCATGATGTCTTTGCCTTCTAGAATCACAGGAATGGCTTTGGCTTGAATAGGTGAGGGCGTGTCGTAACCTTGTGCTGCTACGGCGTCTAATAAAGGTTTAGATAAACCCAGGGAGTCAAAGCTCATAGTTGGTCTCTTGTGATAATAAGTATGGCCGCTAAGTGGCGGGCGTGCAGCTTACAGTAAGTTAGGGTTAAGCGCCAATATTGAGCTAGCAAAAGCGGGCTGCTGAAATCGTGCTAGTCTGAAGGCAATAACGGGTATTAACGATATTTCGTCTGGGAGTCACTTAATGAGTATAGCCGAGCGTTTGCTAGAGCTAGGAATTAGTTTACCTAAACCAACAGGCCCAGCTGCCAGTTATAGTAATTGTGTACAAACAGGCAATTTACTTTATGTCTCGGGGAAGGGGCCGGTTGCCGGTTTACAGGAGCCGCCAAAGGGTAAAATTGGCAGAGAGTTTACTCACCAGCAAGGGGCGCAGTTTGCCCGTTTGGCTGGCTTAGATATTTTAGCGGCAGTGCAGCTACATCTAGGTTCATTAGATAGAGTAAGCCAAGTTGTGAAGTTACAGGGTTTTATCAATGCCACCGAGCAATTTGAGCAACACCCAGCTGTGCTAGATGGCTGCTCTAAATTGATGGTGGAAGTATTTGGTGACAAGGGCTTACATGCCCGCTCTGTGTTTGGTGCTATGTCACTGCGCGCCAATTTGCCGCTGGTGATTGATTCTATTTTCGAGGTGAGTGAATAATGGCTTACGATTTGGAATTGGCTGAAAAAATTCGCCAAGCGCTAGCCAGCCAAGTTGAGTTTAGTGAACGTAAGATGTTTGGTGGCTTGTGCTTTATGGTGGCTGGCCACATGTGTTGTGGCATTGTTGATAAGCAACTCATGGCGCGGGTTGGACCAAATCAATATCAAGACTGCTTACGCTTAGAATTTGCTTCCGAAATGACCTTTACTGGAAAACCAATGAAAGGAATGATCTATGTATCGCTAGAGGGTTTATTTGAGCCTAAGCAACGTGAGCAGTGGTTGCAATATTGCTTTAATTTTGTGCACAGTTTGCCGCCAAAGTAATCTTATTCCACGCAATTTAGTTACCAGAGATGATATGCAACAGTTCCCAATAAAAGCTAAAGATGGCCAAGAATTTTTGCTCAGGCTGCTCAATCAGCAAGATGCAGCGGCATTAGGGGCGTTTTTTGTGGCCTTAAGTGAAGCCAGCCGCAGCCGCTTTGGACCTCATCCTTTGAGCAGTGAGTATGCTCTGCATTTGAGTGAAGCGCTTGCCGATGACAGCGCGCAGCGTTGGGTGATTGCTGATGGTGCCGCAATTGTCGGCTATTTCATCTTTGAGCAGAAAATTTTAGAGCCGGAATACCAGCGCTATTATGTGCAGGGAGTTAGCTTACAAGCTGAACTTGATGTCATACTTGCCCCCTGCATTGCCGATGACTATCAAAACGCTGGGCTTGCCATGGCGGCGATGCAACCCTTGATGGTTGAGTTTAAGCGGCAAGGCGCTCGTAGCTTAGTATTGATGGGGGGAACTCAGCAGAGTAATCATCGCGCGCGACATTTTTATCAACGTTGCGGCTTTGTTGAATATGGCGGTTTTCAAACCGATGTGTATAACATTGATATGCGCCTTATCTTGTAATTAGCAGCCACTTGGGCATAGTAGCGGCATTATTGTTTGAAGAGAGAATGCCATGAAAATTTGGGTTGATGCCGACGCCTGTCCAGTGGTGATTAAAGAGATTTTGTTCCGTGCCGCCGAACGAACCCAAATACCGCTTACGTTAGTGGCCAATCAATATATAAAAACACCACCTTCTAAGGTGATTAGTAGTCTGCAAGTTAGCGCGGGTTTTGATGTGGCCGATAATGAGATTGTTGCGCGGGTAGCTGCTGGCGACTTAGTGATTACCTCGGATATTCCTCTAGCCGATGAAGTGATTACCAAGCAGGCTCAAGCATTAAGCCCAAGAGGCGAGTTATATACTAAAAGTAATATTAAGTCGCGACTCAACATGCGTGATTTCATGGATACTATGCGCTCTAGTGGGGTGCATGCTGGCGGCCCTGCAGCGCTAAGCCAAGCCGACCGCAAAGCCTTTGCCAGCCATTTAGATTCTATTCTCGCCAAACACCAGTCAGCTAAATAAGCCCGCTAATCGAGAAAATAAAAAAGCTTAAGCAAAGGCTTAAGCTTTTGAGTCGTGTAGCTAATAGCTTAATACTTAAAGCGGTTTACTTGAGTCACCATCTGATGGCCCACTTCTAATAAATCTTCGGTGGCTTGTTGCAGTTGTTTGCTGTCTTCACTGAGTGATTGCGCGCCAAGGCTCAAGGATTCCATATCAGCGGTAACCGCGCTAGTAACATTAGATTGCTCTTCACTGGCGCTAGCTATCATGGTGATCATGTCATTTACCGAGTTCATTTCTTGGTTAATTTGTACTAGAGATTCGCCAGTGCCTTCGGCAGATGAGATAGTTTGACTGACCATTTCTTTACCCGCTTGGGTAGCTTGGTAAGAAGTCTCGGCTTGGCTTTGTAAATCACCAATAATCGACTCAATTTCAGAGGTCGATTCGTGAGTTTTACTGGCGAGAGCACGTACTTCGTCGGCAACTACCGCAAACCCTCTGCCAGACTCACCCGCACGGGCCGCTTCAATGGCGGCATTTAAGGCCAGTAAGTTAGTTTGCTCGGCAATGCCTTTAATCACATCTAATACGCTGCCAATGTTGTCACTTACTTGCTTGAGGCTGGTAACTTCATCGGCGGTGCGATCAAGGTTTTTCACTAGCTCGCTCACCTGTGCAATGTTGTCATCAATGGCTTTATGCCCATCCATGGATAATTGGTAAGCTTGCTGGGTGCGAGAAGCGGTGTTCTCCGCATTGCCAGCGATTTCTTTGGTGGCGATGCCTAGCTGTTGCAAGTTGGTTAATGAGGTAGACGTTAGCTCTGTTTGCTCAAAGGTGTTGGCAGTGTTCTTGTCGTTAATTACCCGCACGCTCTCAGATACTAGTTCTAGCTGAGTTGCGGCCTCTGCCATATCTTGAACAATACTTTGTACGGTTTCGATAAAGCTATTGAAGTTGTGGCCAAGTTGGCCAATTTCATCTTCACTGGTTACGGGAATGCGCGCGGTTAAATCTCCATCACCTTGAGCGATGCCCGCCAGTACGCTATTCACGTTAGCGAGTGGCGCAATAATTACTTTACGTAGCGCCAGAATAAGCAGTACGATAATTAGTGCAGTCATCAGCACAATGGTAAGGACGTCTTCGCTTAACTCACTGCTCAGGGCACTGTTTATCGCCTGTTTGGTGACGCCAATTTCGATGGTGCCAAGTGGTTTACCATCCCAATCTAGTTCAATGCTAATGGTTTCATCTGGGCTAAAACCAGAGTCGTGATTTTCAGCCATTAGCTTGCCACGCTGATCACTCACTTTAATGCCTGCAATCATCGGTTCATCGATAAAGGCATCAATGGTGGCTTTTATCACGTCGAGGTCATAAACAAACACCGGCTCTTTTAGAATGATGCTCATTTGTTTGGTGAGGGCCACCTTGTCGTTCTCATATTGCTGGTTTAACGAAGCGCTGCTAAGCCAATACAATGCGCTGATGACAATGACCCCAGATACAAGAATAACAATAACAAGTAGGGAGGCGAGTTTTGCGGTAATTGTTTTCATATAATTATTGTCCAGCCAGTGGGTCAAACCAAAACTTCTGCGGAATGGCATTCACTTTATCGGTAAGGTAGGGGTTTTCTAAATCAAAAATGGTGCGTTTTTCTAGTTTGCCTAGCTCCAAGGCATTCTTCACATCTGGGTCGTTAAGGAACATTTTTTGATAACTGCCATCTTCAAACATTTGATAAAGAATATCGTTGAGGTGTTTGGCTAAGCTTTGATTGTCTTTTTTTACAAAAAAGAAAAACGGCATTTTGTAGCGCAGCATGACATAGCTATCTACTGTGAGATTATATTTTGCTTCGCGCTTCACTTCGCTCCACGGCTCGAAAATACCGCGCGGAAAGTAATCACAACGATCTGCTTCTAGCATCGCAAAAATATTGCCATAGCCTAAACTTTTAGCCACTTTAATACCGTTAGCTTCAAGAATGGCCGTATCGGCCCACAACTTACCTTGGCAAGGAATATACTGGCGCATTTGTGCAAAGCTGGTCACTTGCTTGAAGGTGTCACTTTTACCTTGCTCAACAATGCCTAGGCGCATGCCTAAGGTGCCACGATAGAGGGGGAAGTAAACCGCATTTTGTTGTTGCTCGCGGTCGGCTGAGGTAGCTGTCCAAAATAGATCCAGTACTCCATCATTTAAATCGGCAACGGTTTTAGCAAAGGAGATTTCCCCAGCATCGCCATAGGGGTAACCCACCGAGTCATAAATATTGCTGCGTTTTACTATTTCTTTAGCTAGAACAAACGGCAGCGTTTCTGCATTGGGTGAGCCCGGGATGTTTAAGGTTTTGGCAGAACATATTGATGATAAAAATATCACCAAAAAGAGAATCTTTTGCATATAGCCTCCATGCTTTTGTATAGCTTAGATAGGGGTTCGGGTGAGGTATACGATAAGCTTTTAAAGTGTGACTCAGATCTAATTTATAATTCTTTGATGACTATTTGTTGAGCAATGTAACAAGAATTAATCATTGCTTGTTAACTTAGTAAGTGATTGAAGATTTTAGTGATTATTGAGGTAAGTAAATGGGCAAGCAATTTAGTGCAATGATTCCACCGCACATCGAGTTTATCGCAGAGCAAAAAATGTTTTTTGTAGCAACCGCTGCGGCCGAGGGAAAAGTGAATTTGTCACCAAAGGGCATGGACTCATTTCGAGTGCTTAATCAGCAGCAAGTGGTTTGGCTCAACTTAACCGGCAGTGGCAACGAAACCGCTGCACATCTAAAACAAAACTCACGTATGACCATTATGTTTTGTGCTTTTGAAGGCAAACCGGTCATTTTACGATTATATGGTCAAGCCAAAGCCATTCACCGTGGCGATGCAGAGTGGCAGCAATACATTGAGTTATTTTCCGAGCAACAAGGCGCAAGGCAATTGTATTTGCTAGATATTGATATGGTGCAAAGCTCCTGCGGTATGTCGGTTCCCCTGTATGACTTTGTGTCACAGCGCGATGATTTGGCTAACTGGGCCAGCAAACAAGGGGAGCAGGGTATCCATCAATATTGGGCTAAGAAAAATCAACATAGCTTAGATGGTGTTGCTACCGATATCTTGAGTCTGTCTGGACTCGCGCAGGAAGCTGAAAATTAGTTTGAGCTATAACTATTTTCTAATTACTTATTTAGATCTTTATGTGGCGCATTAATGTCTAAAAGTGGTGAGGCGTCGATAGATTGGGCGTCCATCATGGATGCAATATGCTGCAAAGAGGACAAAATTTGCGTTTTTTCCCAGTCTTGTAAGCTTTCAAAACGTTGAATAAATTCTTCATGTAGTAGTGGCGGTACTGTTGTGAGAATACCAATACCTTGCTCGGTGAGCCGCGGGTTAACAATACGTCGATCGCTTGCGCTGCGAATTCGCTCAATCAATTGGCGCTCTTCTAAACGATTCAAAATAGTCGTAACCGTAGCCTGGCTTAGTGATACCTCATCAGAGAGGTGCTTCACTGTTACGGTTCCTAAATCTTGTATTGCCCTTAATACCATAACTTGCGGAATGGTTAATCCACAGGCTTTCACAATCCGTTTAGATTGTAGATCGGTGGCGCGAATAATTTTTCGCAAAGAAATGAGAACGTCTTGCCAGTAAGCAGGTTTTTGCATGAGTGGTAGCGGGCCAAATTGGTTTTTTCTGGAGTATATCCCATACTTAAGGCGCAGGGTATACACAGCAGTTAATTTGAACTCTAATTATTTGAAGTGTATGATTCTAGGCGCTAAGAAAGCACTCAAAGGGAAGGATAGGGATATGAAGTTAAGATACGCAGCACTGCTTTTGGTGAGCGGTTTTGCTCAAGCAGAAGACAGCTGTGGCAGTGTTACCATTGCCGACATGAACTGGAGCTCTGCAACAGTTATTGCCAATGTAGATAAATTTATTTTAGAACATGGCTACGGCTGTGATGCTGAATTGGTGCCTGGGGACACTATGCCAACCACCGTCTCTATGATGGAAAAAGGCGAACCAGACATTGCCCCTGAGTTATGGACTAACTCTGCCAAAGAAACCTTAGAGCGTGGCGTAGCCGAAAAACGCTTACGTTTTGCCGGTAAGTCATTATCTGACGGCGGCGAAGAAGGTTTTTGGGTTCCTCAGTACTTGGTTGACCAATACCCAGAAATTGCCACTATCGAAGGTGTTAAAAAGCACGCTAAACTATTTGTTCACCCAGAAAGCAAAGAGCTTTCAGGCTTCTTCGGCTGTCCAGCAGGCTGGAACTGCCAAATCTCTGCAAACAATTTATTTGAAGCTTTAGAGCTTGAGAAATCAGGTTTTGAACTGATTGATCCAGGCTCAGGTGCTGGTTTGTCGGGTTCTATTGCTAAAGCTTACACTCGCGAGCAAGGCTGGTTTGGTTACTATTGGGCGCCAACCGCAGTACTGGGTAAATACAAAATGGTAAAAGTAGATACCGGTAATGGTATCGACGAGCAAGAGTTCTTAACTTGTACTACCCAAGAAGATTGTGAAAATCCAAAAGTAACCATGTACCCACCTTCGGCGGTGCATTCGGTAACTACTGAGGAATTTGCTAGCAAAGCCCCAGCTGCTTATGAATACATCACTAAGCGTTCATTTACCAATGCACAAATGAACGAACTATTGGCATGGATGGAAGATAACCAAGCCGATGGTGATGCAGCCATGTACCACTACCTAAGTGAAAATCCAGATAGCTGGAAGGCTTGGGTGCCGGAAGATGTTGCCGCTAAGGTAAGTAAAGCCCTAGCCAGTATGTAGTTTGAGTTAAAAAAAGGCCAACCTTAGGTTGGCCTTTCGCGTTTTTATATAGAGGTAGTTAGTTATGGCGGATTCGTCATGGTTGGAACGTTTTCCACAAATGAGTCGAGCCGATCTCACCGTTATTCGTAAGTCTTTAGATGGTGCATATCGTGATTTTTCCCGAGAGTATGGTGAAGCCATCGAATCGTTTTTCGATCCCCTTCTGCAATTTTTGGTTTGGTTTGAAAAACTGCTGATCACCACGCCTTGGTGGTTGGTATTGATTGTTTGTGCAGGCTTAGTGTACTTAGCCAGTCGCTCTTGGAAGCTAGTGATTGGCTCTGTCGTCTCGCTGCTGCTAGTGGGCTACTTTGGCATGTGGGAGGATATGATGCGAACCATGAGCATTATTACCGTGTGTACCATGCTGGCGATTGCCTTGGGCATACCCATTGGCATCATTATGGCGCGCTCCAATCGCGCTCAAGCGATCATTACCCCTATGCTTGATGTTATGCAGACGCTGCCCGCTTTTGTATATTTGATTCCGGTAGTGATGCTACTAGGCATTGGCAAAATCCCAGGTGTAATCGCGGTAGTTATTTACGGTATTCCCCCGGTGATTCGTTTGACCAACCTAGGTATTCGATTAGTAGATAAAGAAGTGCTCGAAGCTGCCACCGCCTATGGTGCTAGCGGCTGGCAACGTTTATTTGGGGTGCAAATGCCACTAGCGATGCCCACCATTATGGCGGGTATTAACCAAACCATTATGATGGCTCTTTCGATGGTAGTTATTGCCTCGATGATTGGCGTTAAAGGTTTAGGCCAGCCAGTATTAAAATCAATTACTAACCAATATTTCACCTTGGGTTTGCTTAACGGTTTAGCCATTGTTGCTTTAGCTATTATTTTTGACCGTGTGTCGCAAGCCTATGCCAAGCGCACCCAAGCTCACCTTCAAGGATTAAAGCATGACTGAGCCGCTCGTTAAAATTCAGGGCTTGTACAAGCTATTTGGTGAAAACCCGAAGCAGGTTATGTCACGGGTGAAAGCTGGAGAAAGCAAAGACAAAATCTTAGCTGATACTGGCCATACGTTGGGTCTAAAAGACATTAATCTTGAGATTCAACAGGGTGAGATTTACGTAATTATGGGCTTGTCGGGCTCTGGTAAATCAACGCTTATTCGTCACTTCAATCGCTTAATTGACCCTACCGAAGGGGTGATTAGTATTGAAGGCACCGACGTGATGAAGCTAAGCTCTAAAGAGTTACAAGATTTTCGTCGTCATAAAATGTCGATGGTATTCCAACGCTTTGGCCTAATGCCACATCGCACGGTAATTGAAAACGTCGCTTATGGCCTCACCGTACAAGGTGTAGCAAAAGAGCAGCGCTTGGCTAAAGCCCAAGAGTGGTTGGATACTGTAGGCTTAAATGGTTACGCACAGCAGTACCCAGCGCAATTATCTGGTGGGCAACAGCAGCGAGTTGGGTTGGCCCGCGCCTTAGCTACCGATGCTGAAATTTTGCTGATGGACGAAGCCTTTTCAGCTCTGGATCCACTGATTCGCAGTGAAATGCAGGATCAGCTGATTGAGCTGCAAGAAACTTTGCATAAAACCATTATCTTCATTACTCATGATTTGGATGAAGCACTGCGCTTGGGCGACAAAATTGCCATTCTTAAAGACGGTGAGGTAGTGCAGCAAGGTACACCAGACGATATTCTGTTGCACCCTGCCACCGATTACGTTGAAGCATTTGTTAAAGACGTAAACCGTGCGCGAGCCTTGACTGTTGAAACAGTGATGCAGCCTCCTGCTCGCCGGATTACTGCTGACACTATTGGTGAAGCATTGCAGCAGATGAAGAAAATTAAAGGTGACTACGCCTACCACGTAACCGAGGAAGGTTTCCAAGGTATCGTAACCCAAGATTCCTTGGAAGAAGCGTCTTTGAACAAGGCTGATGAGCAGTTTGAATCCTGTGAATATCAAGATGTGCCAACGGTTTCTCCTGATGCGATCATTGAGAGTGTGCTTACCGAGAGTTTAGAAACGGAGTTTTCTTTACCGGTGGTGGATGAAGACGGCAACCTTAAGGGTGAATTGACCCGTAGCTCAGTGGCTGAAGTATTTGCTGAACCAGAGGCTGAAGAGGAAACAGCAAACGCTGCCTCGAAATAATAATGTCAAATAGCCTTGTTAGAGTCCTTCTAACAAGGCTTTGATTTTTCTACTATATAGAGCTTATTACTAGGAGATGGTTTTGAGTTTTATTATTTGTCCTATCGATGCCTCACACAACCAAGCAGTTAAACAGATCATTCAGCAAGGCGGCCGCGAGTTTGGTGCCATTGGTGATGGCTTTGGCCCCTCTGATCCTGAAGTAGAGGCGATGAGTCTTAACTACAGTGAGCCTCAACGGGGTTATTGGGTGGCGCTGCAAAACGACTGTGTAGTAGGCTGCGGCGGCATTGCTGAGTTTGATAATGTTTCCAAGACTTGTGAATTGCGTAAGCTGTTTGTTAGCCCGCAATGCCGTGGTCAAGGTCTTGGTAAGGCTCTAACTGAACATTGCTTGCAAGAGGCTAAACGGCGGGGTTACCAGCAATGCTATCTAGATACATTGAGCAGCATGCACTCTGCTATTGCTTTGTACCAATCATTGGGTTTTAAGCACCTGTCGGAGCCTTTTTCTGCCAGTATCCATAGCGGTTGCGATGTATGGATGATGAAGGCGCTGTAGTTTTATAACCGAGAGTAGTTATGCGGATTGACTTATTCGACCCTCAAAATGATATAACAAAGCTTGCCGAGGTGATGCTAGTGCTACGCCCAAGCTTTACTAAAGAGCAGTTAATTGAACAAATAAGCCAGCAACAGGAACAGGGCTATCAGCTGGCTTATATAGTCGCAGATCAGCAAATTGTTGCGGTAGCGGGTTTTGTGATTGGCTGGAAGTTGTCTTGGGGTAAGCACTTATACTTAGATGATTTAGTCACCGTGGAAAAAGTGCGTTCAAAGGGTTTTGGCTTGCAGTTGCTACAGTGGTTGGAAAATTACGCTAAACAACAGGGCTGTGAGCAATTTCATTTAGGCTCAGGAGTGCAGCGTTTTGGCGCTCATCGCTTTTATCTGCGCAATGGTTTTGATATTAAGAGCCATCACTTTACTAAGCAATTAGCTTAGGCTGAGTGAAGGGGTAAGTTTAGTAAGAGCGATAAAAAGAGCAGCCAAGAGCAGCCCTTTTTTATCTAGCGCATTGCTAAATCAACATGGCCCACAGAACACAGTTGTTGCATGCGGTCGTAGGTTGTGGCGAAACCTTTTAGCGATATCGCCTTTCTATCTAGTTTTAAGTTTCCAGTGGTAATAGCTTGCTCACTAAATAACAAGTATCTGCCTTGTTTTAGTTGTTCAACTTGCTCCATCGAACTCAAGCTATAGTTAACTTGGCTAAGAGTCGTTTTAAGTGCTTGGTTATCAACAGATACATGTTGGCTTGGGCCATTTAGTAGGTTGTGTTTAACCGAAACGCTACCATCATTGGCGCAGCTTAGTTTTAAAACTGCATAGCCATCGACGATACCAACTAACCCTCGGATTCCCGCTGGGCGCTTACCTTTACTAGTGGTATAGCTTTGATAGTTTATTTGGGCATTGGCATTGATAAACTCCGCAGGAGTGGTTTCCACCAAATGGCTATTAAATGCCCATGATTGAAAAGACAGCGTGCTAAGCAATCCAATCATTGTTGCTAATGTTCTCACGAAAGTTCCTTGATAAATATCTTTATAATTCGTTTAATTATTAGCCTGTTTTTCCGTTTTGATTGGAATATACAGAAGCTAAAAAGTGCATTCAAGTTTGTATGACAAATTCGTGAGCTTTTTAATTAAACTGTGTTAGCGCTAACGTTTTGAGGCGATTTTTTGCTCTGAGCAGAGTGTTTCTACTCGTTGGTAAGTTTCGGAAAACCCGCAAGTGAAATGGTAGATGCTGGAATGCTAAGGTTGCCGATGTTGATACTTGCGTGAGTAAGCTGAAAGCTCTTTTGATTGTTTAAGGCATTAGTTTGTTTAGGACTAAACACTTGATTAAAAGGTGGAAAAGCTTGTTGGTTGTTTAGTCGAGCGTTGTTATTGCTAACTAGGTTATGGCGTACTTGAACACCGCCATCTGCCGCACAATTGATCTTTAAGATTGCGTAGTTCTCAACATGTCCAACTAAGCCTTCAATGCGTACCCTAAATGGCCCTTTGCTGGTGTTTTGATATAAATAGTTAACTTGGGCGTTTTCATTGATTTTCTCATTAGGCAAAGGATGAAGTTTGTAGCTATTGAATGCTAGGCTGGGATTGGAGCTTATTACTAGTATAAGCAATAGTGCGAGTCGCATGTCTAGTCCTTGAAATTCTAGAGTAATATTCCAACTCATTGATTAACTTCCGTTAAAGCGTTTGCTTAAATGGTATTTAATAATATTAAAGCCAATAATTGTGACAGTTAAGATAATTAGGTCATTCCTATATGTTAAAAGGTAATTGTGTTGAAAAATCGTTGCTTATTTAGGTTGTAAGTTTGACTGGAGTTGGGTGATTGTTGAGCAGAAGTAAGGGTATTTAGCTTATGAGAGAATGTATTAGGGATGCTAAAGAGGGTGACAGTCAGCAGATTTGCCAAATCTATAATTATTACGTTGAGACTAGTGGTGCTACGTTTGAAGAGCAGCTAGTGAGTCAAGGTGTTATGGCTGAGCGTATCGTCAGTATTCAGAAACAACTGCCTTGGTTGGTATTTGAAGAAGCTGGTGAGGTCCTCGGATACGCCTATGTTAGTCCATGGAAAGAGCGCAGTGCTTATCGCTTTGCGGTAGAAAGCTCCATTTATGTGGCACAACAAGCCGCCGGGAAAGGCATCGGTAACAGCTTATACCAAGCCTTGTTAGCGCGTTTAGTTGACTACCCGATAGCTACTGTCATCGCTGGCATTACTTTGCCAAATCCCGCTAGTATTGTATTGCATGAGCGCTTGGGTTTTAACCAAGTGGCAGAGTTCGAGCGAGTGGGCTTTAAGTTTGGCAATTGGATGAACGTGGGTTATTGGCAGCGTCAGATAAAAACTGAAGAGCAGATTAATCACTGTTTGAATAAGGACTAGTCATGTCGAAAATTGAATTTTCTAGTGAACAAAAAAACGCATTGGTCAGTAAAATTCAAGATTATTGTGAGCAGCAATTAGATCTTGAGATAGGCCAGTTTGATGCTGAGTTTTTGTTAGATTTCTTTTCTGAAGAAGTGGGCGCATTTTATTACAACCAAGGTTTACAAGACGCCCAAGCAGTGGTGCAGAATCGTATTGATAGTATTGCTGATGAACTTTATGAAATAGAGAAACCCACTAAGTGGTAACAGGAGTTAAGGCTAGCGATGAAAACAATAGGCATTGTTGGTGGCATGAGCTGGGAATCCAGCCTTAGCTACTATCAACAGTTAAATATTGCGATTAAACAAGCAAAGGGTGGGTTACACTCGGCAAAAGTTAACTTAGTGAGCGTCGATTTTGCTGAGGTCGAAGCCTTGCAACACCAAGGTGACTGGCCAGCTTTGGCCGACAAAATGGTAGCGGCGGGTTTATCGGTGCAAGCTTCCGGCGCTGATTTTTTATTAATTGCTACCAATACCATGCACAAAGTAGCCGCTGAGGTTGAGCAGGCTTTGCAGATCCCTTTGCTGCATATTGCCGATGCCACAGCCAATAAATTGCTGGAGCAGGGAGTAAAGCGAGTGGGTTTGCTAGGTACCCGTTTCACCATGGAACAAGATTTTTATAAAGGACGACTAGAGCAGCGCGGCTTAGAAGTCTTGGTTCCACAAGAAAAGGGAATAGAGATAGTTCATCAGATTATTTATCAAGAGCTGTGTTTAGGTAAAATCAATGCTGACTCTCGAGAGCGGTATTTGGCAGAAATTGCTGAGCTAGCAGCGCGAGGTGCCGAAGCGGTGATCTTAGGGTGTACTGAGATTGGTTTGTTAGTGCAGCAAAGCCATTGTGGCTTGCCTTTGTATGATACCACTGCCATTCATGTTGCAGCTGCCGCGGCTGAGTCTTTAAGCGATTAGAATTACAACGCTAGGGTTTAAAAACAAAAAACGGTCCGTAGGGACCGTTTTTTAGCTTAAAGCTAGTGTCTAATTAATCTGAAGACTAATTGGATACTTATGCCTTAAAAAGCAGCTTAAGCAACTTTTACGTTAGCAGCTTGAGGGCCTTTAGGACCTTCTTCTACTTCAAAAGTAACTTCTTGGCCTTCAGCTAAAGTTTTGTAACCTTCGCTTTGAATAGCACGGAAGTGTACGAATACATCTTTACCGTCTGGACGCTCGATGAAACCAAAACCTTTTTGCTCGTCGAACCATTTTACGCGACCTGTAGCCATGAGTAATCTCCAAAAATAATAAATAAAACTTGCCCAAAAATAGACAAATTAGGGTGCCGAAAGATGCAGAAATTACTTACGAACAAACAGGGTGAAATTGCGAAAAATCAACGTATTTGTATGGGGCATAAATATCCGCTGTAACCTTTACCAGCGAGCGAAGTGTAACGTATATTGGGGTAATGTAAAGGTGTATTCGTGATCTTTCGTCAACTGTTCAGATCAGTCGAGTGACTTCTCTTGAGCAAAGCATACCCGCGGGCTGGCTAACCATTAGACTTTAGTTTAATCAACAAGGACTGTTATGAACTTAAAAATGCACCAGGTAGATAGCTTTACCCGTGATCTTTTCAAGGGTAATCCTGCAGCGGTTATTGTCTTAGAGGCTTGGTTAGAAGATAGCGTAATGCAGGCTATTGCTATTGAAAATAACCTTTCGGAAACGGCCTTTTTAGTTGCCGACGAACCGGGTTCGTACCTTATTCGTTGGTTTTCGCCGATCTGCGAAATTGACTTTTGTGGTCATGCTACGCTGGCTGCCGCCCATATTTTGTTTGGCCAACAGCCTGAACTACAAGTGCTACATTTTACCACCTTACAGGTAGGGGAGCTAAAGGCTCACCGTAGCGATGGCGGTTTAATTGCCATGGACTTCCCAAGTTGCCCGCCACACATGGAGTTTGAAACACCCTCCGCTTTGCTTGATGGTGTCTCTGTTAAACCTAATGAAGTATGGCGAAATCAACAGGCCTATTTTCTGGTCTATGAACAGCAATCGCAAATTGAAGCCTTAGAAGTTGATCTTGAATTGCTAGAAACGCTGGCCCCTTATGATGTGGTGGTAACCGCACCGGGAGAGCAGTGTGACTTTGTCTCTCGTTATTTTTGGCCGGCTAATGGCGGTGCCGAGGATCCGGTTACTGGCTCGATTCACGCAGGCTTAACGCCGTTTTGGGCTAAACGTTTAGGCAAAGATGAACTGCTTGCCTATCAAGCTTCTCAGCGAGGTGGAGTATTGCATTGTCAGCAGCTTGGCGACCGAGTGACGATTGCCGGCAATGCCAAAATCTATTTTGAAGGCACGGTGTTTTTATAAGTCAGCACTTTTGTAGTCAAGGACCAGACAATGAATCAACATGAAAAATTAAACTACGTGGAATTCCCCAGTCGTGATTTAGCGGCCACTAAACAGTTTTTTAGCCAAGCCTTTGCATGGCAGTTTGAGGACTTTGGTGAGCAATACAGCGCTTTTTCTGGCCAAGGTTTAGATGGCGGCTTTTTCCAAGCCCCTTTGTCGTCTAATACAGAAAATGGTGCAGCCTTATTGGTTTTTTACAGCGAAAAACTTGAACACACCTTAAGCAAAGTAGAAGCCGCCGGTGGGCGAATTGTAAAAGACATTTTTAGTTTTCCCGGTGGGCGACGCTTTCATTTCTGTGAACCTAGCGGTAATGAGTTTGCAGTGTGGTCAGACAGTGAATAAAGCAAGCCCAATGTCCACATGGCTAAGCACTGGACTAGCCCTAATTGCGTTTGCGGGTAACTCGGTGCTATGCCGCTTAGCTTTAGGCGAGCCACAAATTGATGCTGCTAGTTTTACCGCAGTGCGTTTATTAGCGGGCGCAACTACCTTGGCGATATTGCTGAGTGTAAAGCCCTCTTCAGGCTCTGCTCAAAGTAAAGGTAGTTGGTGGTCGGGCTTTATGCTGTTTAGTTATGCGGCTTGTTTCTCCTTTGCCTACCTATATTTAGATACAGGTATTGGCGCATTAATACTGTTTGCCGCGGTGCAGCTGAGCATGGTGGGGATTTCGGTGTTCAAGGGCGTTCGTTTAGGCTTAGGCGAGCTAGCCGGTATTTTGTTGGCCTTTAGTGGTTTAATCGTTTTACTGACGCCTAGTGAGCAAGCGTCGGTATCGGTGCTAGGTTTTATACTCATGGTGGTGGCAGGCTGTGCTTGGGGTATTTATACCTTAAATGGTCGCGGTTCATTAAGCCCTAGTAGAGATACTTGTTTTAATTTCTGGCGCAGCCTGCCATTTCTCGTGCTATTGCTACCTTGGTTGGTCATGCAATCTTCTATTAGCACATACGGCTTAATCTTGGCAGTGAGCTCGGGCGCACTGGCTTCCGGCCTCGGGTATTGGGTTTGGTATATTGCCTTGGGCGGATTATCGGCGAGCCAAGCTGCAGTGCTGCAATTGCTGGTACCATTGATTGCCGCACTAGGTGGCTGGGTGTTTGCTAGCGAGCCGCTGGGACTAAGTTTTATGTTATCGGCAGCTTTGGTATTAGGCGGCATTTTACTCACCATTTATAGTCGTCAACGGCTTGCAAAAACAGCTGTGCAGGGAGGTTAATATGACGCAACAGTTTCAATTAATCGTGGGACGAGACTCAACTTGGTCATTGCGGGCTTACCTTTGTATGAAGTTGGCCGGACTCGAGTTTAGCAGCAGCGCAATTGCACTGGGTGAAGCGGGCTATCAGCAACAACTCGCTAAGTTGTCACCCAGTAAACTAGTGCCGGTGTTGCATGTCGATGATTTGGTCATTCATGACTCTTTGGCCATTAGTGAGTACCTAAATGAACAAGCAACAGGCAAGCTTTACCCTGTTCAAGCCGATTTGCGTGCGCAAGCTCGCAGCTATTTAGCGGAGCTACATGCTGGCTTTACGGCAATTCGCCAGGGCTTACCTTTTCAGTTTGAAAAACAAGCCCGGCCAGCTAGCTTATCTGCTGAGATTAATACTGAAATAGCACGTTTGAGCGAGATTTGGCAGAAGTTCGACGGCTGCTTTGCCTTTAATAAAGCCGGCGCTGTAGATGCTTTTTATGCGGTAATGGCTTTACGCTTAGCCAATTACAGTATAGAGCTCGATGACGCTGCTGGGCGTTACCAGCAGCACCTTATTTCTTGGCCGCTATTTCAGCGAGCGATAAACACAGCGAAGCAGTGGTAATGGATAAGCCCTTAAAGCCTGAATTGCAGGCCGCCATTGCAAGCTATCCTGCAGCGGTGCAGCAACAAGTAATAAGTCTAAGGGCCGAGATACTGGCAGTTGCTGCAGGTTCTGAAGGGGTGGGAGAGCTGTTAGAAACCTTAAAGTGGGGAGAACTGTCCTTTGTGACCGAACAAAGCAAATCGGGCAGTACTTTAAGGGTTGCGTGGAACGCCAAGCAGACCGAGTATTTGGGTTTATATGTAAACTGTAAAACTAGCTTGGTGGACAGCTACCAAACCTTGTTTCCGGGATTGTTTGTTTATCAAAAGCAGCGGGCTTTGCTGCTCCCTTTAGACTCCGAATGGCCTTTGACAGAGTTGCGGATCTGTATTGCTATGGCTCTGCGCTATCATTTAGATAAACGAAAACGCTAATTACTCACCGTTAAGCAGGAGACGTCGTTGCAGTTTTATTCATGGATGAATATTCGTAAAGCTAGCTGCTATTGGCTTGCTGTTAGCTTGTTGTTGTGCGCAAGCTATAGCCAAGCCGCATTGGTAGAAGGGCACTTAGAAGATGAGATATTGCCGGTATTGCAGCGTAACTTGGCAGGCACCTTTGCCGCCGATGCAGTGATTCACGACCGTGAAACAGTAACAATTGGCTTTGTTAACTTTGACCCTTCTGGCTTTATTCCCATTGATGATGACAACTTGGGTGGTGATGACGCTAACCGGCTGAAAAATGAGCTGAAAACCATCACTTTACCCTTAACGCTGGCTTTACCTTGGCATGGAAGAGCGTGGGAAAGTTACGCAACCGGGCGTTTGGGTTATACCCAACGTTTTCACGACATTACCTTGTACGAAGAGTTAGACCCCACTCGCGACCATGAAAAACTTAAAGTTTATTCTGGCTTCTTAGCTGGTGGTGCGCATTGGGATGGCCTTGAGAATTGGCGATTTACGGCCGAGTTGGGAGGCAGTATCCGACGCTTAGAGCAAGAGTATATTTACAACAATTCGATTAGTCAGATTTTTCAGCCGTTATTCGATGGGGTGTTAACTAACTTTTCGCTGAACGCTTGGATGTTACAGCCCAGTCTAGCCCTGCAGTATCAAAAGCGTTGGACCAAACACAAACTTAAGTACCGTTCGCGCTTTGCTTATATGTACGGTGAAAGCTTTGGCGCTGATGTGCCCTCCCACCAAGTAGACATTGCGGCCAGTTCTTGGCGAAATACGCTGTATTACTCCCATCCTATTGGGCGCATGTTGGATATTTCTTTTGCCGGGCAGCTTTCTGCTTCGCGTGTAGATCTAGGGGGGAATACTAACGAGGCCTTTCAAACACCGCATTATTACGAGTTTGGCTTTGATTTGCTAATGGGAACAGGCGCTTACGGCGAAGGTTGGTTAGATAATGTGAGTATAGGTTTGCTGTTTAATTATGGCAGTGTGCTGAAAGGCGGCAGCCTAGTATTTAATTACAATACTTATTAGGGGCTGTTGATCTTTGGTGTTGAAATTTTGTTCGAGATAAGCGGGCTTTAATCGCGGCGAGCACTTAGAAGCCTAGTGGGCTAAGCAAGAAGTGCTTAACAAAGAGTAAAGTTCGCTTATCCGAACCCTTCGGGCAGCATTTCTTAGCCATTTATTCAGCGTTTGCGAGTGATTATTAAGTCTACTTAACTGCACACTCACTGCCTTGCCTAAATGGCTAATAAATTGCTGCAAAAACCATCAGCAAAGATCAACAGACCCTAAACAACTCGCCAGGAAAAACTGGCGAGTTGTTGGCAACTATTAGCAAGGCAGGTGGCGAACTCTAAAAGAGCGTCCTTTCATTTTACCGTCTTCCAGTTTTTTGCGCGCCCGTTTAAGTGCTTCTCGCTCTACAGCCACATAGGCGCGGTTATCAAACAAGTTAATTTTGCCTACTTGTGCGCCTGCAATGCCATTTTCACCGGTGAGTGCGCCAAGAATATCTCCAGCGCGTACTTTTTGCTTTTTACCGCCATCAATTTGCAAGGTAGCCATAAGTGGAGCGGCTGGCTTTTTGTTAAGTAAAGCCATTGATGGAAGCTCTTCATCATTAATGCTGCGGCCAAGGTAGTCTTCTAGTAAGGCCACTTTATAGTGCTCTTTATCGCTAAAGAAAGAACAGGCAATGCCTTTGCTGCCGGCACGACCGGTTCGGCCAATGCGGTGCACATGCACTTCGGTATCGCGCGCTAAGTGGTAGTTGAATACTGCATCTAAAGAGTCTATATCTAAGCCACGAGCTGCTACGTCGGTTGCCACTAAAATTGCCGCACTGTTGTTGGCAAATTGCACTAAGGTTTGGTCTCGTTCGCGCTGCTCTAAATCGCCATGCAGGGCTAAAGCGCTAAAACCGAGTAAGCTAAGTTCATCGGCCACTTCTTGAGCTTCTCGCTTGGTATTGCAAAACACAATGCTGGATTTAGGGCGATGTTGTAATAGCAATAAACGCAAAGCTAGCATGCGTTGTTCATTATCATCTACTTTAAAAAAGTGTTGGCTAATAGAACTGTTGTCGTGGGTGCTGGCCACTTCTACCCGCACTGGCTGGTGCATAATATTGTTGGCGATACTTTCGATTTGCTCGGGGAAAGTGGCACTAAATAACAAGGTTTGGCGCTGTTTGGGAGCCAGCTCAATAATCGCATCAATGGCCGATTGAAAGCCCATTTCCAGCATTCTATCGGCTTCATCTAAGATTAAGTTTTTCACGTTGTCTAAACGTAATGAGCCTTTGCGTAAATGCTCTTCAATACGCCCTGGCGTGCCCACTACAATGTGCGCGCCGTGCTCTAAAGAACCGATTTGCGGGCCAAAAGGCATGCCGCCACATAAGGTAAGCACTTTAATGTTGTGAATGCTGCGCGCCAGTTTGCGAATTTCTTTGGCTACTTGGTCGGCCAGTTCACGAGTTGGGCACAATACTAGGGTTTGAATGCGAAAGCGTTTTACCTCTAAGGCATTTAGCAGGCCTAGGCCAAAGGCAGCAGTTTTGCCCGAGCCGGTTTTACCTTGGGCAATCACATCTTTACCGTCCAAAATCAGCGGTAGGCTTTGCGCTTGAATCGGCGTCATTGAGCTATAACCCAGAGTCTCTAAGTTTTTAAGTAGATCGGGGTGTAGGGCAAGAGTGGAAAAATCTGTTTGGCTCACAATGGCGTCCTCTTCGAGGGAAAAATAAAAGTGTTACCGCTGCTGCTTTAGCATTGGGGGCGCGATAATAGCCGAAAACGCGAACAATTGGGTAAAAAATAGCAAGTTTTTCACACTAAGGGGGCTTTTTGTCAAAAGTGCTGGTGACGCGTTGGAACAGTAAGCGGCGAAAACTGCTAAAAGCCGAGTGGATTGAGCTGCTATTGAAGCAGCGGTTGTTCGATGGCTTGGTATAAACTGGCGGAGTTGATCAAGGCATGAGCGGTAAGGCTAGGCACACCATACACCAGTGTTTCTACATCATAATCTTGGTTTATTTTGTCCAACAGAATGGCAA
Organism: Agarivorans aestuarii; assembly: GCF_019670125.1. Taxonomy (NCBI): domain Bacteria; kingdom Pseudomonadati; phylum Pseudomonadota; class Gammaproteobacteria; order Alteromonadales; family Alteromonadaceae; genus Agarivorans; species Agarivorans aestuarii. The sequence goes on from NZ_AP023033.1 coordinate 147,357, forward strand.
AATCGCCATCGCCAGATAGTAATACAACCATGTCTACCTCGCGTGCTGCCTCTAGCACGTCAATAGTAATGCCTACATCCCAATCACCTTTAGCCGAACCATCACTGCGCTGAATAAAGGGTTTTAGTTTTACATTAAAACCTATGTGTTTTAACGCATCTTGAAACTTAAGCTGTTGATTATCGCCGCGATCAATGGCGTAAGCGTAGGCTGCAACAATGCTGCCCTGCTCTTGCAATTGTTGCCATAACCTACGGTAGTTAAATTGTTTAGCGTAGGCCTCTCGGCAGGTGTAGTAGATGTTTTGCACATCGGCGAATACGGCAATTTTTTTCACTAGGCGCTCTCTTAGCGGTTGGCTATGAAATGGCTGGCGGCTATTTGATGTTGCAAGCATTATTACATGCTCCTATTAAAAAGCCCCGCTCTTGCTGATTTGAATAAGCAAAAACGGGGGCTAGCTTAAATTATGCTCACTACAGCGAGCGCAAAAACTTCGCAATTGCTCTTGTCTTTTATGGCCTTCTGGCGCTGACCGCTACCCAAGCTTAAATGCCTGTGACATAGATTGGTGTGATTATTAATGGCTGGTGAGCAAGATCTTGCAAACGAGCGTTTTTAACAGGCAATACTTTAGCTGATGTAAACAAAATATCGGCAACCGGATTTATTTATCGGCTAAAAAGCTAGGGAATACTATTTTTGGCGCTTTGCTGGGAAGGCGATAGTTCAACATGGTGGCAGTAAAGCGAAGGCTGACGACCACCATGTTTAGGTAAGTGAGGGCTTATTTCTTCTCTATCGCGAACTCATCAACTCGAACCTCAAGTTCTTTATCTAAGCTAAGCTCTTGGCTAGTATCAACTTCTAGCAAACTAAAGATTTCTACTTGGGTATTGCTGCCTGTATTAAAATCAACGGATACTTGTTTAAAGCACTTTTTGTTTTCAGCTTGGGGAGCTTGAGCTAGGTCTTTTACGTGCGCTTTAGCATCGGCCAACACTGTACCTGCCAATGGCGCATTGGGGATTACTTCGCGAACGCCAAAATGTAATTGGGTTGGAGAGTTAACGCCCTTTTTATCGCAGAAATAAAGTGAGTAGCTCATATCGGTATTGGCAGGTAAACCACTAACAATTTGGCTTAAACCCGGTTTAGAGTTGAAGTCATGGTTCGATACGTCTCGCTTAAAGCGAAAACGAGAAGAACCCTCGTCACCAAAGGCACTATCTTTAGAGCTACCAACATCACCTAAGCCACCGCTTGAGTCTTCATGAGACAACCAAACCGAGCTTTTACCTTTATCTGCACGGTACTCGGTAAGCTGCGGATCTTGAACATAGGCCTGAGCCGAAAATGCTAAACAAGCGGTAAACATGGTGGCACTTAAAGCTAATTTTTTTTGTATGCGCATAGGTAGTCCCTTTAGTTACTAATAACGTCTCTCCGGATTAATTGTATTATTATATAATTTAACTGGGGTGTGCTGTGAGCATTCTCGCGTTTTTGAACACCTTTTATACATGTTAAAAGACGTGAGTATGGCTACATTCTGAAAGGTGCATTAGTGGGTAGTTGTTTTCGTAAACCATTAAAAGGTAATGGCTTTTATCCGCAGATAGCTAACGAAGCTAAGGGCTCTAACTTTGGCTGAAATGAGAGAAGACATTGGCGCAGCGAAATGAAAAAAGGCCGATTTCTCGGCCTTTTTATTTTGAACTAACGGGCAACAGCGTTGTTAGGCATTGTCTGCCACTCGTGCATCTTGCACCTTGGTCATCAAGTCTTGGGCTTTTTTCATTACTGCGCCAGCTTCTTTGGTGCGACGTTTTTTTAACAAGTAATCAGAGAAGCGAAGGTATTTGTTGGCCATTGTTTGGCGAGTTTCTATTAAGTGAGAAAAATCGTCGGGCAAGTCTTTAGCCATGTTGTCGACTTCTCTAGCCATCCTATCTAGGGTTTTCACCCGAGTAAGGCCATTGATACGCTCTTGTAATTGACTAAAGTGGTTTTGGTAAAACACTTCAGCGGCTTGATAAGGAAACTCTGCTTCTTGCTCATCGGCGATAGCTTGTTTGTAGTTAGCCATAGCAGCAATGGCAGTTTTTAGCTCAAGTGCTCGAGCAATACGCTCTTGCTGTTGTTCGCTGTTGGCGAAGAAGGTTTCACCTGCTTCAATCATTTGCGCTAGGGCAACCACATCAAGTTGGTCGGCTGCTTTATCAAATAGCTGGGTAAATACTTGCTCAGATTTTTCGTTAGGAACAAATTGATAATCGGTTCTTACTTGCAGCAAATCTTGGTAAATCGTGTAAACGTCATCGCCATCTTCACTGTGCTGATAGCGGCCTTGCTCTAGATGTAAGTCAAGTCGCTGAACCAGTGCTTCAACTGTGCCCATCCAACCTTGGTTTACGTCTTCAGCAATTAAGGCCAAGCTGTATGAATCTGGGTAAATGCGGTTTACTTCCTGCAGCAAAGATTGGATAGCGTAATAATCTGGGTAAGCGTTTTGGCGATTATTAAGTAAATCGTCGATTTGTTTCTCGTAAAAATCGATCACCAAACGTTGCTTGTCTCTTAACAAGGCTTGTTTTGGTACATGCTGTTTTGCCGGAATGGTATTTAGCATAGGCAAAAACTGCTGCGGGTTTAAGCTCACTAAGTCTTGATTGGCTGAGTTCTCCCGCTGTAGTCGGCTTAATTCTTGTTGGCTATGCTTTAGCTGACCATCCATTTGCTGGAAACCATAACTGAGTGCACCGGCAACACCAACAATGGCAATCACACTTAAACTGGGCTTCAAAAAGCTTTGGGTAAAGCTTTTCTCGATTTGATCTAAGTCGGTTACTCGTTGTTTTAGATTGAAGTTGAGACCGCGCTTCAGCTTACCCCAACGTAACAAAGGCGCATGCTTTGGCTTGCTAGGAGTAATGTTTTCTTTAGCCGCTTGGTTAGCGGTTTTACGATTGAAGGGGTGTTTACTCGACAACAACTCGTAGGCAATACAGCTAAACGCAAATACGTCGTCTGCAATGCTTGGTGCGGCGCCATCTAACAACTCTGGCGAGGCATAAGTTGGTGTAAATCCGCTAACTGGTGAAGTTTCTTCAGGTTTGTCGGCAGCGTATTGATCGGCATTTAGGTTGAGTGCGCGAGATACACCAAAGTCAAAAATCTTAATGGTGCCATCTCGAGATAACATGATGTTACCCGGTTTTAAATCGGCGTGTACTACACCATTTTGGTGGGCATAACGAAGCGCCGAGGTTAACTGAGTGAGTAGCGCTAAGCTGCTTTTAAAGGTAAGGCCATTGGGGCGATGACTTTTAATGACTTCATCAAGTGTTTGCCCGTCTAACCATTCCATAACCAGGTAGTAATCTTCTTGATCTACCCCGAAGTCGTGTACTCGGATGATATTTGGGTGGCTTAAGCGCTGAGTCTTGCGTGCTTCTCGGATAAGAATTCGAGCGGCGTCTGGCTGGTCATGAAATTCTTTCTGCAGCAATTTGATGGCTACATAAGGTTGGCTGTCACCAGCTGCTTCTAACAACAAGTCTTTTGCTCGGTAAACATCGCACATACCACCATGACCCACCAGGTCTTCGATTTGGTAGCGCTTTTTAATCACCCGATTTATCACTTGCTCTTTGTTGGAGCGTGCATTGGTTTTTTTGCTTGTTGCTGTTTCGGTGTTGTTTACAACGGTTTTATCTGATGCCGTTGAGCTTGCAGTTTTATTTTCAGCCTTGGTGTTTGGCGAAGCAGCTTGATCTTTGTTTGCGTCATCCATGAGTACTACCCTAATTCGCTAGCCATATACATTACTTTAATAATGCATGACAAATATATTAATTAAATTTTACCGTTTATTTAGAATTTTTCAGATCTTGTTATTTATATTATTTGTAGCCATACAAGAACAATATTCATGTTATTTAAAATGACTGTTGCGTTTGTTTGTTTTTTGTTCGCTGTAAAGAAATCCGACACTCAGTGTAGCTAAAACAAAGGCTTGGATGCTAACAATAAAAATATCAAAACACAAAGAAAGCCAGAAAAATTTTATTGTTAAAATTATTATAATCTCTATTGATTGGATTATTTATTAAGTGTAATAATAGCGCCTCTTTTTCTAGTGATATATAAATCACTAGTATTTTTGAGGGAATGGGTTCTTCTCAAAATAAAAAGACTTCTAAGGGACGGAAGATTATGAATTTGAGTTTATCTGTGATTAGTTATCACAGATTTACCTCTGGTGTGGAAGAGAAGAAGACGCTCTCTACTACGTCAGGGGAGTCAGTTATTACCATTGGTAGGGCAAGCCAATGCTCTTGGTGTTTGCTCGATCCAGAAAGAGTTATCTCTAGTCGTCACGCCCGCATTGAGTCAAACAATGGGCAGTTTTGGCTATACGATACGTCTACCAATGGCGTGTTTGTTAACCGCTCGGTAGAGGCCTTAGCAAAAGACCAGCCTTATCAGCTTATCGACGGTGATACCTTAGCAATTGGCGACTACGAAATAGAAGTGGCGATATCCGCTCAAGCTATTGCTCAGCAAGCGCCAAGCTCTGCTCAGGTCGCCACAGCTGCTCCTACTGTTCAAGCTCCAGCTGCAATGCCAGCAACTAATCTTGAAGAAGATTTTGGTGTATTGGCTGAACCAGAGCCTATTGCAAACAACAGCAGTAGTTTAGACGCTAAGCTTAATGCCAATCTTGATGATGCTTTTGTATTGCCGCAATCGATGAATGATGAGCAGTCCAGCATTCCGGAAGATTGGAATGCTTTGTTTGCCAGTCCCGCTCCACAAAAACCCGTTGCCGTTAGCTCTCCGCCGCAACCAGCTGTCGTGCCAAGTGCTGCTGTTCCTGAAGTTAAGCAGCCTGCAGTAGCAGAGCCAGTTGCTGCAGTAGCAAATACAATGGCTAATGATCCACTTGCTTTTTCAGCCGCTACTACCAAGCAAGCTACTCCGGCAGCGCCTGCAGCTGCCGTTAAACCACAGTATTCAAGCGCCGATGAGCAAGCTCATCTGGCCGCATTTTTAGAAGGAATGGGAATATCACCCGAGCTAGTTTCTCAGGATAACCCAGTACGTTGGTGGCATCAGTTAGGCGTGATAACTCGCGACTCACTCGATGGCATCATGAATACCTTGCACAACCGAGCAGCCTTTAAAGAGAACAGTCGAATCAACCAAACGACTTTTAGAAGGAATGAAAACAATCCGCTTAAGTTTTCTACTAATGCCGAAGATGCCATTCATAACTTATTACAACGCAAAACGGCTGGCTTTTTGCCGCCAGAGCGAGCCGTTAAAGAAGCGTTTATCGATTTAGAGCGCCATGAGTATGCGCTGTTGTCGGGGGTTGAAGGAGCCGTTGCAGGTCTTATGCAGCTGCTCGACCCAAAATCGATTGAGTCCAAAGATCAGAACGCTAAAGGAATTGCCAAGGTGTATTCGGCAATTGAAAAGCATAAAAGCTGGAACCGTTACTGTTCGATCTACAGTGATTTGGAAAATGAGTTTAGCCAAAACAGCAATGCCTTCTACATGGAAGACTTCGCTAAGGCTTATGAATCAACCTTAAAAAGCATAGAGCAAAAGGGACAACGATGAGCAAAGTAGGGAAATTAGTACTTAGTGTGCTGCTGAGTATGTCAATGTTGGGCTGTACCGTAGCCAACTACGTAGTAGAACCATATTCAAAGCTGCAATTTCATGTGGCCAATGATGTTAACCCCGATATCACTGGGCGAGCCTCGCCAGTGGTGGTGAAGGTGTTTGAGTTATCTTCTCGCACCTTGTTTGATAGCCAAGACTTTTTCGCCTTGTATGACGATGCGTCGCAGGTGCTTGGCCCGGATTTAATTAACCGCACCGAGTTTGAATTTGAACCTGGTAGCGAGTTTGAATACAAGCTGTCTTTATCGCCTGGCGTTCGTTATGCCGGGGTGCTTGTTGCCTACCGAGACATTGACACCGCCAGCTGGCGTGAAGTGGTCACTGTCGACCCTACCACTTACAAAACCTTTGATGTTCACGTCGGTGAGCTCGCTGTATTTGTTGGCAATCCATAAGCAGTATTTCGGGATTAAACATGAGTGACTTTTGTCGTGTCGCGTGGAGCGAGGGGATGTTTTTGCGTCCTCAACACTTTCAGCAGCAAGAACGCAGTTTGAATTTTCAGTTGCAGCAGAATTTGTTGCAGCAATCCAGTTACTACTGGGGAGTAACAGAACTAAGTGTAGACCGCTCCCTATTAAGTAACAGTAAATTCGGCTTAAGTAGTATTAGCGCGTGTCTGCAAGATGGTGCGGCAATGGTTAGCCCCACTCGTGATCCTTTGCCTGAAGCGTTATCGCTGGACAGCAGTATTCGAGATCAGTTGGTGTATTTGGCGTTACCTACCGAAAAGTCCAATGGACTGAATGTATCGGCGCAGGGGCGTAGTGTGACTCGCTACCGTTTTGTAGATCATGAAGTGGTAGATACCAACATTGGTAACGACGCGGTGGAAGTGTTGCAACTAGCCCAGGCTGGCTTTGAGCTTAAGTTAGAAAGTGACAATTTATCAGGCTACGACACCTTAGCTATCGCTAAGATCATTGAAGTTTCGGAAGAGGGACAAGTTAGCCTCGACGAGAAATTTATTCCTGCAAGTTTAAATGCGCAAGCTAACTCGGTGCTTAAGCAACAACTGGCCGAAGTGCATGGCATGTTACGCCAACGTGCTGAAGCCTTAGCTGCACGTATTGGCGCAGGCCAGGGCAGTGCCAGCTCAATAGCAGATTTTTTAATGTTGCAGTTATTAAACCGATACGACGCATTGATTGCTCATATTTTGGCAACTAACGGCTTACACCCAGAACGATTGTTCCAGGAGTTGGCAGGTTTAGCGGGCGAGTTAGCCACATTTTCTAGTAAAGATAAACGCGCTCCACAGCTTCCGGGCTATCAACATGATGAGCTCACCCGTGTATTTGGCGATGTGATGGTGGTGCTTAACCAGTTCATGAGCATGGTACTGGAGCAAACGGCAGTACAAATTGCACTGGACGAAACCAACTACGGTATCCGAATCGCCCAAGTTCAAGATAAAGGCTTATTAGAACGCGCCGAATTCGTGTTAGCGGTAAACGCCAACATCAGCCCGGATGAATTGCGCAAGCGCTTCCCTGCTCAAGTGAAAATCGGACCGGTTGAACACATTCGAGATTTGGTGAATAACCAATTGCCAGGTATTTCTGCCATTGGCTTACCGGTAGCGCCGCGACAAATTCCATATCACGCCGGTTTTCACTATTTCAAATTGGATAAAAGCAACGATTACTGGTCACGGCTTAGTGCCAGTGGTGGCGTAGCCATCCATTTGTCGGGTAATTATCCCGAGCTTGAAATGCAAATTTGGGCAATTAGCCAGTAATTAATGTTCCAAGGATGAAATAAGATGTCAGAAGCGACAGTAATGAAGCCTCGACCAGGGAGTCGCGGTGGCAATAAGCCAGTAAGCGACTTGGGCAAAATTGCAGCTTCAGCAGCAGAGGCTGAATGCACCGTAGTGATTACGCCTTCTAAAAACAAAGAGCGTGGTGTGCAATTGCCAAAGTTTGGTGATAACCCGCTAATTGATGAAGCGAGCGCACTATTGTCGATGGTTGGGCAGATTCGTTGCACCGTAAAACACGGTGATATCGCTTCGTTACGTCAAGTATGCATCGACAAAATTCGAGATTACGAGGCTAACTTGCGCCATCAGCAAGTGAGTGCCGAGATCATTGAAGCCTCACGTTATTGCGTTTGTTGTTTCATTGATGAAACAGTATTAAACACCAACTGGGGTGGGCAATCTGTTTGGGCCAGCGACAGCTTATTATCCACCTTTCACTCGCAAACTTGGGGCGGAGAACACTTCTTCACCTTGTTAGATGAAAACCTAGCCGCTCCTCATGCCAAACCACAATTGCTAGAGCTACAGTACCTTTGTTTGTCTCTGGGTTTTGTTGGCAAAATGCGAGTAGAAGAGCGTGGCCAAGACAAACTTGAAGAGTATCGCCAGCAAGCCTTCGAGCGTTTGCAAGCTATTCACGGCGAAGCAGAGATTGCGCTGTCACCAAAAAGCCAAGCCAGCGCAAGTGTTGGCAGTGAGGCTAATGGCGGCTTACCTTTGTGGGTGATCGCTGCCATATTTGGCGTTCTGCTGTTATCAATTTATATGGCGTGTAGCTATTTCATTAACAGCTATTCAGACCAAGTATTTAATCAAATTAACGCCTTAGCCCGCTGGGAAAGCACTACCACCAATACTGCTGAAGTCGATGAACAACAAGTATTGATGTTACAGCAGCGCCTGCAAACTGAAGTCGACCGTGAGTTACTAGAGATAGCGCCGCTTAGCGATCGCATCCGCATCACCATTAACTCTAGCGAATTGTTTAGCCCTGGCAGCGCCGAAGTGAAGTCTTCGGTAGTTCCTGTTCTGCAAAAACTATCGCGGGCGCTTGAGTCTACTACTGGCCGAGTATTGATCACCGGACACACCGACAACCAACCTATTTTCACTAGCCGTTATCCGTCCAACTGGCACCTTTCTTTGGCACGCGCCACTGCCGTTGCCAACAGCATGTCTATAGGCACCTTGCTGCAAGGACGTTTATGGCCAGAGGGGCGAGGGGATTCAGATCCTCGAGCCAGCAACAACACCGAATCAGAACGTGCGTTGAACCGTCGAGTAGAGATTGATTTGCTTTATTAAGCAAACTTAAAGGATTGAGAAATGTTTAACAGTTTGTTTTTTCAACGCTTAGTGCAAATGCTTAAGTCAAAATGGGCAATCACCTTGTTGGGTTTTTTAGCGCTAGCCTTTTTGATCTGGTTTGGCGGACCATTGATTGCGATTGCAGGTGCTGAGCCTTTAGGTAGCGCCAGCGCTCGATGGTTCACCATCATTACGCTGGCATTAATCTGCATTATCTATCAGTTTTGGCAGCACGTTCGTAGCACTAAGCAAAATCAAGAAGCAGTGCAATCTTTATTAGACGGTCAAGACGAGCATGGCGATGATGAAGAGAGCCGCCGAGAAGTAGAAACCTTACGTGAGCGAGTTGTTACCGCTCTGGACGTGTTAAAAAATTCTAGTTTAGCCAAAGGCCAAGGGGTTTATCAGTTGCCTTGGTACATCATGATCGGCCCTCCAGGTACCGGTAAAACAACCGCGCTACAAAACTCAGGTTTAGAGTTTCCGCTTAAAGATAAATTAGGTGACGATCCCTTAGCGGGGGTTGGTGGTACTCGCCATTGTGATTGGTGGTTTACTAATAAAGCCGTGCTGATTGATACCGCCGGCCGTTATACCACTCAAGACAGTAACAGTGCTAAGGATTCTCGAGCATGGTTAGGCTTTTTAGGGCTACTTAAAAAATACCGCACCAAGCGCCCGATTAACGGCGCCATTGTTACCGTAAGTTTAGCGAGTCTTCTGCAACAAACTCGCACCGAACGTAACTTACATGCTCGTGCTATTAAGCAACGTATTCAAGAGCTTAAAAACCAACTCGGCATGCAGTTCCCGGTTTATGTTGTGCTGACCAAGGCCGATTTAATCGCTGGCTTTAGTGAGTTTTTTGCCGATTTAAATGCTAACGAACGTGAGCAAATTTGGGGGATCACTTTCCCTCTAACGGCTGAAAATGCCGACACTGGTGTGGTGGGTTTATTCAATCGTGAATTCCATGGCTTGCTTAAGCGTATTCAAACTCGCTTGAACGTTCGTTTACAGCAAGAGCGCGATATTGATAAGCGTACTTTAATGTACGAATTCCCTAAGCAAATGCATCTATTGCAATCGAGCATTGATGATTTCTTAAAAGAAATATTCTCGCCAAATGCCTTTGAAGAAGCGCCAATGTTGCGCGGTTTATACATTGCGAGTGCTACTCAAGAGGGTAAACCGATTGATCGGGTTATGGCCGAAACCTCAAACGGATTAGGTTTAGGGCAAGTACCGCTAAAACAGCAAGGTGGAGAAACTAAGGGCTACTTCATTAAGCGTTTGCTTGAAGACGTGATTTTCCCAGAAAAATTTGTAGGTTCGGTGAATCGTCACCACCAAAAACATTCAATGTGGACGCGACGCATTGTTGCTGGCGGCTGTGTGGTTAGCTTACTTACCTGTAGTTTGCTTTGGTACAACAGTTACAGTTGGAACAAACAATTAGTTGATACCAGCGAAGCGGCTGTAGATCAGTATAAGGCCATTGTTAAACCTGGTTTGTCTACCGATACCGACGTAATCACTTTGGTTCAGGCACTTAACGCTTTACGCGATTTACCGGCCGGCTTTAGCCAGCAATTGGTGAATGAAGATGTTCATCGCATGGGGCTTTATCAGGGTGAAAAAATTGGCCAACCGGCACAAATGGCCTATCAGCGAGCATTACAAGGTTTCTTTGCTACCTACTTAACAGAGTCGCTTACTCACGAGCTGGCCGAGAACGAAGAATACCTCGAGTACCTCTACGAAACGCTTAAAACCTATTTGATGATTTACGATGCCGAGCACCGTGAAATTGAACAAATATATAGCTGGTTTGAGATTTTTTACGAGCGCCGTTTACCGGGTGAAATTAACCAAGGCCTTCGCCAAGACTTAATGGCCCATACTCGCAACCTGTTTGCTGAAGGAATTAACCTTATCCCGGTTAATGACAACGCGATTGCTCAAGCGCGTAGCGTGTTAACCCGTATGCCTTTGGCCGAGCGTGCCTATCAACGTTTACGTATAGAGTTTTTGTCTAGCCACGTAGCCGACTTTAGGTTGAGTGATGTATTTGGTCGTCAAGGTCGCCAAGTATTCATCCGCAATAGTGGAGAGCCGTTACATGAAGGGATTCCAGGCCTTTATACCTACAGCGGCTTCCACGGTTTGTTCCGCATTGAGAATAACCGCATTGTAAAACGCTTGATGGAAGACAGCTGGGTATACGGCGACAGCTTATCGATAGATGAAGCAACCCGTGATGAAGTGGTTAAAGCGGTGAGTGAGCGTTACTTCCGAGATTACGTTTTTGAGTGGGAGCAATTGCTGGCCGACGTGCAACTTCGCCCTTACGCTTCAGCGAAAGATGGCGCTGTGTTAGCTAAGAACTTAACTGGCTCTGAGCGACCTCTGCAAAGCTTTATTCTGGCGGTTCAGAAAGAGTTACGTCTCACCGAAGTGGCAATGAGTGACAACACTAAAATGGCCGGTGAAGTGGCTGGCAATGTTGCTGATGTTGCTTTGAAAAATCAAAAAGCACGGATTAACCGCTTCTTACCAAACGATATGTCCAAGGCAAAATTGGCCTTGCCCGGCGCTGAAGTAGAAGCAGAATTTGAAGACTTCTTGAACATTAGCGAAGCCGATCTAGAAGGCATGCATGTCTCTTTATTGCAACTGCGTGATTATCTAGAAGTATTGTCCGAGTCAAACAACAAACGGGCTTACACCAGTTTGATGGATGATAACAGCCAAGCTGCGGTTACTAGTGCGTTACGTCGCTCTCGCAAAGATTTACCGGCGCCGTTTTCAACCATGCTAGGCGAGCTGTCTAGCCAAACCTCTTCGTTGGCTAAACGTGGTGCTCAGGTACATGTTAATGCGATTTGGAAAGACAGTGTTTACAAAGAATACCGTGCCGCGATTCGTGGAAAATATCCCTTTGATAGCAAAGCGGCTGATGAAGTGCGGCTAAAAGACTTTGGTCGCTTCTTTGGTTATGGCGGCACAATGGATACCTTCTTTGAGCGTTACTTGAAGTCTTCCGTTGATACTAGCAAACGTAACTGGAAGTTAGAGCGTTCGGTAGGCATCGACCCAGGTTCACTAAAAGTGTTCCAACAAGCTCGCCGTATTCGCGATGTATTTTTTGAGCCTGGCTCGCAAACGCCACGGGTGGAGTTTGGCCTTAAGCCGCTTTACTTAGATGGCCACATTAATAACTTCCGGGTTGAGTTGGGCGAACAAGAATTGGTATATCGCCATGGTCCGCAGCGTACCTCTCACTTTATTTGGCCAACCGACTCTAGCCGCAGCACCCGTTTAGCCTTTGTGCCGCCTAAATCAGGTCACTCTATTTCAGAGACTTACCCAGGGCATTGGGGCTTGTTCCGCATGCTTGATGGTTTAGCTAAGCAGCGCCCTGACTCACGTAAAGATAACGTGTTGGATATTGAGTTCAAGGGTAACAAAGTGCAGTTGGAGTTGATTCCAACAACCGCTATGCACCCATTCTGGTCTAAAGACTTAGCGAGGTTCTCATGTCCAGTAACGCTGTAAACGGTTTTGGTTATTTTGGCAAAGTGCCAGCACGCGGTGACTTTATTCAAAGCCATTTACCGAGTGATTTTGTTGCCAGCTGGAGTGAATGGTTGCAAGCCGTTATTGCAGTAAGCCGTGAGCAGCAAGGTGAGCGCTGGTTAGATTGTTACCTAACCAGTCCTATTTGGCACTTTGCTCTCTCCGCTGGGGTATGTGGTGAGTCTGCCATTGCAGGCACCTTAATGCCTAGTGTTGACCAAGTAGGCCGACACTTTTACTTCACTATGGCCAAACCGATTAACCAAGTACCTGTTGATGTATGGCAGCAACGTGAGTGGACCGAGCTAAGCGAAGAAAAAGTATTAAAGCTGCTGGATGATGATACCGACGTGGTTCGCTGGGCAGAAAGCGTGGCAGAACTGGATTGGTTAGATGGCATCAAAGCCGCTAACCCATTGCTTAACCATGCTAAGCAGAGCGAGCAATTAGTGTTGCAAAGTGAGCAGGCGATTAGCGCTGAACATTTACTGCATCAGCAATTACGTAAGCGTTTAGATCGTTACTGCATCTGGTGGACTAATGGCTCTGAGCTAGTTCCTGAGTGCAGTTTGGTGAGCGAAAGTTTGCCCTTAGTGAGCCAATTTTCAGCCATGTTAGATGGTCAATGGGAGCAATGGGGATGGTAGCTAGTCCAACTCTGATGGATGGATTTTTTGTTAGTTTTGCGCAAACCCATCCTGGCAAGGTTCGCCCTTACAACGAAGATGCAGTGCTTGATTTACGTGAAGAAGGCGTATGGGTAGTAGCCGACGGCATGGGTGGACATGCAGCGGGTGATGTTGCTAGCCAAATGGTGATTGATAGTGTGAAGCAGTGTGTTGAGCAAACTCCAGCAGCCAGCTTAAGCATCGATTGTTTACGCAAGGCCTTGTTGCAAGCTAATCAGCAAATCATCAATTTTTCGCAGCAACACCTCGATGGAAAAACCGCCGGCAGTACTGCTGTATTACTGCATGTTCGTGATGGTTTTTATCATTGTTTATGGGTAGGTGATAGCCGCATTTATTTGATGCGCCAAAATCATCTACAGCGTAAAACCCGCGATCATAGCCAAGTGATGGACATGGTTGAACAAGGACTGATTCCAGAATCTGAAGCCGAAGACCATCCTTTGTCGAACGTTATTACCCGCGCCATTGGCGTAAGTGACGAGCTTACGGTTGATCAAAACTCTGGTCAGCTATTGCCCGGCGACCAGTTCCTGCTGTGTTCAGACGGTTTAACCAAAGAGCTTACCGACAGCGACTTAGCCATGTGCATGCAGGCTAATAGCGTATCTGATATTGGCCTAGCGTTGATGCATTCGGCTTTAGTCAAAGGTGCCAGCGATAACGTGAGTTGTGTATTGGTTAAGGTGAGTCAAAGCGATGCTGATAGCGAAGAAGAGCATTGTGATGACACCGTGCCGGTGTTTTTTAATCGTCGTAATTCGGTGAGAGGCTAAGCGAATGTTTCAAGAATTGTCTGATATTGATTTTGAAAAACTTGCGCAGCCGGTGTCTGAGGACTTACCGACCGGTGAAGATCCGCGCTTGGATGCTTCTCCGCTGTCTACTTACTTCACCCTTAAGGATGTTCGCAATACCGCTCGCGCAGCTGAACGTAACGCCTTAGTCGATAACGAGCCCTTACTGAGCTTTGCTAATGAATGGGATCCGATCATCAACCAAGTACCGGAAGTATTGGTTGAGAACTGTAAAGACTTAGAGTTAGTCGCTTGGCTTATTGAAGGTTTAGTTCGCCGCAAAGGTTTTAAAGGCCTTCGCCAAGGCTTTGATGCCGCCCGAACACTAATTGAAAACCATTGGGAGCATCTATACCCAAGCCCCGATGAAGACGGGCTGGTAACCCGAGTAGCGCCTTTGGTTGGCTTAAATGGCTACGACGGCGAAGGCACCTTATTGATGCCAATCGCCTGTGTGCCATTAACCGACTTAATTGAAGAGCAACCTTATTCGCTTTGGGAATTTGAGCAAGCCAGTGAGGTAGAGCGTTTAGAAGAAACTAAACGTGGCCAACGCCATGCCGCAGGCGCAGTAAAGTTAGAAGATGTCACCCTCACCGTTAAAGCCACCAGCACGGCATTTTTCATCGAGTTATTGCAAGACATTGAAGCGGCATCTACTGCCTATTTGCAGCTTTCGGCCGCCATGGATGAAGCGGTAGGAGAGCCGCAACCTAGCTCTCACATAGTTAAGCGTTTAACCGATTGCATGGAGGCAGTGCGTTATTTGGCTGCTGACAAACTAAGCGCGGTTGAGCTTGAAACGGTAACTGAAGAAACACTAACAGAATCTGATGAACAGTCCGGCACTTCAGTGCCAGAAGGACCCAGTAATCAACTAAGAAATCGCGCAGACGCGATCCAACAACTTGGCAACATTGCTGAGTTTTTTAAGCAAACCGAGCCCCACTCTCCCATGGCCTATGCCATTGAACAAGTGGTTCGTTGGAGTGGAATGAGCTTGCCAGATTTACTGCAAGAACTGATTTCTGACAACGATGCTCGAACCGGTTATTTCCGATTGACTGGTATTACATCGGAATCACAGGACTAACGTGGTGCTTAGCGCTCTGCGTGTTAATCAAGAACAAGGAGATTGATATGGACAGTATCCACGGCAAGTTGTCTCGGGTACGCAAGCCACGAGTTCACATCACTTATGATGTAGAAACTGAAGGGGCTGCAGTTAAAAAGGAACTGCCTTTTGTAGTAGGCGTAATGGGCGATTTTGCGGGCGACAACACCGCATCTTTAAAGCCGCTAAAAGATCGTCGTTTTATCCAAATTGACCGCGATAACTTTGACGACGTACTTAAGCGCATGAATCCTAAACTGGAATTCAAAGTTGATAACAAGTTGGCTGATGACGATTCACAAATGTCAGTGGCGCTTGAGTTCAGCTCAATGAAAGATTTCGATCCAGCTGCGGTAGTTAACCAAGTTGAGCCATTACGTAAGTTAATGGATACACGTAATAGATTACGTGACTTGATGACTAAGGTTGACCGCTCAGAAGACTTAGAAAACATCCTAGAAGAAGTACTTAACAACACTGACTCTCTGCAAAAGCTAAAAGGCGAACTTGAAAAAGAGCCTAGTGCGGAGGATTCAGAATGAGCGTAGAAAGCCAAACTACTCTAGATCCAAGTGTTGAAGAAGCACAAAGTTCAATTTTAGAACAAGCGATTGGTGCCACTAAGCAAACAGATAGTTCTCGTTCAGAAGAATTATTACGCACGCTTACCGAAGAAGCGCTGAAAGGCACTGTTAGTTGGAACAAAAACTTAACAGTAACCTTTAGAGAAGCGATTGCCGGGATCGATGAGCTTATTTCTAAGCAGTTAGCTGAGGTTATGCACCACGAAAGCTTCCAAAAATTGGAAGGTTCTTGGCGCGGTCTTAACTACTTGGTGATGAACTCAGAAACCAGCCAAACGCTTAAGATCCGTGTGCTTAGCATGAGCAAAAAAGAGCTACACAAAGACTTAAGCAAAGCGGTTGAGTTTGACCAAAGCCAAATCTTCAAGAAGGTGTACGAATCAGAGTTTGGTACACCGGGTGGCGAACCTTATGGTGCTCTAGTCGGTGACTACGAGTTTACTAACCACCCAGAAGATATCGAGTCACTAAGCTTAATGTCTAACGTTGCTGCCGCTGGTTTTGCGCCGTTCTTATCAGCGTCTTCGCCAGCCTTGTTTGGTTTTGATAACTGGACAGAGTTAAGCAAGCCACGTGATTTAGAAAAAGTGTTTGAATCACTTGAATACACTAAATGGCGTTCTTTCCGCGAAAGTGATGACTCACGTTTTGTTACTTTGGCAATGCCACGTGTATTGGCTCGTTTACCTTACGGCGAAGCGACTACACCAATCGAAGAGTTCAACTACGAGGAGTTTGAGGTTGACGCTCAAACTGGCATGGCTCAAACCACCGAACACGATGAATACTGTTGGATGAACGCTTCCTACGTATTGGGTGTTCGTATGACCGAAGCCTTTGCTAAATACGGTTTCTGTACCGCTATTCGCGGCGCTGAAGGTGGCGGTAAAGTTGAAAACTTACCTTCTCACCTGTTTGTTTCTGACGATGGTGATCCAGATCTTAAGTGTCCAACAGAGATTGGCATTACCGACCGTCGCGAAGCAGAACTTAGCAAACTAGGTTTCTTACCGCTTTGTCACTATAAAAACACTGATTACGCGGTGTTCTTTGGTTCGCAAACTTGTCAGAAGCCGAAGAAATACGATAACCCAGATGCCACGGCTAACGCCGCTATCTCATCGCGTCTACCTTACATGATGGCTACCTCACGCTTTGCTCATTACCTAAAAGTAATGGCGCGCGACAAGATTGGTAGCTTTATGGAAGCCGAAGACGTTGAAAACTGGCTTAACCGCTGGATTCTTAATTACGTGAATGCTTCTGAGGGCGGCGGTCAAGAAATCCGAGCTAAATACCCATTGGCTGATGCCAAAGTTCAAGTAAAAGAGATTCCGGGCGCGCCTGGTTCGTACAACGCAGTTGCGTGGTTACGTCCTTGGTTACAAATGGAAGAACTGACTACTTCACTGCGCTTAGTCGCAAAAATCCCTGAAATCGGCGGATAACTAGATTGCGGGCCGCAAGGCCCGCCTTATTACTATGACCATGAGCCAAACTTTACCACCACTGAGTTTTGTGGATAGCCAAAGCCTGCATCAAGTTGAGTTAGATACTCAACATGTTGATGTGGATTGGTGTGCCCAGAGCCAAGTGGTGGATAAGTTTTTAGCGGCAGAAGATGCCTATTTAGCGCTGCGAATATGGTTAGAACGAGACAATCAACAATATGACTCGGCATGGACGGCGGAAACCCTAAGGCCGATTTTGTTACGTGCCATTCGCGACATTGATGAGCGTTTAAATGACCAAGTGAACGCGATTATTCACCATCAACGGTTTCAGGACTTAGAAGCCAGTTGGCGCGGGGTGAAATACCTTACCGAGCATTCAGGTACTCAAGACCACAGCCTGGTTGCCAAGGTTAAGTTAATTAGCCTTAACTGGCGCGAGCTTTGCCGCGATGTATCTCGTGCCATCGAGTTTGATCAAAGTGAACTGTTCAAGCTTATTTATACCAATGAGTTCAACATGCCGGGCGGTGAGCCCTTTGGCATGATTGTGGGTGACTACCAAATCTCGCACAAAGCCAAACGTGGCATGCCTACTAACGACATTGATGCGCTGCGGGCAATTAGCCATGCAGCAGCTGCCGCGTTTGCGCCTTTTGTAACTGGCGCTGCGCCATCAATGTTTGGTGTCGATTTCTTCAGTGAGCTGGCATCAGTTCGAGATATTAGTGCGCAGTTTTCGCAAGCTGAATACATCAATTGGCGCAAGCTGCGTAGCCAAGAAGACTCCCGCTTTTTAGGCATTACCGCGCCCAATATTCTAATGCGTGAGCCCTATCAACAAGATGGTCGTCGCCAAGAAGGCTTTATGTTTGTTGAGCAAGTTAACGATGCCGAAGGTGACTACCTATGGGGCAACGCCGCATATGGTGTTGCTGCCGTGGCCTTGCGCGCCTTTAAAGAATCTGGCTGGTTTAGCCAAATTCGTGGCTTGCAGCCAGGCCAATATAAGCACGGTTTGGTATTCGATTTACCCAGCTCTCGCTTTAAGTTTTCGCGCCATATGCGCTCGGCTAAGCCCTCGGTGAACTTGCAAGTCGGTGACCGTTTAGAGAAGCAATTGTCTGACAGTGGTTTTATTCCGGTGTCTACAGTTCCGCATACAGAACACTTAGTTTTGTATAGCAATGCCTCCGTGAACTTACCGAAAAACTACGACAGTTTATCGGTAGCGGTAAATGCGCGCTTATCGTCGATGTTGCAATACGTATTGTGTGTTTCTCGCTTTGCTCACTACTTAAAAGTGATGGGGCGAGATCGAGTTGGTTCATTTGATAACGCTAACTTGATTGAGCGTGACCTGCAAAGTTGGTTGCATGCTTACACCACCGCCTCTGATGAAGCCTCCGACGAGATTCGAGCGCGTTATCCGCTAAACGAAGCCAAGATTCAAGTTAAAGAACAAGCCGGTAAGCCCGGCCATTATTACTCCATTATCCATTTGCGTCCGCATTTTCAGCTCGACCAAATGATCTCCAGTATTCGCCTGATAACTGAGTTATCTCCAAGCTATAACCAAGCAGGATAAACAGATGCAACAACAAATAAAGCAGTTGATTCAACAAGGACAATTAAGTGAAGCAATCGCACAAACCATTGCTCACCTAAAAGTGATGCCTAAGGACTTAGATGCACGCAGCAGTTTTATTGAATTGTTATGTATTGATGGCCAGCTAGAGCGTGCTGATCAGCAGTTGGACTTGTTGGTTAAGCAGCATCCACAGTGTGTTCCTGGTGCCTTAAACATGCGCCAACTAGTGCATGCCGCGCAATCGCGGGTAGATTTTGCAGCTGGTGGAGATACCGCAAGTTTGGTGACGGGCGCGTCGCAAACTTTAGCGCCTTTGGTGGAAGTGCGCTTGGCACAGTTAAGTGACAACAAAACTGAGTTTGAACAAGCTGCTCAGCAACTAGAAAGCTTACGCCAATCAGCTGAAGTAGAGATTAACGGTAAAAACTGTAACGAGCTGCGTGATTTAGATGACAGCTTAGCGGGTTACCTAGAAGTATTTGGCTCTAATGGTTTGTATTACTTTGTGCCGTTCTCTGACATCACTTGGTTAAAGCTACTGCCCGAAACCACGTTGTTTGAGCACATTTGGCGCCGCGCCGAGTTAGACATTAAAGATGGCCCTTCCGGCGAAGTGTTCTTGCCAATGACCTATGTAAACAGCCAAAGCGATGCAGAAAAGCTGGGTAGAGAAACCGATTGGCAAGCCATTTTAGGTTCTGAGTTTTACCAAGGTCGAGGGCAAAAAATGTGGTTAGTAAATGATGACGCATTAGCTGTTTCTCAGTTGGAGTCGTTCTCTGTAGAAACAGCCACCGAGGCTGCTGAGTAATGAGCACTGTTCAACCCGCTTTGCAGCTTTCATTACTCGACAGGTTAAGTAATAACTTGGATGAGAATGCAGCAAGCAGTGATATCTATTCAAGCTACGGGCGACAAGCTTATCGGCGCAGTATTCGCCGTGATCTAGAGGCTTTGCTTAACGCCAAATTGCATTGGCATACCTGGCCTGAATGGTACAGCGAGTTGGACAAGTCATTATTTAGTTATGGTTTGCCAGACTTCTCATCTATGCCTCTGAGCAGCCAAGATGGCCGCGAGATGTTGTGCCAAATTGTTGAGCAAACCATTCGCAAATTTGAGCCTCGTTTTATTGATTTATCGGTGACAACCGTAAGTGAAGAGCAACCGCTTGATCGGGTATTGCGCTTGCGTATTCATGCTCTTTGTCATGCCGATCCTGAGCCAGAGGAAATGACCTTTGACTCTGAAGTTGAACCGGTATGCCTTGGCATAAAAATAGTTGAGTAGAGCATGAGTGACGAGCTGTTAAAGTACTACAACCGCGAACTAGCTTACTTACGCCACATGGGGGCTGAGTTTGCCGAGCGCTATCCCAAGGTGGCTGGCCGTTTGCGCATGAGCGAAGAAAGTGTGGAAGACCCACATGTTTCTCGATTACTCGAAGGAGTGTCGTTACTTACGGCACAGGTAAGACAAAAGCTTGATGACAGTTTTCCAGAGCTAACCGAAGCTCTGTTAGGGCAATTATATCCCGATTACCACGCGCCAATTCCGTCGATGTCGGTAATCAAAATGAGCACCCAAAATGTTACTGACTATAGCTTGATGATCCCCAAAGGCACCGAGTTAGAAACTCAAGTGCCGGGTTACAAAAGTTGTCGTTTTAATACTTGCTACGATACCGAAATGTGGCCAGTAGAAGTTACTCAAGCGAGCTTTGAAGGTGCGCCGTTTAAAGCGCCACGCCCTAACTTTCAAAAGAATGCTGCAGCGGTAATAAAACTGCGTTTAAGCTGTGAATTTGATGATGTGGCCTTTAGTGATGTGGGCGTGCAAAAAATGCGTTTCTACATTCACGGACAACCGCAGCTTAGCTACAAGCTTTATCAACTTATTTTCCAATCTAGTGTGGGATTGGCGTTTGCCTCTCCGGGCAGTTTACAAGCTAATCACTACTTGCAGGCCCGTCATATTAGTGCGGTGGGTTTTGCTGATGATGAAAAAGTGGTGCCTTATGATCAGCGAACTTTTAATGGCTATCGCTTGCTGGTTGAGCACTTTCTTTGCCCTGAAAAGTTCATGTTTTTTGAGCTACAAGATTTAGATCCTAGTTGGTTTGGTGACCAGCATGAGGTGGATTTATACATTTATCTTGATAGCGATTCAGACATACTGGCGAAGCAACTTACCGCCGATAATATTTTGCTGGGTTGTGTGCCAGTGATAAACCTATTTGAAGATGAGCTGGAGCCTTTACGTTTAGACCCCGCTCGTTTCGAACACCGCTTAGTGCCTCGTTATCGAGATGCAGATATCTCCGAAGTAGTGCGAGTAACCGAAGTAGAAGCCTTCGATCAACACGACAACAGTGTTGATGTAACGCCGTTTTACGGTAGCCAGTTACCGCATTACCCTCAAGCGGGGAATTTGTTCTGGACGCTACGCCGTGAATTAAATAAATGGGCTGGTGGACACGACGAACCCGGTGTTGAAAGCTACTTAGCAGTGGTTGATGGTGACGCTAAAGCCTTAGATATCGAGCAACATGAACAATGGTTGGTATCAGCTAAAGCATTATGCAGTAACCGAAATTTGCCAGCGCGCTTGCCTTTTGGTGGTGGACAGCCATCGATAGTGGTGCCGAGCCGTGCCGATTCGCTTAAGAATGTCCGTTGCTTATTGCCCTTTAGCGAGCCTATTCGCCCCGCTATGTTTGATGCTTCCCGTTGGCAGTTGGCTAGTCATCTAACCCTTAATCACTTTGCCCAGCCTAATGCGGTTAAGTTACTCCAAGAGCTATTACAGCTATACGATTTTAAGCAATCACCACAAACCAAAGTATTGATTGAAGCTATCGCTAAGGTAAACATCGAGCGGGCGACAGCTCGGGTTGTGCAAAATGGCCGAGTGGGATTTTGCCACGGTTCAGACATTATTTTGGAGTTTGTTAATCAAGAACTCTCCGGTATTAACTTGTTCTTCTTTGGCAACGTATTGGCGCACTTTTTCGCTCAGTACACCACCATAAACAGCTTTACTCGTTTATCGATTAAACACTTGGGTGCCAGCAATGTACTGCACCGTTGGCCGGCGATGGCTGGTGACAAGGAGCTAATATGAAGCTGTTTGACACCTTAAACAGTGGCAGTGAGCAAGACTTCCACCACAGCGTGGTTGCTATTCAAGCTGGTCGAGGTGCACAACACAACGGTGTGGGCTCTGATACTTTACCCAAGAATGAGGCCTTACGTTTTAAAGTGCCGCAAAACTTGGGTTTTCCCGGTAAAGCCTTGGAGCGGGTAGAGGCGCCTGTTTCTGAAAATCAGCCCTATTCAGTGTTTGTTAACTTTTTTGGTTTAACTGGGCCAAGTGGTGTGATGCCCCGTCATTACAGTGAATGGGTAATGGATCGTTGCAAGCAGAAAGACGAGTCGATGCGAGACTTTCTGGATATTTTCCATCATCGCCTGATCTCTTTATATCACCGCGCTTGGGAAAAGTATCAGTTCCCACTGCAGTATCAGCGTCAGCAACAAACCAACAAGAAAGACCCTATTTCTAGTGCCTTGCACTCTTTATCTGGTACTTCAAATCATACCCAACAATACCTAGGTGGTTTGTTTGCTCAGTCTATTCGTAGTGCTCAAGGTTTAAAGCAAATTGTAGAGCTTATTTCTGGCTGCAAGGTAGTGATTAATGAGCATTTAGGGCAATGGCTATCGCTAAGTGATGAAGAGCAAACCAGCTTAGCGAGCCGGGTTAATCCAGAAGGGCAACATGCGCAACTAGGACGCAGTGCCACCATTGGCAGCAAGGTTTGGGATGTAGGTTCTGCATTAGAAATTGAAATTCATGCAGCCAATGCACAAGGGGCTCAGCAACTTTTGCCGGGCAGTAAAACACTTTCATTATTACAAGAAACCGTCGCCGAATACTTGCCCGCGCACGTGCGTCCTCGTTGGAGCCTAATGGCCCGTTATCGAGATATGCCTAGTTCGCGTTTAGGTAAAACCGGTTTGGGCTTAGGCCAGGGTAGCGCGCTAACCATTAACAGTAAGCGAATGGACGAACAAACAAAAATCCCCATCGCGTAGTAGATTTTGTTTAAAGGATTATAGGAAATACAGATGTCGACAATGACTTTAAAATCAATGGTTGAGAAGCTATCGCCCACAGCCAAGCAGAGCCTAGAAGCGGCCGCTGCGTTGTCTAATAGCCGCAGTCAGTTTAGTGTAGAGATCCAACATTGGTTATTGGCGATGTGCGAAGGCCAAACCGAAGATCTTATGTTGGTGGCCGAGCATTTTGCGGTAGATATTGATGCATTAACTGCCGATCTAAATCGCAATCTCGAGCGGGCTAAAACCGGTAATCAGCAAACTCCTGGTTTATCGCCGCAAATTGTCAGCTTATTGAGCGCCGCTTGGATGGCTGCCACTATTGAATACAACGCAGACAATATCGCGCCTATCCACATTATTCATGCCTTGCTAAACGACGATACCCTTAGCTTTAGCACCATGCATTTCTTGAAGCAGTTAGAAAACATCGACCCGGCTCAGCTGGCGCATGTATGGCCGACGCTTAATCAAAATGCCGAAGCTGCAAGTGCAAGCCAAGTTAAAGGCTCGGGCAAAACACCAAGTTTAGATCAGTTTACTATCGACCTTACCGAGCAAGCACGCTCAGGCAAGCTTGACCCAATACTTGGTCGCGACGAAGAAATTCGCCAGATGATCGACATTTTAACCCGTCGCCGCCAAAACAACCCGATACTTACTGGCGAAGCCGGTGTAGGTAAAACTGCAGTAGTTGAAGGTTTAGCGCAGCGTATTGCTGATAATGATGTGCCCGAGTCACTGCAAAACGTAAAGATTCATGTTTTAGATTTAGCCTTGCTACAAGCTGGTGCGGGCATGAAAGGTGAGTTCGAAAACCGCCTTAAATCGGTTATCAGTGAAGTGAAGAATTCGGCTACACCTATTATCGTGTTTATCGACGAAGCGCATACCTTAATTGGTAGCGGCGGCCAAGCTGGCCAAAATGATGCAGCCAACCTGCTTAAGCCCGCGCTGGCGCGCGGTGAACTGCGCACTATTGCGGCAACTACTTGGGCCGAATACAAAAAGTACTTTGAGAAAGATGCAGCGTTAACGCGCCGCTTCCAAGTGGTTAAAGTAGAAGAGCCAAGCGAAGAAAAAGCCATTGTGATGTTACGCGGCTTACTACCTGTGATGGAAAAGCACCATCGCGTATCAATTAGCGACCAAGCCTTGCAAGCCGCAGTGCGTTTATCTAACCGCTACATTAATGCTCGCCAGTTACCCGACAAAGCCGTTGCTTTGCTTGATACCGCCTGTGCCCGTGTGGCGATGAGCCAAGCCGCTACCCCTAGCCAAGTAGAGCGTTTACAACGTAAACAACAACAGTTAGTTGCGCAAATCGAGCAATTGGAACGCGAGCAGTTAACCGGTTCAGAGCATCAAGAATTGCTGCAGCAGCTCAATGCAGAATTGGCTGATACCCAAAGTGCCTTTGAGCAAGCAGAAGCTACTTGGCGAGACGAGCAAGGCATGGTGCTTCAAGCTAAGCAACATGCCGATAGCATTCTCAATGCTGAGGAAGAAACCGAAGAAAATGCCCGCGAGCAGCTGGTAGAAATTAAAGCGAGCTTGGCAGAAGTTGCCCAACCAATGGTGTTTTTAGAAGTAGACGAAGTGCTAGTCGCCGAAGTTATTGCCGATTGGACTGGTATACCACTGGGTCGCATGCAATCAGACGAAGTGGAAACCATTTTAAGTTTGCCGCAAAAAATGGGCGAGCGAATTGTTGGTCAAGACCACGCACTAGAACTCATTAGTAAAGTGGTGCAAACAGCGCGTGCTCAGCTAAGTGATGAGCGCAAGCCAAACGGTGTGTTTTTGCTAACCGGACCAAGTGGTACTGGTAAAACAGAAACAGCGTTAACCCTAGCCGAGCAAGTATACGGCAGCGAAGATAACTTAACGGTTATCAATATGTCGGAGTTTAAAGAGGAGCATAAAGTTTCTCTGTTGGTGGGTTCACCTCCTGGCTACGTAGGTTATGGTGAAGGTGGTGTTCTAACTGAAGCCGTGCGCCGTAAGCCATACAGCGTAGTACTACTAGACGAAATGGAAAAAGCCCATCCGGGCGTGCAAGACATTTTTTATCAAGTGTTCGATAAAGGCACCATTAAAGATGGCGAAGGTCGAGACATCGACTTTAAAAATACCATCATCATCATGACTTCTAACGTGGGTACCGAAACTACCACCGGTTTATTTGAAGATGAAGAAACAGCTCCTGATATCGAAGGCCTAAAACACGCTCTAAGTGATGATTTACTCGCAGTATTTAAGCCAGCCTTTATTGGTCGCCTAAATCTTATCCCATTTGTGCCACTTAACCGCGACACGCTAAATCAAATTGTGCGTTTACAGCTAGGTAGAGTTGAGCAGCGATTTGCTCGAAATTACCAAGCAGAATTAAGTTTTTCTGAAGCGGTCATCGAACACCTAAACAGCCAGTCTCAAAATGCTGATGTTGGCGCAAGGGCAATTCAAAATAATATTCAAAATGAATTGTTGCCTGTGATCTCTAATAAGGTATTAGAAGCCATATCTCAGCGCCTTAATATAGAGAAAATTAGCGTAGATTTAGTTGAAGATGCTTATTGTGTCGAAATGTTGTAATTAGTGTTTTCACTATTGATCAAAATATTTATAATGTACCACTTAATTGGGTTGTGATTGTTATTCAGTTTTTGATGTTTTTGACATTTATTAAATTGTTTTACGGTTTCGACTAATAAAATTGCGCGTGTTAAAACGCTGCATTAAAACATACCCATTAGGGTTATTTTTACTTAATTAGCTAAAGGAAATTAGCATGCAAGCGAATACTTATTTGAAGTACGGCGATATCAAGGGTGAAGCGACAGCTGAACAGTACAAAGACTTAATTACTCTTTTGTCTGTAGATTGGTCAGTAGCACGTGAAATCTCTTCTCACACTGGTACTGCTCAAGATCGTGAAGCGAGTGCAACGCGTTTATGTGACATCAACATCACTAAAATGCAAGATAAAGCTTCTCCAGATCTTTTCAAAGAAGCCACTATTGGTAAGGGTAAGCCAGCGGTTTTCCACATTACTAAGCAAGGTGAGAAAATCGAAGAAATCATGAAAATTGAACTGACTGACGCAATGATTTCTAGCTACTCAGTATCAATTCAAGATGACCGCCCAGTTGAAAACATCACTATTTCTTACACAGAAATGATGATGACTGTTACACCTACCGATGACCAAAACAATGTTCAAGCTCCGCTTGTTTACGGTTACAGCGGTGTTAAAGGCCAACAAATGTAATTGGCTTTCTGCGGGGTAGTTAATCTATCCCGCTTATTTTTTTAACTAGCGTGAACATGAAGCATATGGAAAAGGCAAGTCAAAGTAAGAATATCATTCAAATAGAAACGCCATTGGGTAAAGATGTATTACATCTTACTCAGTTTGATATTCAGGAAGGTATATCTTCACCTTTCTCTATTAATGTTTCTTGTTATACAAATGGACAGATAATATCTGAGTCCGACGTTATTGGAAAACCGGTTACCATTAATTTAGATTATCTAAAAGGTAAAGCCAGTGTTACCCGTTTTTTTAATGGCGTTGTTGCCAGTATTACTTCTCTAGGTAGTCGTGTTCCTAGTGAAGCTGAAGGCGAAAAATACCAAGATTACCAACTACAGATCGTGTCGAATTTACACTTTCTTAAGCAGCGTAGTAATTGCCGAATTTTTCAAAGCTTAACCGCTGACGAAATCGTAAAAAAGATTTTTGCAGAACACGGCGTGCAAGTAAAAAGTGAACTTAAGGGAAGTTACCCAACTTTGGGTTACAAAGTTCAATATAACGAAAGTGATTTTGCCTTTGTGCATCGTTTGCTTGAAGAAGCAGGCATCTTTTACATTATTGAACACAGCAAGGCCAAGCACAGTGTTGTATTGGCTGATGCTTTGAGTGCCTACCGCGAAGCAGAAGAAAGCAAAGTAGCCTTTACCACCGGCTCATTGTCAGAATCACACGTGTTCTCTTGGAGTGGTAACCTAAACATCACTCCGGGTATTGCGAGTAAAGGCGGTTACGACTTTATAAAACCAAGCGCAAAACCAAAGGGTGAACAGCAAAATACGGCGTTAACCAAACAACAGCAAAATGGCGAAGTGTTTGAGTATTATGCCGGTTCTGAATTTAACCCTGCTTTGCAAAATGCTGCCAACGTAGCTTTAGAAGCAATGCAGCGAGATGCCTTAGTGTGCCGAGGTGGCAGTACTTGCGCTACTTTTAGCGCTGGTCAGTACTTTGGTTTTAAATCACATGAAGATCCCGCTCAGGTAGGGAAAAGCTACTTAATTACTCAACTTAGTTTGAGTGTTGCCATTACCAGCCAAACTGGCGCAGCTAAAAACAGCGGCCAAGTGCTACACAATCAGTTCTCTTGCATCCCGGCTGACGTATTGTTCAGACCATCCCAAACCACGGCTCGGCCGGTGATTCATGGCGCCCAAACAGCCTTGGTGACGGGTGATCCGGGTGAAGAGATCCATGTAGATAAATATGGCCGTATTAAGGTGCTATTCCACTGGGATCGTGAAGGCAAAAGTGACAGTAACAGCTCGTGTTGGATTCGGGTTTCGCAAAACTGGGCTGGCAGCCGTTACGGCGCATTCTTCTTGCCAAGAGTGGGCCAGGAAGTACTGGTTAGCTTTTTAGAAGGCGACCCTGACCAACCGGTGATTACAGGCGCGCTATACAACGGCGACCAAATGCCACCTTATGGCTTACCCAGTAAAAAATCGCAGTCTGGAATAAAGACTCGCTCAACCAAAGGCGGTGGCGAGAGCAATTTTAACGAAATTCGTTTTGATGACGATGCTGGTAAAGAGCTGCTTTACATGCAGGCAGAGAAAGATCTGCAAACCGAAATCAAACAAAACCAAACTGAAAAAATTGGTAAAGATCTTAGCATTGACGTTGCCGAAAACCAGTCTGAGAAAGTAGGTAAGAACCTAGTAATAGATGTTGGCAAAAATATCGATTTAGTGGCTGGCAGCAAAATCACCATTAAAGCGGGTGGCGCTTCTATCACCCTTTCAAGTGGCGGCAATATTGATATCAAAGGTACCTCGGTATCGATTAACGGCACCTCTATCGCGCTTAAAGCGCCAGCTATTTCACTGAACTAAGGGACATAATGGGTAAGCCAGTAGCAATGCTTGGGTCATTTCACGTATGTCCTAAAGTGCAAAATAAAGTACCGCATGTTGGTGGCCCGGTGGTTGGCGGCAACGGTACGGTAACCGCTGGCGGAATGCCGGTTGCTTGCGTGGGCGATAAGTTGGTGTGCATTGGACCGCCAGATACGATTAAGTCGGGTTCCTCTTCGGTTACGGTTGGTGGTAAAGCAGTAGCGCGATTAGGCGATTCAACCGCCCATGGCGGCAAAATTGTAGTAGGTAACCCTACGGTGTTAATAGGCTAGGCATGAACTTGCAGCTAGACATTGAGGCTCTGCAGCTTGGTGAATACAGCGATTCAAACGCTATTTTTGGTTTAAGCGATGATGAGATTGCTGCAACCGTAAGCATTAAGGGCGAGCAGGCTCTACGTCACTACAGCTTTAATGAAGCAGGTCGAGCCGAGCTAGCCAAGCTAAAAGTCGATGCTGATGCGGTGTTTGTATTGCTGCCTGAAGCGCCTCTAGAGCAGGCAAAAAGCCAAGTTTATCAAGATACTTTGGCATTGGTGCCTCAGTTAGCGCACAGCAAAAAAGTGTATTTGTTTCCCTATGGTCGCTGCGCCATGCAATTAGCGCTGCGCCAAGCGCTTAAGTTATTTAATCAGCAGTTGGCGGGCTCAATTCAGGTGCTGGCTTATCATCAAGATGAGCGTTTAGCTGCAACGCAAGCGCTTGAGCAAACCGCTAGCATTGCTAGTGAGTGTTTCATCGCTGCTCGGTTACAGCCAGCTAAGCGTGGTTTTGCTGTGCCTTGGGCCAGCTATGAGGTGCAAACCTCAGATAAAAGCATTGCTGCAACAGTGGCGGCGTTAATCCAACGTTATCGTGGCCAGTGCGGGCAAGAGCTAACTCAGTGCTATATGCCAAGTGCCTTAAGCAGTGAGTTAATGGATGGCTGGTTAGCGGCTTTTCAATGTTTTGAAAATAGCGTTGGTTCGCGCAGCCAAGTGATATTTGCTGACGCCAGAGTCGGGGACTTAGCGGCCTGTACTGGTTTGTTTAATTTGTGTCATTTATTTACTCACTATCAGCAGCAAAAACATGCTGGTTTGAGTTTTCAACTGGATATTTCTGATCAGACCTACCGCAGTGCAATGATGCTCGCGTGGGTCGCCTAGTGGTGTAAAACAGCAGTATGGATGGAACCCAAAAAGAAGTAGTCACAGGAATTGACGGCTTTGCTTATGACTTTTTTACCGGCAAACGTAATGTGGGTAACAAGCCTGCGTTTAGTGATGCCGAAAAAGCAGCAGCATTTTTAACTAACTTTGCAGGTGCTGCTGATAGCAACGGCAAAGGTTTACGCCGTTTATACCGTTTGGTCACTACCACGCCGGCTGGCGATCCGCATCAGAAATTAATTACCGCGTTAACGAATGGTGAGGTGTGGTTTCAGCGCCAAGCTGAAAAAGCTATTCCTCAACATTCTCCAGCTTCGAGGCCCTCTTGGAGTTCATCCGTCCCAAATGAACCCAAAGCTCCAGGAGGGCGCTCGAAGACCCAACAGCAAGGTAAAAACCAAAATAGCAGTGATGACGTCGCTCAAGCTGTTGACCACCCCGATACCCAAACTTGCGGTGATCCCATTGTAATGAGCAGCGGTGAAGAAGTGCTGCAATTAGACGATGTATGCTTGCAAGGTCATCGTGAGTTAGTTTGGCAGCGCACTTATCGCTCAAGTCTTTCGCATCAAGATGTGGGTTTAGGTTTAGGCTGGCGAAGTAATTTTCACTACAGTTTGGAACAGTTACAGGGTGAGCAAGCAGGTTGGTTGTTTACAGATGCACTAGGGCATCTGCAGCATTTTCCTTATGTGGTCGTTGGTGCTAAAAGTAGCCAGGTTAAATCGGGCATGGTGTTGCAACATCAGCTTGAAAACATTGTTATTAGCAGTGCCAATGGCAAAACTTTGCAGTTTTCTAAACAGCAAGAACAATGGTTGCTAACTAAAATAAGTGATGGTGTCGATACGCATTATCGACTTAGCTATTCTGTTGCGCCCCGCTTAACCCTTATTGAAATCAACCATAGCCAACAACTGTTCCTACGTTATAACCTAGAAGGTCGGCTGGTTGAATTACTCAGCTCTAAAGCCGAAACAGCGCAAAGCTATGCAAGTTATACCTATGATGAACAGGGGCATTTAAGTACTGCGACCAACCGTTTGGGTCAGCAAGAACAGTATCGTTATCAGCAAGGTTTATTGATTCAACGAACCCGCGCTTCGGGGTTTTCTCACTACTTTTCTTGGGATGGCAGTGAGCAAAATGCGCGTTGTATAGAACAATGGGGTGATAACGAGCATTATCACTATCGATTTGAGTATGAGCTAGAGCAAGGCCTTAGCCGCAGCTTTGATAGTTACGGAAACTGTTGGACTTACTGGCATAATTCACAAGGTCAGATTCTTAAAAAAGTTTCGCCCGACGGTGCTTGTTGGTTATTTGAATACGATGAACTACAACGCAAAATTAGTGAAACAGACCCAAATGGCGCAACAACACGTTACCATTACAATGCGCACGGCCAGTTAGACGCTGAGCTAGCGCCAAATCAAAATCTTACTCGTTATAGCTATAATCGCTTGGGTTTTGTCACACAGGTTGACTATGCCGACGGCTCATCGCTTAAGCGTGAATACAACAGCCTTGGTTTGTTAACCACAGAAACCGATGTACAAGGTGTTGTAACCGAATACCGCTACGATGCGCAAAGCCGTTTGGTGAGTAAAACTGCTAGTAACCAGCCCAATCAACAATTTTGGTGGAATGAGCAAGGCTTGTTGAGCGCCAAGCAAGTAGGTGATGCGTTAATTCGCTATAGCTATAACGCCATTGGTGAGTGCAATGGCGAAGTAGATGGAAAGGGCTGGGTTGGCCAATACAAACGTGATGAACGTGGCAACATTGTTGAGGTCTTGTCTTATCATCAGGATTCGCCAGAGCAATGTCAGCGTAGGGCCTATAGCTATGACGATGCGGGGCGAGTGACTAAGGTGACCGACTCGCTAGGGCGCAGTACAAGCTACGAATATCAAGGCTTGTCGCAGCCAGCTAAACAGATTAACCCCGACGGTTCATGGTTAGCTTTTTGTTACGATAAAGAACGTAATCTTACCGCCATTTCACGCAGTGACGAGCAGGTTTATCAACTGGAATACGACAGTTGCGAGCGTATTAGCAAAACCATTGGTTTTGATGGCCGCGAGCAGCATTATCAATACAACCTAGCAGGTCAGCTTACTCAAGTTGCCGAAAATAGTGAGCGGCTGATTCAGCTAAAACGCAATTCTTTAGGTCAGGTAACCGAGCAGCGCAGCACCGCTAATGGCATTACCCTGATTAACGATTTTGCTTATGACTTACAAGGTACGTTGAGCCAAGCCAACAATGCTGCGCGCAAACTACGTTTTAGCTACTTCGCTAATGGCCAGTTGCAAGAAAACTGGCAAGACAATTGGAAATCTATTTATCAATTGAACTCACAAGGATTGCGCAGCCATACTCAGCTTCCCGACGGCAATGCCCTAACTTATCGCTACGATGAACAAGGGCGTTTATCTGCGATATGGTTTAACCAGCAGCCTGTGATAAGTCGCAGCTTTAACGCTGCTGGTGAAGAAGTAAGCCGCGAGCTAAGCAAGCGCCACCAACAGCATCATCACTATGATACACAAGGTCGTTTGTTAAGCCAGCAATGGCAGTTAGAACAACCTGAACAAGCGCCAAGCTGTATTGAGCGTCATTACCGTTTTGATGCGGGCGATCAACTTTTAGGCGTGAGCGACAGCGAGCTGGGCGATAATAACTACAGTTATGATGCACTTAGCCAACTTACTAAAGCCACTAGCCACAATGCCAATAACCAGCAATTTGAGCTGGATAGTTTTGCCAACCCCAAACAAGCCGACATGTTGGGTGACAAGCTGCTGGGTGATGACCAGTGTAGCTACCGTTATGACCGCTACGGTAACCAAGTACTCGCCAGCCAAAGTAAGGTGCGTCAGCAACGCGTATTTAACGGCTTAAACCAATTAGTTAGGCTTAGCCAAGGCCGCGATAATACCGTTTACCACTACGATGCTCTAGGTCGTCGCAGCTGCAAAATTACCGCCCAAGGGCAAACCGACTATTTATGGGAAGGTAATCAACTAATTGGTGAACATAGCCAAGGCCAATTTACCTGGTATGTGTACGAGCCCAATAGCCATCGCCCTATAGCGATGATTAAACAGGGTCAGGTTTATCACTACCACTTAGATCATATTGGTACGCCTATTCGCTTAAGCGACAAGCAAGGCAATATAGTATGGCAAGCCCATTACCAAGCTTATGGTTCGATAGAGCAATTAAGCGTTAAGCAAATAGACAACCCGCTGCGCTTTCAAGGCCAATACTTTGATGAAGAGAGCGGCCTGCACTATAACTTTCACCGCTACTACTGCCCGCAGCAGGGCAGGTACATACAACAAGACCCAATTGAATTGCTGGGTGGTTTAAACCTTTATCGATACACCCCAAGCCCAACTAACTGGGTAGACCCCTTAGGTTTAGCCTGTAAAGAGGGTAACAAAAACATTGGCCGAGTACGGAAGCCTAGCAAGCCTTATGCGCCAGGTGAAAGTCCCTTAGCTAAAGCAGGCCAAGCAATATTTGATGGCTTAGATGCGCTAGAAATAGAAGCCCTAAATGAGGTATTAGATGATGCGCTCGATGTTGCTGTTGAACATGGTGCTCAATACCCTGAAGGTAGCTTTGGTAGAGTAGCGACTGGCCTTGCTTATGCGAGTTTAGCGGCAGTGATGCCGACCAGTGCTTTAGATGTAGTACCCGGCGGTAAGGCCGCTAAGTTGCGTAAAGCGGCTAAAGCCGTTGATACGGGTGGTGATGCAGCACAACTAACAAGTAAAACAAGAAAGACTAGACGACCAAGAGACATTGCTCATCGGCCAGCCGATAGCCGTTCACCGGATTCATTTGCCGATGAGTTTAGTTCACTTAACCACCGAAAAGCGGCTTCGGGTGAGTATAATGCCCATGCCTTGTTGGTAGAAAAAGGTTATAAACCGCTTGGTAATACCAATGGTAAGTACACGCCGGGTAAGCAAGGTATTGATGGTATTTACCAACACCCCAACCCGCCGCCCGACTTTGTGATTACGGAAGCGAAGTACGGCAAGTCTCGCTTGGGTAAAACTAGTGATGGCAAGCAGATGAATGATAAGTGGGTGAATGATAAACGCTTGAAAGATGCAGGTATGGATGAAGATCAAATTGATGACATACTAGATGCTCTTGAATTTGAAGATGGTTCGGTTGAAAAATTATTAATCCGTAATAAGCCAGATGGTTCATTGGTGGTCAAACAACTAGATAAAAATGCAAGTATCGCTAGTAGCGGATTGCAACTGTAGGGAAATTTTTATGTTAAGAGATACTTTAAAGGATAAAACGTATTTTGATGAGCGTATTGATTTCAAAATTAATGCGATAGAAAAGAGAAAGGCTAAGCTACTCGCCTCACCACAGGTGAGAGCTTTTGTATCGTTGAAAGTTCATTTCACAATGGTTGATTACTCGATGTCTATAATGCACCTATGCTACTCGCGTGGTGATGAGCTCAATGAATTGAAGCTTCATTTAGAGAATGCTCTTGAATATCGTCGAAAACAAAAATATTTTGCTGATGCTTTGCCCCCCGAAGAGCAAAAGAACCGCATCGATTGGGAAGAGTTACATTTAAGTGACTTGGAACGCACTCTTAAATGGTTTGCTTTTGCCTACTGCCTAAACATGGGTCAAGCCTACTACCAAGAGGTCTTAGATTTAATTGGAAATCAAGGCCGAGACGCCTTGTTTGACCAAATCGCGGTTAAGCTGGGCGATACCGAGCGCGAAGTGGCAGAGAGTGTATTGTTTAAGCGCCGTTTCAATAAACTGTATAAAGTGATTGAGGCAGAGCCTGCGCAGCGCCCTCAGCTGATGTTGGCTTACTTAGAGGCGTGGTACAAGTTAGAAGGAAGTCCTGACTATCATCTAATGGATACTGATGCTTACGATGGTTACTGGTGCTGGGAAGCGGCTTTGTTCACTAAGCTTTATGAAATAGACGACAGCCTCTATATCGACCATCAGTACTACCCTAAGGATTTGGTTCACTGGAGCGAGCAGTGATTCGAGACCAACGCCGTGACGAAGCCTATTTTAGCGAGCTGATAAGCGATTTAGATGAAGCCTTAGCGGAAACTCAACAAGCTTTAGATAATGAGGTTTTTACCTCGCTGAGTGAACAAGTTGATGTTACCCAGCAACTCTACCAACTCGCGATAATGCGTGCAGTAGCGCATTACTCTTATGGTAGCGATATGGCCTCGCTTAAGTCATCGGTGTTGGCGATATTGACTTATCGTCAACAGCTAAGTGCTACTGCAGATAAACTGCCCGCAGCACACCAGTGTTACCGCCATGACTTTGAGCGTTTAGGTGGTGTGGGTGAAGCTTGCGGTTCGGCTAATGTTAATCGCTATGTTTATGTTTTATGGTGGTTAGCCTTGTTGGTTGCTGTAGGCGCAGAGCAAGCACATATTCAACAAGCTTTAGACATAATTGGTGAACAGGGAAATGATGCACTTTTAGATAGCATTGCCAGCAGGCTAGGTGATACAGACCGCCCCATGTCTCCCACACTTTATTACCCCACTGTTTATCAACCTTTATTGGATGCCATCAACAGTGATGGAGAGGTTCAGGCAGAGCATCTTAATGTGTTTATTCGACAGTGGTACGACAGCCTAGAAGATGCAGATTGGTATGATAATCATTTGTGCGATTGCGAATTTGAATATACCGACTATTACGTTGGTTACTGGTGCCTTGAAGCAAGCTTAGTTGCCTCGCTTTTCTGTATTCCAGAAGATGCTATTCGTGAGCATGTGATGGTGCCAGTTGAGCTAGTAAGTAACTAATTTTTAGATAACTAAGGAGATCTATATGTCGGCAGGAAGCTTTTCTTTTAAGAAGCCAAGTAGAAGCGTTCATTCAGTATTTTTGCATTGTAGCGCTTCAGATAACGCCGCTCATGATAACGTAAAAACGATGCAATCTTGGCACGTAAAACGTGGCTTTAGTGAAATTGGGTATCATTTCTTTATTAGTAAGAATGGAGATATTCATGAAGGACGCAGTATAGAAAAAGTACCTGCTGCACAGAAAGGTCATAACACTGGAAGTATTGCTATTTGTTTGCATGGTTTAGATGTAGCAAAATTTACCGAAGCTCAATTTTCTTCACTAAAGTCTTTATGCTCACAAATAGAGAGTAGCTATGGAGAAAAGAAAATAGTGTTCCGAGGACACTGTGAAGTGTCAGCTAAAACATGCCCTGTATTTGATTACAAAAAAGTATTGAGCCTAGATGAGAATGGCAAAATAACTAAGACTTCGGGAACCATCTCAAGTTACTTAAGTAGCCAATTTATCTTCAATGGTATTCTGGAGTTATTTGCGAAAGGACAAAAAGTTCAGGAGCTACAAACCTTCTTAAATGATGCTGGCTTTCCAACAAAAAAAGATGGTGTTTTTGGTCAAGCTACTCAGCAAAGTGTAGAAGCGTACCAGAAATCAGTAGGTTTAAAAGCTGATGGAATAGTAGGACCTAAAACTCTAGAAGCAATGGGGACTCTGAAAAAAGGCTGTAAAGGTAATGCGGTGAAGTTACTACAAAAACAACTAACCGTAAAAGGCTACAAACTGTTGGCGGACGGTAAATTCGGTCTTGGTACAGAAAAACAAGTTAAAGCATTTCAGTTAAGCAACAAGCTAAAGAATGATGGAATTGCAGGGAAGAAAACTAAAGAAAAGCTTTTTGGTCGTTCTGCTGGTCAACTAATTTAAGGTTTATAGTATGAGAAAAGTCGTATCTGTTCTAAGCACTTGTCTAGGACTTGTGGTCCTAAGCTTCATGGGAGTAGCGTCGTCGAGTGCGACCCAATTGCAATGCTTAGGTACTGAGCCTTTTTGGGGTTTAGATGTAGAAGATGGAGTGATTAAATATAGTGACATTGATGACAATATCACCATGTTTGAACTAAAGGAAAAGCTAGCTTCGATCAATCACACTAATCGTTGGATTATACAGGGTGCTGATTCTAAAGAAGGTAAAATTACAATTTCACTTAATAAAACAGAGCAGTGTTCAGATGATATGTCTGATTTTGCTTATGAGTATGATGTTACGTTTGTTATGGGCGAGAAAGCCTTTAGCGGTTGTTGTAATCGCATGAAATAACAATTGCCCTAGAGCAACAAGTAGTGGTTGCTCTAATTTGATTTTCAGTCAATATGCAAAAACTACAATTAGGCTTTAGCTTTAAGCTAAACAGCGCCTAAAGGCGCTCTACTGTTGGAATATTAAAGTAGGCATCGGGATCGCTTTCTCTTAGCTGCTTGAGTTGATTTTTGCGCTTGAGCCTTTCGCTAACGCTTTCACCAAATACCGCTTGGTGTTCTGATTCTATGATGGCGTTTGCTTGGTCTGCGGTAAGTAACCCCAGTAGCTTTGCCGCGTGAAATAGGCCTTCAACGCGGTACTTAAGTTTGTCATTTGGCTTACCTGCCTTGGTGTTTTCAAACACGCTACGCAGTTCTGCTTTACAAAATGCTAAGTAGTTTTCTTTGTCCATGTTTAGACCATTCCTAAAATTAATTAACAATCTAGGCCGCAGGCTACGCCGCTGGCCCATGCCCATTGGAAATTAAAGCCCCCCAGCCAACCGGTTACGTCCATTACTTCGCCAATAAAGTAGAGGCCTTCTACATTATTGGCTTGCATGGTTTTGGAGCTGAGTTCGTTGGTGTCTACGCCGCCTAGGGTCACTTCGGCGGTGCGGTAGCCCTCGGTGCCATTCATGGTGATTTGCCAATTGTTTAGCTTGGCAGCAATACTGTCGCGTTCGCCATGGCCTAGCTGATTAAGCGCTTTGGCTAGCGTTGTTTCGTCAAATAATGCTTCTACCAAGCGTTTAGGCAGCCATTGGCTCAAGGTGTTTTTTAGGCTTTGCTTGGGATGTTGCAATAATACCTGTTCGATTAAGGAGGCGGCATCTTGCTTGGGTAATAGGTTGATGCTTACCGCTTCACCGGGTTGCCAGTAGTTAGATATTTGCAATATAGCCGGGCCTGATAAGCCGCGGTGGGTAAATAATAGCGCTTCGCTAAATTGCTTGCCGTTAGCGGCAGTAATGCAACTTGGCACCGCGATACCCGAGAGGGCTTCAAAGCGCTCTTTTTGATCGCTATGCCAAGTAAATGGCACTAAACCGGCTCTAGTGGGCAGCACCCTTAGGCCAAACTGTTCTGCCAATTTGTAGCCAAATGGAGTGGCACCCAGTTTAGGCATAGAAAGCCCGCCAGTGGCGATTACCAAGGAGCTGGTTTGGTAACATTGACCGCCAGCGTGCACTTCAAACTGTTGTTCATCGAGCTGTTTTACGTATTTGATTTCGCTACGTAGGCTAATGGTAACGCCCGCCCAATCGCATTCGGTGAGCAGCATGTCTACGATGTCTTTAGCACTGTCGTTACAGAACAATTGGCCATGATCGCGCTCGTGGTATTCGATGCCGTGGCGTTCGACTAACTCTATAAAATTGCTTGAGGGGTAGCGTGCAAGAGCGGATTTAACAAAGTGCGGGTTACCACATAAGAAGTTGTCTGGGCTAACACTTTGATTAGTAAAGTTACAACGACCGCCGCCACTAATAAGGATTTTTCGGCCTGCTTTTTTGGCGTTATCAATCACTAATACCGAGCGCCCGCGATAGCCGGCGGTAGCCGCACACATTAAGCCTGCGGCGCCTGCACCAATAATGATAACGTCGAATTGCTGTGTCATAACCTGCCCCTGAAAAATCAGGGGCATTGTACCGCTAGCCTTGGTATTGAGCTAGCAAATGATGTGAGCTTAGTTTAACGCTCGTCCGGCTCCTTTGCTAAAGGCTTCTGCATGGAAGGTAATCCCGCTTACTGGCGCTGGCTGTGGTGCGTCTGGTTGCATGCTTGGGTTAAGTGGGTAACTTAGGCCGTCGAAGCGCAGTAAACGCAGACCTGGAGTGGCTCCGCCGCCAGATACTTCTAGTAGTAAGTCTTGCCAGCGAGCATTGCTAGACGTAGCCAAAAAGAAGGGGCTGTGCACCAGTGTGGTTTTGCTTAAGAAACGGTGATTGTTATCTTTGGCTTCAAATATCAATAAGCTACATCCGCCACTACCGCACCAGTCTACATAAGTAATGATTTCGTCTTTACCATCGCCATTTAGATCAAACTTCCACCATTGGTATTTGGTGCCATTTAGTTCGGTGCGGTGCAACTTAAAGTATTGTTTTAAGGCTGCTTCAACTTCAGGGGCGTAGTCGCTGCTGGCCATTAAGGTGGCAGGTTCAAAGGTACGTTGGTGGTAGACTTTTTTGCTGGTGCCTAAAGCTACTGCGGGGCCATCCATTTTCATCATGTTTAGCCCAGCACTGCCTTGCTGTTGTGATTCTGGATTACGTAAACGCAGTAGTCGTCCGTCCCAGTCAAATATCATGTCGCTTTTCACTTGCTGGTGGTTACTTTGGCTTAAGGTTAAGGCCAAGCTGGATTCATTAAGCGGGTACCAGTAGCCTTTCTCGCTAAAGGTTTTTTCTTCTTCAAGGTAGGTGTTTTGCAGTTCGGCACTAAAGTCGGCGTTTAGGCTTAAATCTACTACGCGACCAGAGCCAGATGCAGTGGGAAGCTTAACTTTGTAGTAGCCAGCAAGTTGCTCCACATTCTGTTGGAATGGGCGTCGTGCACAACCTTGGTAGATTTTGCCCTTATAAGTTAACTCGGCGCTATAGGAGTAAACACTGTCCGCCATGGTATCTAAACACTGTTGTTTAGAAACGCTGAGGTAGAGTTCGCTGCCGGCTTGCCAGTAGTGCAGGCCCTTATCAATGCCACTGCGAGTAATGGTTTTATTGGCTGCGCCCGACAGTGTGCTGAGTAACAACTTGTTGTCTTCAATATCTATTCGCCAGCCTGGCTCATTGCCCCAAGCACTAAGCTCGGCAATATCAAGCTTGCAGCCTGGGCCTTCAGAAGCTAAGTATTGCCATTCATCAGGGGTGATCTTGGCCAAGTAATCGGCTTGAGGCGCTTGCTTGCCCACGTTGGCAAAACGGCCCATCAGCTCTACGTAGATGCTTGCGTTGTTTGCAAAACGGCCAAGTACTTGTTTATCTGCTGAAGACAGCTCAACCCAGTATTGTTTATCCCCCTGACAAGGAGTGAAGATAGCGCCTGGTGCGCTTAGGGTGAGGTTCCCTTTTAGCGGAGTAAGCGGGTTAAGTTTTACTGGTACCTTAACGGGCTCTACTTTTTTTGGCGGTTCCGGCGGAGGCGTTTGGGAGCACCCTAACAATGTGATACAACTAAAAATTGCTAAGCTAAGTGTTTTAACAAGCCTCATTACCTTTCCTTAAGATGACAACTACAACTTAAAAGTGCCG
This sequence comes from Agarivorans aestuarii, assembly GCF_019670125.1. Taxonomy (NCBI): domain Bacteria; kingdom Pseudomonadati; phylum Pseudomonadota; class Gammaproteobacteria; order Alteromonadales; family Alteromonadaceae; genus Agarivorans; species Agarivorans aestuarii. The sequence goes on from NZ_AP023033.1 coordinate 186,784, forward strand.
ATTAAATATTCAGCAACTCCATTTTCTTTGTTGCTAAGTGTTTGTTCTAAATGAGGTAAAGTCAACTTCAAACGGTCATGCGCGTTGGCCATGATCACACCTTTTCCTACTAGACTAAGCATTTCTTTATCATTAAGGCCGTCACCAAAGGCAATACAGTGCTCTGGCGCTATCGATTTCTGTGCCAGTACCGCTTTTAGCGCCTCGCCTTTATTGGCTTTTTGCGCCATTACTTCTAAGCAATCGGGTAGTGAAAAGGTGATATTTAGGCTATCGCCAAAGGCTTCGATGAAGTCTTTTTCTAGCTTGAGCAATACCTCGTGCTCGGCCACAAAAAACAACTTGCAAATATGTTGGTGTTCTAAGGTGGAGAAGTCGGTTAACTGATAATCAAAGCCAGAGTGTTGATTAAACGAGCGGACATATTCGTTTTCTTGTTCAACGTACCAGTTATCTTCATGGTAAATATTTCGATGTAGTGTGTATCGAGAAGAAATATCCAAAATGCGGTCGATTTCTTGTGAGTTTAAGTCGGCCCTAAATAGCACTTCACCTTGCTTATTGTGCACTCTGGCACCGTTAGAAGTGATTAAATACATCGGAAAATCAAACTGTTCGGCAATGGGGCGCACATCTATGTAATGGCGACCGGTGGCGATTAAAAATTTAACGTTTTGCTGATACAAACGGGTAATGGTTTGCAGCGTGTATTCTGAGATTTGGTGCTCGCCGTTGAGCAATGTGCCATCGAGGTCGGTGGCTATAAGCTGATACATAATGATGCTCCTTAGCTAGCCCGCAAAAGCGACCTAGCTCTTAATTAGCGTGCTGTTCGAAGAAGTTGAGAATACTGCTTAAAGCAGGGTTTCGCATCGAGTCGCTTTCGAACAGTATTTCGTGTTTTGCGCCAGCAATAATCTTGAATTGTGCCGATGCCGCGCTTGCAGGCCCTAGTGCTTGAAAAAAAGCGCGCTGGCCCACAGCGGTTACAATTTCATCTTGTTCTGCTTGTAATAATAGTAGTGGAACGCTGATCGTGTTGGCGCGTTCGATGATTTGTTGCATAGCGGTAAAGCTTTGATCTAACCAGCGATTGGTTGGTCCGCCTAGCTGAATTTTGGGATGGGCCAAGTACACGGCTTGCATCAGCTTAAAGCGCTGCTCACTGTGAGTTAAGTGGTTATTATTAAAGCTGCAGTGTTTGTAATCTGATTGGCCAACCGCATAGTAGGGGCCGCGTTTAAATTGCCGTTCAAGTTTGCTCATAATCGCTGCTAAGCTGGTGGCAATCGGCTTAGGTAGCATGCCTAGATTAATGCCAAACATTGGCGCAGATAGAGCGGCGGCAGTAAAGGTATTAGGAAATTGTTGTAAGTAATGAGCAGCGATAGCGCCGCCCATCGAGTGTGCCAATATAAACCGCTGTTGGTAATTAGCTAGCAAATCTTGTTGTTCAATAAGCGTGGCTAAATCATCAACGTAGTATTGAAAACTAGCTACATCACCGGGTTGCCAGCGGGCGCTTTCACGATCAGATAAACCTTGGCCGCGGTGGTCGATGATAAACACGTCGTAGCCTTGTTGGGCGAGATCGTAAGCTAGTTCATCGTATTTTAAATAGGCTTCGGTTCGCCCTGGTGAAACCACAATTACCTTGTTGTTGGGTTCGGCGGCCGTTAGTTTTAGATACTTTATGCTTAAGCCTTGCACGCCAACAAAACTGGCTTCGCTGGCATGTTTAGCCCAGTAAGGTTGAATTTTTTCTGGGTACACCGTGGCCAGCTCATGCTCTTGGCTGAGTTGATAATTGGATGTACTCATAGTGCTAACCCCTGCTGGCTAAATATCAGCATTTATCTATACAACAAGCGTATGAATAAGAACAGAAATATCTAGGGGCTGTTGCTCATTAGTGGTGTTTTGGTGGTGGCCAGTTGGTTCAAATACAAGCTAGCTTAAGCAGGGCTGCGGTGTTCTCGCAAGGTAACTAAAGAAGGCTCTTAGCTGCCAAAACCGGCACGTGCTAGCGTAACTAGCATTGGGATTAGTAACAATACACCTAGCTCAAGGCGAATTAACCAAATAACCGAGGAGTGTTGGCGATAGCTAATCATCGAGGGTTTGCCTTGTTTTAAGGCTTTGCGCCATCGATAAAAGGTGGCCGAAGGATAGAGTGACAGCAATACCACCACAAAAAACAACAGCATTTTCAGGGCGAAAAAGGGGTTATCGAGATAGGTATGGCTAGTGCTGTGGAATAAAAACAGGCGTAAAGAGCCGGTGATAAAAATCAATACTGTAGAAAAAGCGTGGGTGGCGTCGGCCAGCAGCAGCTTTTTCACATCATCTTGGGTCATTCCGCGGCGGAACAAGAAGGCTTCAGAGTACAGCGCACCTGCCAGCAAAATAATTGCTGTTACATGCAGTCCTGCATTAATCGCCTCTATTAGACTCATTGAACGTTATCCATGAAATAGTATTGTTTTAGAAAGCGCTACCGCGCGATGGCGGATAGTACTGCAAAAATCAGCCTGATGCTATACCCTAACAGCCCTAAGTCCCTGACGTCTAGGGTAGAAAAGGAAGGTTTTATGAAAGGAAAGCTACTGGCCTATGGCTTACTGGTTCTACCGCCACTATTCTGGGCCGGAAATTTTGTAACAGGTCGCTATATTTCTGATCAGGTCCCAGCCATGTCTTTGTCCTATTGGCGCTGGACTATAGCGATGTTGATTGCCATGCCCTTGCTCTATCGCAGCATGTGGCGTCAGCGAGAGGTGATTAGTCAACATTGGTTACGCATTTCAGTTCTAGCCTGCTTGGGTGTGGCAGGATTTAACTCCTGTGTTTACATTGGCTTGCAAAATACCACTGCCACTAATGCGCTAATTATTAACTCGATGATCCCGATATTTATTTTGCTGGTGAGCTGGGTGTGGCTGAAACAGAAAATCACGCTTCGGCAAATGGCTGGCATAGTGCTTTCTTTTATTGGCGTTTTAGCCTTACTGGTGAAAGGTCAATGGCAGCAACTAGCCTCGTTTAGCATTAACCAAGGAGATGGTTGGATTGTCTTGTCTTCGTTGGTTTGGGCGCTTTATTCCATTGGTTTACGCTTTAAACCTGCCGAGCTGGGCGGTGCAGCATTTTTGGGGTGCACTTTAGTGGTGGGGTCTTTGGTGCTAAGCCCGTTTTATTGGCTGAACTTACCAGAGGCCGCGTTTGAGCTGTCGAATGATGCGATTGCAGCATTGGCCTATGTGGCGATTTTTCCTTCTCTGCTGGCCTATTTAGCTTGGAACTATGGCGTTAAAAGCGTGGGGGCCAATATTGCTGGCCAATACATTCACCTAATGCCTTTATTTGGCGCCGTGCTTGGTGTGAGCTTTTTGGGTGAGCAGCTAGCGGCTTACCATGCTTTGGGGGCACTGCTTATTGCCGCTGGCTTACTGGTGGCGTTATTGCCCTTCGCTGCTATCCGCGGGCGGTTCGCCAGCTTCAAAACTCACTAGTCGGCTTCCTCGAATGGTGAGCTCGCCGATTAAATCTTGGGTAAGGTCTTGAAACTGTTTCCGTTTAATCTGAAAACGACGCGACTCGCCACCCTCTAGAGGAGTAAATTCAATGAAGTAGCGATAACGCTTATGCCTATCTTCATTTTCTTTACCGGGGCGAGTGATGGGGATCTCTTCACGTTTTGACACTGTTACCCACAGGCTGTGCAGCGGTTGGGCTGAGTCCCAGCGACGCTGCTGAACGTTACGCCATAATTGATAAACCACCATACCCACGATGATGATCATGACTAAAAACCACCACCAAGGCATTAGCGCTTCCTCCGACTTTGCTGTGTAATCATAGTTGCTTCCTGTTCTGCAGCCTTAGCTGCTGGTTTCACTAAGTTTTTGTCGGGTAGCACCGATTCGTCAAGCCCAAATGCTTATTGTGTTGTTTGTTTACTCGTTATTCCCTGCAAAAGCGCTTAGTATTCCTGCTAGAGATATAGCAAAAAAGGAATCTAGCTTGGAAGGCGCTTACCACAAGCCCCTGTTCTTGGGCTTCACTACACTGCTTAAGTTGAGCGTTTGGCTTTGCTTGGTGGTGGCTAGTGCCTGTTATGCTAATCCCAAATTGGAAGCCGCACTTGCCAATGGTGCTTGGGGAGCTTGCCCGCAGTTAACTATTGAGGGTCTTAGTGTCAGTAGCTTCCCCTTGTTACTGAATGTTGAAAGCTTGGATATCGACATAAGCTGCCTGCTTAAACAAACAGAGCAACAGAAAACAGGCTTTGAGCCAGCCCTTTGGCGAGCGCCAGTTAAGCTACTCTTTCAGCAACTCAAAAACATTCCAGCCGCCTTTAATGGCAGTCGAATAGCGGTTAAGCAGCTGAACATAAAACACGGCAAGCAGCTTCTAGCGCAGGGAGAGCTAAGCCTTAGTCAGCGCGGCCAACAGTGGCAGCTGAAATTTAGCAAAGAGCAGGGGAGCGACGTTGAGCTGTTAGTGGTGGCGCACACGCAGACCTTGCAGCTTAAAGGCCAACTAGCGCCGCTTCTGCTCAACACCTTAGCTCAGCAGTTTAAGCAAACTTGGTTAGCCGATGAGCGCTTGGCTAATCTGCAGTTTTCATTATCAGTTGATGTAGAGAAAGATTTATTAGTTAGCACTAATCTTAAATTTCCTGCCTTAACTGCAAGCCTTGATGCCCAGTTCAAAGGCTGGGAAAACTGGCAGTTAAGTGCTACTCATTCAGGCTTTGACCTTGATAGTTGGACAATTCCCACTGCTAATTGGCAGTTTCAACAAAAGTCTTGGAACGTAAATGTTGAAGAGTGGCAACTTAGTGGCTCTGGTACTTGGCAGCTGCAGCCAAAGTTAGCGATTCAAGGTAGCCTGAATAGTGATGATTTAATTCCCCTTCAACAGCATTTTTATACCTTGCCTAAACCAGCCAATCTCTTATCGGCTGCGGCAGACCTGCAATTTACTTGGCAAAATAACCTCTTAAGCGGCAAGCTCAAGGCGCAAGGCATTAATGCCTTGTGGGGAGAGTTACGCTTTGACGATGGTGCATTAAACAGTGAGTTTAGCTTTAAGCCGGAGCAGGGATTACAGCATTCGGGAAGCCTAGCCTTAGCCCAATGGGATATTGGTATTCCGTTAACTCAGCTCGCACTCAACTGGCTGCAAGCTGAATTTGCACCCCTAGCGCAGTGGCAAAGCTTAGTGATGCAAGATATTAACTTTAAGGTATTGGGCGGCTCCGCGCAGATTAAACAATTGCCTCTGGCCTTGCCAAATGTGGCCAAGCTCGAGCTCAATAAAGTGCAGTTAGCTGAGCTGGTTAAACTCTACCCCGAATTGGGGCTAACTATGCATGGTTCGGTATCGGGTAATTTGCCAGTGCATTTTAGTGAGCATGGCATTGCCATTGCCGATGGTAGCTTGGCGGTAGTAGAACCAAGCGGCCATATCGCGCTTACTCATCAATCCTTAGTAGCGATAAAGGCGCAGCACCCATCGCTAGATTTTGCGTTAAGCTTATTAGAAGACTTTGATTATGAAACACTTGCAGCTGAGGTCGATTTTGCCGAAGATGGGCAACTCGACATGCAGGTAAAACTTATTGGGCGCAATCAGCGAGTTAGCCCACGGTTGGTGACACTGAACTACCGTCACCAAGAAAACATTTATCAGCTACTACGTAGTTTACGTATTGGCGAACAACTGTCAGGACAACTGCAGCAATGGATAGACGATACTTCTTCTTCCCCCTAGTTTTGGTGTTAGGCCTTGCGGCTTGCACACCCAAAGTAGAGGTAGCGGTAGATAAGCCGATTACGGTCAATCTTAATGTAAAAATTGATCATGAAATTCGAGTTCGCGTAGATAAGCAACTTGATGATTTATTTAGCGACGAAAGCGGACTGTTTTAGGAGAGCATGATGAAAAGGAATAGTTGGATACTGGCCTTACTGTTAAGCCTGAGCTTTTCTGTAGCGGCCTTAGAACTTGGCGAAGCTAAGAGCAATGGTTGGGTGGGCGAGCAAACTAACGGCTTGCTTGGCGTTGTTAGTCATAACGCAGAAGTGAAAGCCCTCGTTGATGGCATTAATCAAAAACGCTTGGCCAAATATAAGCAAATTGCTAAAGAGAATGGTTTAAGCGAGCAACAAGTGGCAGCGCTGGCGGGTAAAAAGGCCATTGAACGCAGTGATAGTGGCGCTTATATTCAATCTCCCTCGGGCGATTGGGTGAAGAAACCTTAACTACGACATTTACAGCGTAGTTTAATGTTGCTTGAGGTAGTGAGTGATTTCAGTTACTACCTCAAGGTAGCAAGTTAAGCATTTTTCAAGATCTGCTTGCGGCTGTTCACTCTGTTTCAACTGCTTAACCCAAGTGCTAAGCGCTGGGCTACAAACCAAAGCGGCTATGCCTTGAAGCTGTTGTAATAAGGCGCTATTTACTTTGCCGTCTTCAATGGCTTGTCTAATCTGTCGAGCTTCTTGTTCGCTGCCATCAATAACATCTGCTAACCACACTTTAAGCAACTGTTCGTTGCCAAACTGCGCTTTTAGTTTAAACCAATCTATAGGGCTTTGTTGGCTCATGGTTTAGGCGTGTAAATGGCAGAAGGAAAGGGCGTTATGTTGCTGGCTTCATGGATTTTAGATTTACCTAGTTTGTCCACTTCATCAATTCGTAAGATGTTATGCATAGGTACCATGGTGCGATTTACTCCAGAGAACTCTGTCTTTAACTTTTCTTCGCTGGGGTCAACGACCAACTGGGCGCGAGCATCAAATACAAAGTCACCCACTTCAATAAAGCCAAATAAACTGGCTTGATTGACGTGTTTAGCATACAGCTCGTAGGTTTTGCCGTTACAGATGAAATTCACTCGATACAGCTGTGACATGAGATACCCGCTTTAATCCATTTAAAATCGAAGCATTGCTTAAAAATACCTACAAATAGGCAGAAATCTGAACGATTGTACCTGTAAAAACAAAAGCAAAGCTAGTGAAGAAGTGAGCTATTTACACTTATTTGCAAATTACGCTAAGACTATGTTGTAAAAGCCTTTTAAGTATAATTTTATTTAGTGATTGCTGAATTATTAGGCAGGGTATTAAGCGGTGTCATGAATGAAAAAGGCAGCTAACGCTGCCTTTTTTTTAATTTTCTTGTGAGTCTATTGGGTCTGCGGAACCAAATTCTGCCATTTCGTTAGGGTCTACGCCTAATTCTTGGCATGCATCTAAAAACGAGGCTCCTGTATGACACATTAATATGTCGATGGCAGGTAGCATATTGGGTGCTTCTGACATGGCCAGCTCCGGCATTTGTTAATAAAAAGATAAGATAGTGGCGACACTCTCCCACAGTTTAGCAGATCCCCCAAGAGAGCTAGATCACGTTATTGGTGATGAATTGCCGAATAAAACAGCAGTATAGCCGTTATGCTGTGACTATTATCCACTTATTCTTTTGTTAATCAGCTACCTAGATGATGTTGTAAATTTGTTATTCAAGAAAAGGTTTGTGGTATTAAATGCAAGTTAATACACTGGTCGGATTAAAAATTGCGAATACAGAAAGGATAAGCAATGCTCGAGTACTATCCAATGGTGAAACACCTGCATATGAGCTTGGCAATGCTAAGCATATTAGGCTTTATTTTTCGCTGGATTCTTGCCTTATTCGGTTCGTCATTACTCAAGCGCACTTGGTTAAAAGTGCTACCGCATATTATTGATACAGGCTTGCTCGTCGCGGCTATTTTGCTCTGCGTGATGCTACAACAATATCCAATAGCTCAAGATTGGCTGACAGCTAAAGTAGTGCTATTGGTGGTGTATATTGTATTAGGGATGTTTGCCCTTAAGCGAGCGCCAAATCAGCTAGTGAGATTATTGGCGGGTTTAGCTGCTATTGCTGTATTTGCTCAGCTCTTGGTAGTGGCTTTTAGTCGCTCACCCTTGGGTTTGTTTGCTTAGGTAATTTGTCATGCTACTTGGTGCCTTACGTTCATTGCTACTCACTTTGTGGCGTTTTTCTATCATCTATAGCTCGATAGTGATCGCCTGGCTGTATTGCCGAATTATGAACGTAGATTTTGAGATTGTGGATGCAGGCACCAATCAGCATAAAACCATCATTGTTGGCTTGTACTTGGTTTACCTTGGGCTGTGGTGGTGGTTAAATCCTTACGTAGTGCGTAATCGTCGCCACTAACGGTAACGCCAGTAAGCAGGTAAAAACAATACCAGCACAGTTAATACTTCTAGCCTTCCCAATAACATGCCTAAAGACAGCAGCCACTTGGCTGAATCTGGTAACAGATGAAAGTTATGGTCGGGCCCAATCACTCTGCCCAAGCCTGGACCTACGTTAGCTAAGGCGGTCATTGCCCCAGACAAAGCGGTTATTGGGTCTAAACCCAACAAGGCTAAGCCGCTAGCTAGCAAAATTAAAGTAAAGAAAAAGGCAAAGATAAAGGCCACCAGTGAGCGAATATGCTGCTCGCTTACCACCCGGCCGTTGTAGCGGTGTGGATAAATCCCGTTGGGATGAACCAGCTGTTTAAGTTGGCGCGAAAACAAACCGCTGGCCAGTTGAAAACGGAAGATTTTTATCCCCCCCGAAGTTGAACCTGAACAGGCCCCAACCAGCATTAGAAAGATAAACAATACCGTGGTGAAGCTCCCCCAGTGACTAAAGTCGGTTAAGCCATAACCGGTGGTAGTTACTATGGAAATGATATTAAAAATACTGATACGCAGCGCATCTAGCAGCGGAAAAGTGCCATGCAACCAAAGCCAGATACTCATCATGCCGCCAACAATCAAGATTAGGCTTACAAAGCCTCTTACTTGGGCATCTCGCCAAATATAGCGCGGATCTTTATGGCGAAGTGATTGTACTAACAGCAAAAAGGGCAGGCCGCCGAGTAACATAAATACACTGCCGACCCAATGGCTGGCATTACTAAAATGAGCCATCGACTCATCGGAGGTGGAATAGCCGCCGGTAGAGATGGTGGTCATTGCATGGTTAATTGCTTCAAACCAATCCATGCCCGTTAAGTGATAAGCGCCGGCACACAAAATGGATAGCAGCAGATACACCTTGAGCATGTTGCTGGCTACATTCTTGGTTTTGGGTGTATTTTTGTCTGACCAATCCGAGGATTCGGTTTGGAACAAGCGCATGCCGCCAACGTTCAGAAAGGGTAAAATCGCCACGCTTAAAACGATGAAACCAATTCCACCAATCCATTGCAGCATAGAGCGCCACAACAAGGCGCTTTTGGGCATGTCATCTAAACCGGCCAGCACCGTAGAGCCAGTAGTGGTAAGCCCTGACATGGTCTCAAAAAAGGCATCGGTGAAGCTAATATGGTCAATTCGATACAGTGGCAGCGCGCCAAAAATACAGGCAATTAACCACACCGTAGTGGTGAGTAAAAACATCCCCCGTACCGAGAGCTTAAAGTTGGGTTTTTTACCCCAGCGAATTAAGGCAAAAGCAACCGTCTGGGTGACGACAATCGTGTAGAAAAACTCAACGTAATCTGGCTCATCATAAGCCATGCCCAAGGCTAAAGGAGCAAGCATGAGCAGGCTGAGTTTAGACAATACTAAACCCGTTACAAACATGATGGGCCGAAGATCGGGGGCAATCATCATGTTAAAATTAGCCTATAAGAAGAAAGGGCTAGGCTGGAATAAGCGTTCTACTTCAGGGATAAACTTCTTATCCACTAAGAACATCACTACGTGGTCGTCTTGTTCAATTTTGGTATCGTCGTGAGCAATAATCACTTCGTTGCCACGCACAACCGCACCAATCGTGGTGCCTGGTGGCAACTTAAGTTCGCCAATGCTGCGGCCCACTACCTTAGAAGTATTTTTGTCACCATGGGCGATCGCTTCAATGGCTTCGGCAGCACCGCGACGCAGTGAGTAAACATTAACAATATCGGCCCGGCGAACGTGAGTAAGCAGGGCGGAGATAGTGGCTTGTTGTGGTGAGATAGCAATATCAATTGTACCGCCTTGCACCAGTTCCACATAAGCGCCTCGTTGAATCAGCACCATCACCTTTTTGGCACCCATTCGCTTGGCAAGCATGGCCGACATAATGTTGGCTTCGTCATCGTTGGTTACGGCAATAAATACGTCAACTTGTTCGATGTTTTCTTCGCTGAGCAACTCTTGATCGGAAGCATCGCCACAAAACACAATTGTATTGTTGAGCATTTCTGCCAGTTGCTCGGCGCGGCGTTGGTTACGTTCAATCAGTTTAACGCTGTATTGGCTCTCTAAACGCTTAGCTAGCGCTGCGCCAATGTTACCACCACCAACAATCATTAAGCGTCGGTAGGGCTTCTCAAGCTTCTGTAGCTCGGCCATTACTTTGCGAATGTGGTCACTGGCTGCAACAAAAAATACTTCGTCGTCGGCTTCAATCACCGTGGTGCCTTGTGGGCGAATGGCTCGGCCTTGACGGAAAATAGCCGCAACTCGCGTTTCGATATCGGGCATGTGGTCGCGCAATACCGACAAGGCATTGCCCACCAACGGGCCTCCGTAATAGGCTTTAATCGCCACCAAGCCAACCCGGCCTCGGGCAAATTGCATGACCTGCAATGCGCCTGGGTAATCAATTAAGCGGCTAATGTAGTCGGTAACCAGTTGCTCGGGAGCAATCAGATGGTCAAGCGGCACAGCTTCATTACAAAACAGCGCTTCTTTCTCGGCCAGTAACTCTTCCGAGCGAATTCGCGCAACCTTGTTGGGGGTATTGAAAAGGGTGTAAGCAATTTGGCAAGCGGCCATATTGGTTTCGTCGCTGTTAGTTACAGCAACCAGCATGTCGGCGTCGTGTGCCCCCGCTTCGCGTAATACGCTGGGGTGGGCGGCATGACCAAACACTACTTGTAAATCAAACTTATCTTGCAGCTCTCGTAGGCGGTCTTGATTAGTATCTACTAGGGTGATATCAGATTTTTCACCCACTAAGTTTTCCGCTAACGTGCCACCTACTTGGCCCGCTCCAAGAATAATGATTTTCATTTGCTAACAATACCTTAAGCGTTTATTGCTATTTTTTAGTGTTACTCTTGATGGCGCGAAAGGCAAGCCTAAGCGGTGGTTTTCCGAAGTCGAGCATAATAAAAACCATCCATGTTATTGTTGCCGGGTAAAAGTTGCCATCCAGGTTGAGCTGCTGTTTCATCTGGGTTAATTGGCATTAATTCAGCATCATCGGTTTGTTGCAAAAATGCCGCGATTTGTTGGCTATTTTCATCTGGCAATACCGAGCAGGTTGCGTAAAGCATCACGCCGCCAGGTTTTAGCTGTTGCCAAAGCGCCTCTAAAATCTCTTTCTGCAGTTTTACTAGTTCGGCAATGTCACTGTCACGGCGCAGCCACTTAATGTCTGGATGACGGCGAATAACACCGGTTGCCGAGCAAGGAGCGTCTAGCAAAATGCGGTCGAAAGCTTGGTCATTCCAGCGCTCTGGTTTACTGGCATCATTACAATGCAAAGTGGCCTTAAGGCCGATACGCTCTAAATTCTCGGTTACTCGATTTAAGCGTGTTTGTTCGGTATCGACCGCAACTAGTTCACTTAGTGAAGGTTGCAGTTCGAGGATGTGACAGGTTTTTCCGCCCGGTGCGGCGCAAGCATCTAATACTCGCTCTCCAGCTTGAGCGTCTAATAAGCTGGCCGCCATTTGCGCTGCGCCATCTTGTACTGAACTAGCGCCTTCGGCGAAGCGAGGTAATTTGTGTACGGGCTGCGCTTTATCTAAACACAAAGCTTGCTGCGCCAGTGTAGAGCTTTGGCTGGAGATCTCTAGAGCGGCTAATTCCGCTTGGTAAGCATCTCGTTCACCTTGAAGGGCGTTAACTCGTATCCACATTGGAGCGTGTTGGTTATTGGCCTCGAGTATTTGTGCCCATTGCTCGGGATAAGCCGCCTTTAAACGCTTGCTTATCCAGCTGGGGTGGCAATATTGCAAACTGTCGTTGGCAGTGAGTTGTGGCTCCAATTGCTCGCGCTGGCGTTCGGCATTGCGTAGTACACCGTTCACCAGTTTTTTAAGGCTATGTAGCTTTAACTGGCTGGTGGCTGATACGGTTTCAGACACAGCTGCGTGGGCCGGAACTCGCATATAAAATAGTTGGTATAAACCTACCATCAGCAAGAAGTGGCCGTTGCGAGTTTTACCCTTTAAGGGTTTATCCATCAGCTGTTGTAGTACCGCTTCAAAACGCGGTAACCAGCGTAGTACCCCAAAACACAACTCTTTTACTAGGGCATGATCGCGGGCGACAACTTGAGGCAATACCCGCGGCAACATTTGGCTAAGCGACTGACCTTGGTCCACCACTTGATACAAAATATTTGCAGCTGCGGCGCGGGCGTTAATCTGTTTGGTTTTTGGCTGCTCAGCCATTGGCGCTCTCCAGCTTAGAACCGAGTTCAAACCATTCTTTTCGAGCATTTAGCACATCGGCTGCGGCTAAGGCTTTTTTACCTGGGATCTGAATTTGCTCAAGGCGTAAAGCATCTTTACCTGTGGCCACCACAATGCCGTGTTTATCGGCTGCGATGATTGTGCCCGGCGTTTGCTGACCAGAGTGCTCAAGCACACTGGCTTGCCATACTTTGATATTTTTGTCGCCTAGGGTGAAGTAACTCACCGGCCAAGGATTAAAGGCGCGAATGCAGCGCTCGATAAACTCTGCGTCTTGTTGCCAATCGATACATGCTTCAGCTTTGCTCAGCTTTTTGGCGTAGTTAGCTTGGCTATCGTCTTGCGCTTCGGCACTAAGTTCACCCTTAGCTAAGCCGTCTAGCGCTTTAACCAGCGAGTGCGGGCCTACGTCCGCCAGCTTGTCGTAGAGTGAGGCGCTGGTTTCATCTTTGGCTATTTCTACTTCATCCAATAACAGCATGTCGCCGGTATCTAAGCCAATGTCCATTTGCATGATGGTTACGCCTGAGTGGCTATCACCCGCCCAAATTGAGCGTTGAATTGGCGCAGCACCTCGCCAACGAGGCAATAAAGAACCATGCACATTAATGCAGCCTAAACGCGGTGTATCTAGAATAACTTGTGGCAGCAGCAAACCGTAAGCCACTACCACCATTAAATCGGCGCTTAGCTCTGCCAACTGCTGTTGCGCTTCTCCACTCTTAAAGTTTTCTGGTTGGAAAACTGCAATGTTGTGCTCAAGTGCCAGCTGCTTTACGGGACTAGCTTGTAGTTTTTTACCCCGCCCAGCAGGACGATCTGGCTGGGTGTAGGCTGCAACCACTTGGTGGTCACTGGCAATTAATGCGCTTAGGTGGCGCGCCGCGAAGTCGGGCGTGCCGGCAAAGATGATCCGCAATGGCGTCATGCTGTGTATTACCTTAGTGGTGGCTTACTGGCGGCGAGCAAGTTTTTCGAGTTTAGTTTTTACTCGCTGGCGCTTAAGTGGCGACAAGTAATCGATAAATAACTTACCTTTAAGGTGGTCTAATTCATGTTGTACACAAATTGCCAATAGGCCCTCGGCTTCAAATACTTGCTCATTACCGTCGGCGTCTAAAGATTTTACGGTAATCTTTTCTGCTCTTGGCACTTGGGCGCGATACTCGGGAACCGATAAACAACCTTCTTCATTTAAGGCTTCACCATCAGTTTCGATGATTTCAGGGTTAATTAACGCAAGTCGTTGATCTCGCGTATCTGATACGTCAATCACTACAATTTGCTGGTGAATGTTGACCTGTGTCGCAGCTAGGCCAACTCCTTCCTCTTGATACATGGTTTCAAACATGTTTTCGATTATAGTTTTAACTTTATCGTCAATATTATTAACGGGTTGCGCTATAGTACGCAGGCGTTCATCAGGAAAACGCAATACTTCAAGTACAGCCATAACTTCTGTCTTCAATCAGGTTTTGGTAGATTGTCGGTAATTCTAGTCATTTATGTGACTAAAAAACAGCTTTGGATATAGGGATGTCGCTGGGAGACACTATGAAAGGGAAAAAATTAGTTTGGCTTTGGGCCTCTTTGTTGTTTTTAGTGGGAGGTGCTATTGCTGACACACTGAAACTAAAGGAGGATTTTCCCGAAGTCTATGTGGTGAAAAAAGGCGATACCTTATGGGATATCTCAGCCTTATATTTGCACTCTCCGTGGCTTTGGCCGCGCTTGTGGCAATTCAACCCGCAAGTTGAGAATCCTCACCTGATTTACCCAGGTGACCGCTTATCATTAGTATATGAAGACGGTGAGCCACGTTTAGTGCGTAAACGTATTGTAAAAGTTACACCTAAGGCGCGTATAGAGGAGAAGGCCAGCCCAATCCCAACGGTACCGCTGGCTTCAATTAGTGCCTTTTTGTCTCACGATCATATTGCCGACGACGATATGCTGAAAGGTGCACCTTACGTATTGGGCGACAATGATGCGCAGTCGCGTATTGCCATTGGCCGTGCAATGTATGCCCGTGGTGAGACTAAGCCTGGTCAATACTACGGCATCTACCGCATTGCTGATAAATACTATGATCCGGAAACTAAAGAAGAGCTAGGCCAGGTGCTTAACTTTATTGGTGTTGGGGTGTCAGAGCGTCAGCATGAAGACAACATCACCCAGTTTAAGGTGACCCAAGTATTAAAAGAAATTCGCCAAGGCGATATTATGCTGGAGTTGCCAGACCAAGATCGTTTACCGGCTTATTTCATTCCAAATAACAAACAGATGGAAAGCAGTGGCTACATTCTTTCTGCCGCTACCGATACCTCGGTAATGAGCCGTTACGATGTAGTGGTGATTAACAAAGGTACCCGCGATAACGTTGAACCAGGCGATATGTTTGCCATAGCGCAACCAGGTAAAGTGATGATTGATAAAGTAAGGCGTAAGTCTTACGAAGAAACTGCTAATCACTTCGACCGTGCTTTTAATAGTGACGATGAGAGAGTATCGCTACCTAACGAGAAAGTCGGTGAGCTGATGGTATTTAAGAGTTACGAAAAACTGAGCTATGCGATTATTACCGACAGCAAAGTGATTCTTCGCCCGCACTATTTGGTGGAGAACCTATAGTTGCTACCGAACTTATCGGTAGTTCAATATCTTACACTTGCAGGCGTGCCCCGTTTCTCGGTGGCGCGTTTGCAAGCTGCTTTAAGCCAATGCAGTGTCGAGCAGCTATTTGCTGCTGATGCCAGCCAATTGGCTGCTTGGCAATTTAGCCCTCCGCAAATTTCTGCACTACTGCAACCCAAACAGGCGCGCATTGAACAAGCACTAGCCTGGCTTGAACAAGACGATTGCCATTTATTGGGGTGTTTTGACCCGCGCTACCCCGAATGCTTACGCAATATCCAGCGTCCTCCTTTGTTGCTATTTGTGCGCGGTAATCCCGCACTGTTAGATAAACCTCAGTTAGCAATAGTCGGTAGTCGTCATGCTAGTGTTTCGGGTTTAAATCATGCCAAGCGTTTTGCTCAGCAAATCGCAGAGCAAGGAGTCACCATTACCAGTGGCATGGCTCTAGGGATTGATGCAGCGGCTCACAAAGGGGCGCTGTTAGCAAAACCTGATGCCACTATTGCCGTTGTGGCAACGGGTTTAGATAGGGTATATCCAAAGCGTCACCAGGCGCTAGCGCATCAAATTAGCGAGCAGGGCGCAATTGTGAGCGAGTTTTGGCCCGGTACAGCCGCCAAAGCCAATCATTTTCCACGGCGTAATCGCATTATCAGTGGCTTAAGTTTGGCAACCTTAGTGGTGCAAGCGGGGTTACCCAGTGGCTCTTTACTCACTGCGAATTACGCCGCTGAACAAGGCCGTGATGTATTTGCCATGCCGGGTTCTATTGATGATCCCCTGCATGCCGGTTGTCATCATTTGATTCAACAAGGAGCTAAATTGGTGACTTGTCCGGTCGATATAATAGAAGAGTTAGGCGCCTTTTCTGGTCAATCTGCTTTGCCGTTGCATGCGGTGGAGCAAAATATGCAAGAACAAGATTTGCCTTATCGGCAATTGTTGGATAACGTAGCTTATGAGACTACAACAATTGATGATTTAGTCTTAAGCACTCAACAACCTGTTGATGCTGTACTGGCTCAGTTAACTGAGTTAGAGATATTGGGTGTTGTGGCCGTTGTGCCAGGTGGTTACGTCAAGCTGAGGAGGAACTAACTATGTTTGATATCCTCATGTATCTGTTCGAAACCTACATTCATAGTGATGTAGAGCTGTTGATGGATCACGATGAGCTTACAGAAGAGCTCAGTCGCGCAGGGTTTCATAAAGAAGAAATCTATAAGGCACTAGATTGGTTGGAGCAGCTTGCAGCCTTGCAAGATAGCGACAAACAGCCTTATTTAAATCCTTCGGAGATTCCCTCATTACGGGTGTATACCGCACCAGAAATTGCCAAGTTGGATGTACCGTGCCGAGGCTTTTTACTGTTCTTAGAGCAGATGAAGGTACTTAACGCGGAAACCCGTGAAATGGTGATTGACCGCGTAATGGAACTTGATGGACCAGAGTTAGAACTGGAAGATTTAAAATGGGTCATCTTAATGGTGCTATTTAATGTTCCGGGCAGTGAGTCGGCTTATCAGCAAATGGAAGAGTTATTATTCGATTTGGGTGATGGTCCGCTGCACTAAATACTGACTCAACGATAAAAGGTGCGCTGCAATTAAGGCCGTGCACCGATTATTGCTTCGATAAAAGCGGTGCTTGCGTCGAATCAATAGCCTATTCGCGCCATTTTGTTATGCTTAGCAAAGTTTAACGAGGTGTCAGCATGTCTAAGATCGATCCAAAGTTATTTTCTGCCCACGAACACGCCTTAGAAAAAGAATACGACGTTTGCCCAAAATGTGGTGGCGAACTACAGCATCGCAACAGTAAATCTGGACCGTTTTTAGGTTGCAGCCAATATCCCAGTTGTGACTATAGCCGTGCCTTGCATCAGCAAGATCATTCTTTAGATAAAGTGCTGCCTGGGACCGAGTGTCCAGAATGTGGTGAAGAGTTAATGCTGCGCCAAGGACGTTACGGGATGTTCATTGGCTGTAGCGCTTTCCCTAGTTGTCAGCATATTGAATCGGCTCAACCGCAGGCGCAAAGCACACCTGAAATAAGCTGCCCCTCATGCAATAAAGGTAAGTTAGCGGCTAGGCAGTCGCGTTATGGCAAAACCTTTTATGCCTGCAACGCTTACCCTAAATGCTCCTATGCAGTGAATGATCAGCCTATCGCCAAGCCTTGCCCGGATTGTGGTTGGAAGTTATTAGTCTTAAAGAAAACAGCAGCTGGTAAGCGAGAAGTTTGTCCGCAAAAAGCCTGCAGTTATAAAAGCGCGCCTTTGGTGGAGGCTTAACAGCTGAAGTGCTATAAACTGCGCCCACAAAAAAGGAGAACTCACCGTTCTCCTTTTTTATTACCTGTCGTGTTCTAAGCCTCTACGTCTAACTCTTTGAGTTTACGGGTAAGGGTATTACGCCCCCAACCAAGCAGTCTGGCTGCTTCTTGCTTATGGCCATGGGTATGCTCTAAAGCGGTAGTTAGCATGATGCGCTCAAAGTCAGGCATCGCCTCACCGAGTATGTCGATTTGTCCAGAAACTAACTGCTGAGAAACCCAGCTCTTAAGCAGCGAACGCCAATTAGCATCGGCAGTTTCGCCGGTTTCTGTTACTACTGGTTGGCTTAACTCTGGCGGAAGATCTGCAGGTAGCACCTCTTGTCCACTGGCCATTACCGTTAACCAGCGACAGACGTTTTCTAACTGTCTTACGTTGCCAGGCCAGGCTAATTGCATCATAAAACGCTGAGTATCTTTGTGTAGCAATTTGCTTTCTACGTTTAACTCTTTTGCTGCTATCTCTAAGAAATGTTTGGCTAGTGCCGGAATGTCTTCACGGCGCTCACATAATGACGGCAGGTGAACGCGAATTACGTTTAGACGGTGGAATAAGTCTTCACGGAAGTCGCCTTCTGCTACTTTTTTCTCTAAATTTTGGTGAGTCGCTGCAATGATTCGCACATCAACCTGTACAGGAGAATGACCGCCTACGCGATAAAACTGCCCGTCGGCCAATACTCTTAACAAACGAGTTTGAATATCCAGTGGCATATCACCAATTTCATCCAAAAACAGAGTGCCGCCATTAGCTTGTTCAAAGCGGCCATGACGGATGTTATTGGCTCCAGTAAATGCGCCTTTCTCGTGACCAAATAGCTCTGATTCAATCAAATCTTTTGGAATCGCTGCCATGTTTAACGCGATGAAGCTGCCGCTGGCACGTGGGCTGTGTTTATGTAAAGCGTGGGCGACTAGCTCTTTACCGGTACCCGATTGGCCATTAATGAGTACTGAAATGCTTGAGCGAGATAAGCGGCCAATGGCGCGAAACACTTCCTGCATGGCGGGTGCTTCACCAATGATTTCTGGCGCAGGTGAGCTAGGTTTGTTGTTTGCTTTATTACCTTTCTGCTCGCGAGAAACAGTGACTGCACGCTCGGTTAGGGCTACTGCTTCATCGATATCAAAGGGTTTAGGTAAATACTCAAACGCGCCGCGCTGGTAAGCGTTTACCGCGCTATCTAAGTCTGAGTGGGCGGTCATAATAATAACCGGCATCTCTGGAAAGTGGTTTTGTATTTTTTCTAATAAGCTCAAACCGTCCATGCCTGGCATGCGAATGTCTGAGATCACTACGTCTGGTTGCTCATAATCCAGCTGCTGAAGCATCATTTCACCATCGGCAAAACTTAAGCAGTCGTAACCCGCAGTTTTTAAAGCTTTTTCTAACACCCACCGAATGGAGCTGTCGTCATCAACGACCCATATTGTTGCTGCCATGTTAGTACTTCCTTAACGTCTGAGAGGAAGGTGAATGGTAAATTCGGTATGACCTGGCCAACTGGCACATTCAATCTTCCCTTTATGCTGATTTATCAAATTTTGCGCAATAGACAAACCTAAACCAGTTCCGCCTTCTCGGCCTGTTACCATAGGGTAGAACAGCGTGTCGAGTAGCTCGGTTGGAATGCCTGGTCCATTGTCGATAATTCTAATTTCTGCGGCGAGCTTAAAGCGCTGGCCGGCGATAGTAGCTTGATGTGCAGTGCGCGTAATAATGTTGATATTACCGCCATTTTCGCCAAGTGCTTGCACTGCATTTTGTACAATATTGAGAAATGCCTGCAGCAGCTGTTCATGATCCATTTCAAAGTCAGGAATACTTGGATCGTAGTCACGCTCAACACTAATGCCTTCGGGCAAATCAAGCTTAACTAGTTGTCTAACTTTCTCGAGTACTGAATGAACATTGTGCAGCTCATGTAAACCCGGTCGCTGTGGGCCAAGCAATCGGTCAACCAATTTTCTTAAGCGGTCAGCTTGCTCAATAATGATGCCAGTGAATTCTTTTAGCTCTGGATTCACCAACTCTTTTTCGAGTAATTGGGCTGCGCCTCGCAAACCGCCAAGCGGGTTTTTAATTTCGTGGGCCAAGCCACGCACCAATTCTTTGGCTGCTTGTTGTTGAGCATGTTGATAGAGCTCTTGGGATATTTTCTTTTGCTGGCCAATGGCACGCATTTCTAGCATCAATAAACTTCGATTTTGGATGCGTGTGGCTGATAGCTCTACCAGCGCATGGTGGCTATCAAAAACTAAGGTCACTTCATTGTCAGTGAAGCTTTGCCCAGAACGACATACAGTATCGAGTTTACCGAGATCCAGTGAGCTATGTTTCACTTGAGTCGCTAGCGGCTCATCAATAAGCCGCTTAGCACTTTGGCCGAGTAGTTGTTCTGCTGAGGCATTAACGTATTGAATCTTTAGTTCTGCATCAAGTAACACAATGGCGGTAACTTGATTTTCCAATACCAAGCGCTCTAGCCCAGAAATCTCTAACACTACTCTCTCCTGAATGATGCGCACCAACTTGGTGCCCTTGCACTGAGTTTAAGCTCAAAAAGCAGAGAGTGGCTAATTAGCCTCCCCCCGCTGCGGCCGCTCCAGCGCCAAATGCGTTAGCGCGGTGCAAGAATACGGTTATGGGCTTAGACGATGCAATTTCCTTGCCTGAATCATCAACTAGCTGCACCTGAATTGTATGAGCACCGCGATCAATGTTGGTGAGCTGGAAGCTACCCATTTTAGTGATTTGCCCCTGCGGTACGCCATCAAGCACCAATTTGTAGCCCATGCTGTTTAAGGGAAGTGGGGTAGAGCTGGCACTAATTGAGATTTTGCCTTCGTTATCACGAATAGTTTGCTCGTGGCTTGGGCTGGTAATGTTAACTTGATACTGAATGGGTTTTTGTTTCTTTTTCAGTGGGGTACGCGGTGTGACAATAGGGCCGTCGGTGGCTGGCGGAGCTACATCGACTTTTAGTTCAGTGGCGCCAACTTGAGGGCGGTCAGAGAAATGAGTCACGCCATTTTCATCCACCCATTGGTAAATTTTGTCAGCCGCTTGGACGCCAAAGATTGCGCCACTGATTAATAAAGCTATAGCAAACCATTTGCTCATTGATAATTCCTCCATTCAACTAGCTAAAGGTGGGCAAAAACGTATTGAAAAGCAATAAAAAAACCCGCTTTAAAGCGGGTTTTTTAAGCCGTGTAACGTTTTGTTTATACGCTGTAGTACAATTCAAACTCAACAGGGTGAGTTGTCATGTTGATGCGCTCAACGTCAGCAGATTTCAATGCGATGTAAGAATCGATGTAATCGTTGCTGAATACGCCGCCAGCTGTTAAGAAATCACGGTCTGCGTCTAGGCAAGCTAGTGCATTTTCAAGTGAAGTTGCCACTTGTGGGATTTCAGCTGCTTCTTCTGCAGGTAGGTCGTATAAATCCTTGTCCATAGCATCGCCAGGGTGGATTTTGTTTTTGATCCCGTCAAGGCCAGCCATCAACATTGCAGAGAATGCTAGGTAAGGGTTAGCTGTTGGGTCAGGGAAACGTACTTCAATACGACGCGCTTTAGGCGATGGTACTACTGGAATACGGATAGAAGCTGAACGGTTACGTGCTGAGTAAGCAAGCATAACAGGTGCTTCGAAACCAGGTACTAGACGCTTGTAAGAGTTAGTAGAAGCGTTAGCAAAAGCGTTAATTGCTTTAGCGTGCTTGATGATACCGCCAATGTAGAACAATGCAGTTTCAGATAGGCCGCCGTATAGGTCGCCAGCAAATAAGTTTTCGCCGTCTTTCCAAATTGATTGGTGAACGTGCATACCGCTACCGTTATCACCAACAACTGGCTTAGGCATAAAGGTTGCTGTTTTACCGTAAGCGTGAGCTACGTTGTGTACAACATACTTAAGAACCTGAGTTTCATCAGCTTTTTCAACGATAGAGTTGAATAAAGTTGCGATTTCGTTCTGACCAGCAGTTGCTACTTCGTGGTGGTGAGCTTCAACAGTTTGACCCATTTCTTCAAGAACTAGACACATTGCTGAGCGTAGGTCTTGTGAAGAGTCAACTGGAGCTACTGGGAAGTAACCGCCTTTAACGCCAGGACGGTGACCAGTGTTACCATCTTCGAAGTGTTTGTCTGAGTTCCAAGATGCTTCATCAGCATCAATTTTGTACATAGAACCTGACATGTCAGTTTTGTATTTAACATCGTCAAACAAGAAGAATTCTGGTTCTGGACCGAAATATGCTGCATCAGCAATACCAGTAGAACGCATGTACTCTTCAGCGCGCTTAGCTACAGAACGTGGGTCACGGTCGTAACCTTGCATTGTAGAAGGCTCAAGAATGTCACAACGAATGTTTAAAGTAACTTCTTCTGTGAATGGGTCTAATACAGCAGTAGCGGCGTCAGGCATCAATACCATGTCTGATTCGTTAATGCCTTTCCAACCTGAGATTGAAGAGCCATCAAACATTTTACCGTCTGAGAAGAAATCTTCGTCAACTTGGTGAGATGGAATAGATACGTGTTGCTCTTTACCTTTAGTATCAGTAAAGCGTAGGTCAACAAATTTAACTTCTTGCTCTTTAAGCAAAGCTAAAACTTCTGCAGACATGTTTTTAACCTCCAGTGTCATCAAAATTGATGGTTCAATCGATTTAATAGTTATTTATACGAATAATCGTGGTTGTGTTGCATCAAGCTAAAACTATGCCAACACATAAGGTGCTGATTTTAATGGCCAAAAAATGATAAGGCCTCAATTTAGTGCAGAGTGTTGCACTTAGTTGGTGCCATTATTGTCCATTTTGGTGCAGTGAGTTTTTGGCCCTAGCTATCATACCCTAATTGGGTAGCGGGAAAACCGTGATCAACTTAAAACTATGAGAATTTGCCGTTTATATGTACAATAGCCCACTTTTTGATTTTACCTCAATATATAAAGGGCTAAACGCCGTGCTAGATAAGTTAAGAAACATCGCCATTATTGCTCACGTCGACCACGGGAAAACCACCCTGGTAGACAAACTGTTGCAGCAATCAGGAACACTAACCACCCGTGGCGATGCTGAAGAGCGAGTCATGGACTCTAACGATATTGAAAAAGAGCGTGGTATTACTATTCTTGCGAAGAATACTGCGATCGAGTGGCAGGATTACCACATCAACATTGTTGATACTCCCGGACACGCCGACTTTGGCGGCGAAGTAGAACGTGTAATGTCTATGGCAGACTCTGTATTGCTATTGGTTGACGCACAAGAAGGTCCTATGCCACAAACACGCTTTGTAACTCAAAAAGCGTTTGCTCAAGGTTTAAAACCTATTCTGGTTATCAATAAAATCGACAAGCCCGGCGCTCGTCCTGATTGGGTTATGGATCAAGTTTTTGATTTGTTTGATAACCTAGGCGCAACTGATGATCAGCTAGACTTTAAGGTTGTGTATGCATCAGCCATTAATGGTTGGGCGACTATGGATTTAGACGAGCCATCAGACAACATGGAACCTTTATTCCAAGCGATTGTTGATAATGTTGCCCCTCCTGTAGCAGATCCAAGCGGCGATTTCCAAATGCAAATCTCTCAGCTTGATTACAACTCATACGTAGGTGTTATCGGTGTAGGCCGTATTACTCGCGGTAGTGTTGTGCCTAACCAACAAGTTACCGTAGTGGGAGCTGATGGTAAGACACGTAACGGTAAAGTTGGCCTAGTACTAAGTTACTTAGGTTTAGAGCGTCAAGAAACGCAAAAAGCTGAAGCCGGTAACATCATCGCGATCACTGGCTTAGGTGAGCTGAAAATCTCAGACACGGTGTGTGATACTAATAACGTTGAAGCTTTGACACCGCTTAGTGTTGACGAACCTACAGTTAACATGACTTTCCAAGTAAACAACTCTCCGTTTGCTGGTAAAGAAGGTAAATTTGTTACCTCTCGAAACATTCTTGAGCGTCTACAAAAAGAGATGGTTCATAACGTTGCTTTACGTGTTGAAGAGATGGACGATCCGGATAAATTCCGTGTATCTGGCCGTGGTGAGCTTCACCTTGGTATTCTTATCGAAAATATGCGCCGTGAAGGTTTCGAGCTTGCTGTATCACGTCCAGAAGTAATTCTGCGTACTGTTGATGGTAAGCTTGAAGAACCGTACGAAACAGTAACCATTGATGTTGAAGAAGCGCATCAGGGTAGTGTTATGGAGCAAATGGGCTTACGTAAGGGTGACCTTACAGATATGGCGCCAGATGGTAAAGGCCGTGTTCGCATGGACTTCTTGATGCCAAGCCGTGGTCTAATGGGCTTCCAAACTGAATTTATGACCTTAACTTCAGGGTCTGGTTTGATTTACCATACTTTTGAACGTTATGGCCCACATAAGGGCGGTACTATTGGTCAACGTCAAAACGGCGTACTGATCTCAAATGCTACCGGTAAAGCACTAACGTACTCTTTGTATAACCTACAAGATCGTGGTCGTTTGTTTACTCAACACGCCGACGAAGTATACGAAGGACAAATCGTGGGTATTCACAGCCGTGATAACGATCTAACAGTAAACTGTTTGAAAGGTAAACAGTTAACTAACGTACGTTCTTCAGGTACTGATGAAGCACAGGTACTAACACCACCGATTCTTATGACTCTTGAGCAAGCGCTAGAGTTCATTGATGATGACGAGCTAGTAGAAGTGACTCCTGAAAGCATTCGTATTCGTAAACGTTTGTTAACCGAAAACGAACGTAAGCGTGCTGGTCGTCCGCCTAAATCTTAATTTTGATTTAGCGTTAAAAGGCAGCCTAGGCTGCCTTTTTTATTGCCTAAAATTTAGCGGCAATGTCTAAATTTCTGTAAGCAAAGAACTTAGCTGGGTATTGCCTGCGAGTAGTGCCGGACTAGGTTGAACGGTTTGTTTTATTAGCTCGAACAAGGGCTGGTAAAGCATCGGTAAATGCTCTTGAAAGCGCTCTAGGGTAATATGGTAAGCCGCGCGAATGCCGTGATAATCAATATTAGGCCCAATCCGAGTCATCTTAATGCCAAACATAGACAGGCTGCGGGCAAGTTTTGGCTCAACCATCACGTAGGCGTGCTTTATCCCACATTGCTCGGCAACGATTGAAGCAGCTAAATATAAACTCATGGTGATATAGGGAAAGGTACGTAGCTCTTTTTGACTAAATTCGTTTAAGCCTGCTCCTGCTGGAGTCGCGCCATTTTTACGATCAATTTTTCGCCGGCGAAACTGGGTATCTAAGGCTACGCGAGAGACTTCGCAAATACTCTCTTTGGCAAAGTTTTCTGGGTGAAGCTCTTGATGGCTAATGGCGGATTTACAAGTATCTAGTAAGGGAATGCTTTGCTGCTTATTAGGGCTGACCATTCTTAGGCAACCAGCATCTAAGCCAGAGTTTAGGTGCTGCACTCGGCAGTAATGCGAGTAGCCGTCATAAACATCTCGCTCCATTTGTAGCTGATTACTTGGTTCAAATTGAAATTCTTCGCAATACACGCGGTGGCGCAATTGGTAGATCTTAGCTACTTCTTCATCATTGCTAGCAATACTGGCTTGGAAGTAACGTTGATAGCGTTGGGCGAGCTCGTCAGCTTGATGTTGTACTGAAAGTTGCTTGACTGAAGATGCAGACAACTGCAACTTACGAGGCGCCATGGTGCTGGGTTGTTGATTACTCACTGGAAAACCTAATTAATCCCTTAAATGTCTAGCAGTGCTAGTTAATCTCAATAATTACAATGCCATCAATTAGAGGTTTTTTAAGGGATTTAGTCACTTAAATTAGATACTTATTGTATGAAACTGTGCTCTAACTCATGTTGGTCACTGTGAAAACCTTATTCATGCTATCTGCGGAGTGGTCTTTTGGTATTGCATATACTGGTGCTTTGTCAGGTCGGTAGTTTGCTAAATGTTGAGGGGGAAGTTTAAACAGGATTTTAAGGTGGTGAATAAAGATTCATTATTAAACGAGAGTACCTAAGATTCTCTCGTTTAAATAGCCGCTAGGTTTAGTCCTGTGTTTGTGCTCTTTGGGCCGCAAGAGTTGCTGCTTGCACAGTAGTATGTGGTTGTGCTGTTTGTAATGCGTCAATAACTTCGAATTCAGTCATGGTTTTGTTGAAGTCGTAACGAGACACCTCTACTACGCCCATATCTTTACAAACTACTTGGTATTCAGGCAGTTCTTCTTGGTAAGTTATAGCAATACAGTCATCTGATTGTACGTATCCATTATCAAAACTCAGCTTTCCTAATAACGCGAAACTGGCGTGAGAGGTATACATATGGTTGTAGCCATCTCGAACTTGCTGGTCGTAGTTTTCAACTTTTTGAATTTTGCCATATACAGAGTTGATGTAAGCCGTTTCAGGTAACTCAAGCAACGAATCTACTTTAACAATGCGTCTTCCCAAAATCTCATCTTCAGAAGGACCGCTTTCTGAAGTGTAGCCATCTTCAGTCGGAATTTCTTTGTGATACCATAGGTATTCGCCTGCTAGGCTCAGAACATCGAACTGAAACTGACCATTGTTATAAAAGGTCAATATATGGGTTTCTTTTGACCAATCAGAGCGCCATAAGGAATTTGCTTCAAAGGTTTGTTTAATGCCACTTACAAAGTAATCTGAAAAATTAATGCTGTCGGCAGAAGGGGGCGGCGTTACATCACTTCCGTTACCGACAAAATTTCCCTCGTTATCAATCACTACATTGCCATTTACTTTTATTTCGCCATGTACATCAAGGCTAGCTGCATTTGCCGTTACTGAAAATAGCGCTGCAATGGTTGAGGCTAATACTACTGTTTTCATCCGTGTTTCCTATTTAATAACTAAGTCGCCTTTGACTGTAAGGCTTTGGCTTTCTTTCAATGACATTTCACCCACTACGGTGGTGCTGGTATCCTCGCGTAACACTAAGTCACCGCCACCTTCGGTGATGGCATCTTCAATGGCGTCTGAGCTAACTGTTTGGTCGTCTTGGTCTGGATCAAACTCGTCACTCACGTTAGTACTGTTGTCACTGCCGCCACAAGCGGTTAGTGCGAGTGTTAACAGTCCTAAACATATCGACTTTCTCAATGTGCTTCTCCTTCGTTAATCAATCAAGTCACGCATTGTAGTCGCTCATTTTTTACTAGTGTAATCAAGTATATATAAAGACTGATTAACTATTGGTTAGGATTTTGCGCGGATAACAAACAAGGATGTAAAGTAAATATTAGAGTTAGAATTGTATTGTGATCTTGCTAATTTTGGTGCGCGTTAAATCTGCAAGTTTATAAAAAATTTGGCTCAGGGAGTGAGTTCATTTTGATGTGATTTAGCTCTCAAATTGCTACTTATGATTAACTGACTAGTCAGCTACTTAGTTCTTCGACTACAGGAGAGGGCTAAAAATATGAATGATATTTTCTAATAAACGCCGGTAAATGGGTCGCTTCCGCCAAGCAATTGGGTTGATACGAGCACTTTGCTCTAAATAGCGTTGCATGATTCTATTCAAGTCTTCCGCATACAATTTGTCATCAATGATCGAGGTGACTTCAAAATTAAGCCACAGGCTGCGCATATCTAAATTTACCGTCCCCACTAGGGCCACTTGCTGGTCTATGAGTAGGCTTTTGGTATGTAACAAACCGCCATTAAATTTGTAGATATTTACGCCTGCATCTAATAGCTGCTGGTAGAAGGAGTGGCTGGCATACCGGACTAAAAATGAATCATTCCTCGCCGGCAAAATGAGGTTCACTTCTACTCCTCTGCTGGCAGCTGTGACTAGCGCCATTTGCAAGCTTTCGTCTGGCACAAAGTAGGGACTGGTTAATACAATTTGCTGTTTAGCCAGGTATAAGGAGCTAAGCAGTAATTGAATTATGTGGTCACCAAATATGCCTGGGCCAGATGGCATAATTTGCATCCGCTGCTGACCAACTGGCTCGGTGGCTGCGAGTAAATCAAGTTGCTCAATCAGGGCTTCGCCGGTTTCCATTTCTATGTCGTAGGCAACCACTGCTTGTAAGTTTAAAGCAGCAGGGCCCTCTACCCTTAGCATTAAGTCTACCCACTGCCCCACGCCACGTTGTTGGTTAAAAAAACGTGGGTCAACTAAGTTCATCGAGCCGGTGTAGGCTAGCTGCTGATCAATCGCTACGATTTTGCGGTGCAGGCGTAAATCGATGCGTTGTAGCAGCATTCGCACTGGATTGGCATGCAGCGCTTCTACCAACTTAACTCCAGCCTTAGCTAACTGTGTTGACGCGCTAGACTTGAGGAATCCACTAGAACCCACTGAATCAACCAGTAAGTAAACACTCACCTTTCGCTTGGCCGCATCAGCTAATGCCTCAAGCAAAGGCTCTACCAAACCGCCTTGTTGAACGATGTAAAATTCCATGTAAATCGTAGATTCAGCTTGCTGTATATCAGCGGTGAGCTGCTTTAGGGTTTCTAGAGAGTCTTCGAAATTGTGCAGTTTGTTGCCACTTAATATAGGCAGACCCAATAGTCGACGAGTGAGTTTGTTGAGCGGCTCGGCAACATCGGAACAAGACTGTTTTACCACGTGAGGTGACTGGTTAAAAAGGTGAACGCTTTGTTTATATTTGGCCTCCATTAGCCGCGCGCGCTTTGCTCGCAGCCTACCTAGGTAGCGTTCTCCAAATAGCTGATAACAAATAATGCCTACCAATGGCAGAACAAAAATAAGTAACAGCCAAGTGAGGGTTACGCCAACCGGGCGACGTTTTAACATTACTTGCAGTGCCACCGCTATGATAAGCAGAGCATAGATGAGAAGACCTAAGTCAGAGAGAAAGGTATCGAGCACCCGTTGGCCTTTAAACGACAAAGATAGTTTTAATCTAGCACGAAGGGCTCAAAAAAGCCGCTAACTCAAACGAGTAGCGGCTATTAGATGTTTTACTGTGGCGCTTATAAGCTGCGCAGCTAGCTAAGGGTTACTTAGTTATCTAGCGTATCGGTGGCAACTTTATAACTTGGATCTTCAATTAAGTTCACTTCTACTGCGCTTCCTGCCTTAGTGAGTAGCTTGCGACACTCTGGGCTAAGGTGTTTAAGGTGAAGTGTTTTACCGGCTTTTTCATATCGCTCTGCCAGGGTATCAATCGCTTCAATAGCGGAGTGATCACTTACCCGAGACTTAGCAAAATCAATCACTACATCTTTAGGGTCGTTAGCAGGGTTGAACAGCTCTAAGAAGTTAGCGGTAGAACCAAAGAACAACGGACCGTCTAGCTCATAAACTTTATGTTCTTCATCTACGCTAGTGGTAGTCACGTAAATGTGTTTGGCGTGATTCCAAGCAAATACCAAGGCCGATACGATTACACCAATCACAACAGCTACCGCTAAATCGGTGAATACCGTGACCACTGATACTAGAACAATCACAAAGAAATCAGCTTTTGGCACTTTGTTTATCATGCGTAAGCTGGCCCACTCAAAGGTGCCAAGCACTACCATGAACATCACACCCACTAGAGCGGCTAGCGGAATCATCTCGATTAGCGATGAACCAAATAAAATGAAACCTAATAGCGCTAAAGCGGCAGAAATACCCGATAAACGACCACGACCACCGGAGCGAATATTAATCATGCTCTGGCCAATCATGGCACAACCACCCATTCCACCAAAGAAGCCAGTGGTTACGTTAGCAACACCTTGGCCAATACATTCTTTGTTACCGTGTCCACGAGTGCCGGTCATTTCGTCCACTACGGTGAGTGTTAGTAGCGATTCAATCAAACCGATTGCCGCCAATACGATGGCATAAGGGAAGATGATTTTTAGTGTTTCTAGGTTTAAAGGCACACTTGGAATAGAGAAACTTGGCAAACCGCCAGCAATAGTGGCGTTGGCGTCACCGGTCATACCGCGAACAAAATCAACTACTGTACGGGTATCTAAGTTAAGTACGTGCACGGCCGCGGTAACACCTACAATAGCCACTAGCGAGGCTGGAATAGCGCTGGTAAGTTTTGGCAAGAAGTGAATCACTGCCATGGTGATGGCAACTAAACCAAGCATGATCCAAAGCTGGCTACCTTGCATCCACTCTAACTCGCCAAAAGCATTAGGCACTTTAAACTGACCAAGTTGGGCTAAGAAAATCACAATGGCCAAGCCGTTTACAAAGCCTAGCATCACTGGATGCGGCACCATGCGGATAAATTTACCCAAATGGAAGACTCCAGCTAAAACCTGCAAAATCCCCATTAATACTACGGTGGCAAATAAATACTCCACGCCGTGGTCGGCGACTAAGGCCACCATTACAACCGCTAGAGCGCCCGTTGCGCCAGAGATCATTCCTGGGCGACCACCAATTACTGCAGTAATTAAACCCACCATAAATGCTGCATATAAACCTACTAAAGGTTCTACGCCAGCAACAAAGGCAAAGGCCACAGCTTCAGGAACTAAAGCGAGTGCAACCGTTAAACCGGAAAGTAAGTCATTTTTGACTGTAGCTCCCCGAAATTTTGGAAATTCAAACATGTTCTTAGGATCCAATAAAGAACGAAAGGAAATGGGGCGGGAGTCTAGCACTTAATGTGATTCAGTTCAAAAAAACATCAGCTTTTGTTCAGCTTTTTTTAGCCAAGTTTGCCGCTTAAACCCTTGTTAAACTTGAGTTGCATCATTAACTAGTTCATCCTTTAGCGAGATAATGCAAAGGAGTGAAATGAATCATGAGCGGGCAGCAAAAAACGCCTAATTGGCAAGCGCTTTTCCAGCAAAAAACGCCTAATTGGCAAGCGCTTTTCCAGCAAAGTAAAGCCTTTGCACTTTTCTTGTTTGAGCGGATAAAACAAGAAAAACTGACTATGATCGCCGGCTCATT
Organism: Agarivorans aestuarii; assembly: GCF_019670125.1. NCBI lineage: Bacteria > Pseudomonadati > Pseudomonadota > Gammaproteobacteria > Alteromonadales > Alteromonadaceae > Agarivorans > Agarivorans aestuarii. Next base: position 217,162 of record NZ_AP023033.1, read on the forward strand.
AGCTTACGTTACCTTACTCTCCTTGGTGCCTTTAGTAGCAGTTACCTTTTCAATTATTAGTGCCTTCCCGGTATTTTCTGGCTTTCAAACCTTAATCGAAGATTTTGTGTTTAGTAACTTTGTTCCGGCCTCTGGTGAGGTGGTGAAGCAGAGCTTGCGCGGCTTTGTGGAAAACGCCTCAAAAATGACTGCGGTTGGTATCGCAGCTTTAGCCGTAGTGGCCTTAATGCTCATTTCGGCGATTGATAATAGCTTGAATATTATTTGGCGGGTTAAAGAAAAGCGCCGCTGGAGTAGTGCCTTTCCAATGTATTGGATGATTCTAACCTTGGGACCTTTGTTAATGGGTGGCAGCTTAGCGTTGAGTTCCTATATTTTTTCAATGCAGCTATTTGCCGATGAGACGCTGCTGGGCATTTGGAATCAAATACTGCGCATGGTGCCTTTATTGTTTTCAATAGGTGCCTTTTGCTTGTTGTATTTATTGGTGCCAAATAAGTCGATTCGTTTTGTCCATGGTTTAAGTGGTGCTGTAGTGGCAGCTTTGTTGTTTGAATTGGGTAAACGAGGTTTTGCTTTCTATGTTGCCTCATTCCCTTCCTACCAAGTTATTTATGGTGCACTAGCTACCATACCTATTTTGTTTGTATGGGTTTATGTAAGTTGGATAGTGGTGTTAATTGGCGCCGAGATTACCGCCGCTTTAGGCGAATTTAGCGAAGACCAACAAGCACAAGAGAGCAGTAGTATCATTGAGGAGTCTGAATGATTGCGTTGATTCAACGGGTGACACAAGCCAGCGTGAGTGTGTCTGATCAAATTATTGGTGAAATAGGACCTGGCTTATTAGTGCTGTTAGGCGTAGAGCAAGGTGATGACCAAGCAAAGGCCACCAAGCTTTGTGAAAAAGTGATTAAGTACCGCATTTTTGCTGACCAACAAGGCAAAACCAATCTTAACGTGCAGCAAGCTGGCGGCAGTTTATTGGTGGTATCTCAGTTCACTTTGGTGGCTGATACCGATAAAGGCTTACGGCCTGGTTTCTCTAAAGGCGCAAGCCCCGAGCAGGCAAAACATCTTTATGAATACTTTGTTAGCGCCTGTCGCGACCGTGGAATGGCCACCGAAACGGGTGAGTTTGCAGCCGATATGCAGGTCTCTTTGGTCAACGACGGTCCTATGACTTTTTGGCTGCAGATTTAATTTTCATCAATAAAATCGAAACTTTGCGGCGGCTCACATATCAGATTTGCTGCCTATAAAGGCAATTGACACAAATGACTTTAATCGGTCATATTAAGAGAAAGCGCTTTCACGGATAAACTTAAAATCTGACTGTGCCCAGAAAGGTTTTGTGTGAGAGCGCTTACAAATACAGAGAGGCTATAGTAATAATGGCAACAATCAAGGAAGTCTCTGATCTAGCGGGTGTTTCGCAAGCAACCGTATCCAGAGTAATGAACGGTAATAACAAGGTTTCCGATGTTAATCGCGAGCGAGTTATGGCCGCTATGGACAAATTGGGTTATCAACCTAACTCTTTTGCGCAGGCTCTGGCTACCAACCGTTCTTACAGTGTTGGGATTGTAGTAGGTACCTTATCGGGCCCATTTTTTGGTCCGATGATGCACAGTATCGAATCGGTATTGCGTAAAGAAGGTCAGCACCTTATTGCCACTAGTGGGCACGACAATATTGAGCAAGAGCGTGAAGCGATTCGTTTTCTTAATTCGCGCCGTGTTGATGCCATATTGCTGGTGGTTCAAGCCATGAGCGATGACGAACTGATTGAGCTGTGCACCCGTAACCCGAATGTATTTGTATTAAACCGTTATGTGCCAGAACTAGCGCACCGTTGTATTTATTTGAACAACGAGTTGGGTGGCTATTTGGCCACCAAGCATTTAATTGATTTAGGCCATACTCGTATTGCATCGATTACCGGTCCATTAGTGCACTTTGATGCTCGAGAGCGTCTACAAGGTTATCGAAATGCGCTGAGTGAAGCGGGCATAGAATACGATCCTCAACTTATTGTTGAAGGTTTGTATCAAGAAGATGGTGGTACCAAAGCGGCGGCTAAGCTGTTTCAGCGTGGTATCGATTTTACTGGTGTGGTGTGTGGCAACGATAACATCGCTATTAGTGTTTATGACATTCTGTCGCAAGATAACGAATCTCCGGCAGAGCGCATTTCAGTGGTGGGCTACGATGATATGTTTTACTCGCGCTACTTGCGACCAAAGCTCACCACCATTCGTTTCCCGATTGAAGAAATGGGCACTATTGCTGCCAATATGGTGCTGCAAAATTTAGCCGACAAAAATTTAGTAAACGGTGTGCAGTTAGAGCCCTCGCTTATTGTGCGTGAATCTACCGCCCCACCAGTTAGTTAATAAGCATATCTATATGTAAGGAGTTTGAATGTGATTATTCCCCCCCAGCATTAAACGACTCCTTGCTTGGTGTTAGCTATAGGCTTCTACAAGTTTATAGCTAACATCGATCGCCAGTGAAAACTGGTCGTCTTTTTAATCCCATAATATATGTAACATGCGGCCCATTGGGCACAGTTTGAGGTTGTTGTATGTCTTTTGATTTTCCAAAGTCGTCTCCGTTTCGCCGTTCTGATTTTATTTTTGGTGTAGCAACCGCTGCCTTCCAAATTGAAGGTGCTAACCAAGAAGATGAGCGCTGCGAATCTATATGGGATCGCTTTTGTGCGACCCCAGGAAAAGTAGCCAACGGGGATGATGGCACCGTAGCTTGCGATCATTACCACCGTTGGGAAGATGATTTGGAAATGATTGCAGAGCTTGGCGTAGACGCTTATCGCTTATCGATTGCTTGGCCTCGGATTATGCCGGTAGAAGGCCAGGTAAATGATAAGGGCATCGCCTTTTACCAACAGCTCATTGCTAAACTTAAACAGCTGGGCATTAAGCCATTTGTTACCCTGTATCACTGGGATTTACCTCAATATCTCGAAGACCGAGGTGGTTGGTTAAGTCGTGAAACAGCATATAAATTCGCCGAATTTGCCGACATCATGACCAAAGCACTTGGTGATGATGTTTATAGCTATGCCACGTTTAATGAGCCCTTATGTAGTGCCTTTTTAGGTTACCGCTTTGGCCAACATGCGCCAGGTTTAACCGAAGATAAGTTTGGTTTTCAGGCTGCCCACCATATTCTGCTAGCACATGGTTTAGCTCTGTCTAAGATGCGTGAAAATGCGCCAAATGCTGAGCACGGCATCGTGCTTAATTTCACGCCTGCTTACCCTGCAGATCCGAACAATGCAGCAGATGTATTAGCTGCCGATTTTGATGAACAGCAAGGCATTCACTGGTTTTTGCAGCCAATCATCGAAGGACAATACCCTGAGGCTATTCGCCAACAGCAGCCGCTTTGGTGGCCAACCATTCTGCCGGGTGATTTAGAGCTAATAAAACAGCCCATCGATTACTTGGGCATCAACTACTATACCCGCCATGTGATTAAAGCCACCGATAATGGCCCTAAACAGGTGATCTTAGAGGGCGTAGAGCGCACCGACATGGGCTGGGAAGTATGTCCACAAGCCTTAACAGACTTGCTGACTAAGCTAAACGAGCGTTATGCACTGCCACCAATTTTTATTACCGAAAATGGTATGGCCGGTGCAGATACCATAGAGGATGGCAAGGTTATTGACCAGCAACGCTGTGATTACTACCAGTCGCACCTTAACGCTCTGGCCGATGCCATTGAGCAAGGGGTTGAGCTAAAAGGTTATTTTGCTTGGAGCTTAATGGATAACTTCGAGTGGGCCTTTGGTTACGAAAAGCGTTTTGGCATCGTCTATGTAGATTACGAAACCCAGCAACGGATACCTAAACAAAGTGCGACTTACTTTCAGCAGTTTCTAAAACAACGCGCAGGAGCATAATTATGGCGTCACTGTCATTTAAAGATCTTCGTAAGAGCTACGGTAAGGTCGAAATCGTAAAAGGTTTCGACATAGAGATGAGTGATGGTGAATTTGTTGTATTACTCGGTGCGTCGGGTTGTGGTAAGTCAACCATCTTAAGGATGGTGGCCGGCTTGGAAACCATCACTTCGGGTCAAATCAAAATGGGCGATAAGTGCCTGAATGATGTTGACCCGAAGGATCGCGATTTAGCCATGGTATTCCAAAGCTACGCGCTTTACCCGCATATGACTGTGTACGAGAACATTGCCTTTGCGCTTAAGGTTCAAGGAGTTAAGAAAGAAGAGATTAAGAAATCGGTAGAGTGGGCCGTCGAGATGCTGCAGCTAACGGATTACCTTAATCGTAAACCCAAACAGTTGTCTGGCGGTCAGCGTCAGAGGGTAGCGATGGGGCGCGCCATGGTGCGCACGCCTAAGCTGTTTTTGTTTGATGAACCGCTGTCCAATCTAGACGCTAAATTGCGCGGCAAAATGCGTGCAGAAATAAAAGATATGCACAATAAGTTGGGCGTCACCACCTTGTACGTGACTCACGACCAAGTAGAGGCAATGACCCTTGCTGATCGCATTGTGGTAATGAATAAAGGGGTTACCGCACAAATCGGCACGCCTTACCAAGTATTTACCCAGCCAACAAACCAATTTGTTGCTGGTTTTATCGGCTCTCCGTCGATGAATATGATTCCAGCTAAGGCCAAGCAGGTGCAGGGTGAGTGGCTACTGGAGTTAGCAGGCCAAGAGATTAAAGCTCCTGAGAAGTTTGTTGGAAAATTGCAAGAAGGCCAAGAGCTAACCTTGGGCATTCGTCCTAACGATATTCATTTGCATGAAAAGCAGCTAGAGCCTAGCCATGTGATTGCTGCTAAGGCTACTTTCACCGACAGTGAATTACTGGGGGCTACTATGCATGTTAAAGCAGAGTTCGGTGGGCAAAGCATTATTATTGAAGCACCGGCTGAGCACAGCAAATTACCCAGTGCATTAGACATTTTTTTAGATGCCACCTTTGTGCACCTGTTTGATGGTGAAACCCAAGAGTCTTTAGCTAAGCCTTAGTATTCTCTAAGCTATGACACAAAATAAAAAAGCCAGCATTACGCTGGCTTTTTTGTGTTTGTTGCGAGGCTTAGCCTAGCACGACTTCTACTTGATGTTCACCATCGTTAAATACCGGAAGCACCTTACCGCTAATTGCTTCACCGTTAACTTTAATGCTTGCTACGCCTGAGCTAACACCTTGAGGGTTACTCACAGTGATATTGTACTGGGCGCCACGGTAGCGACGTTTCACGCTAAAGCTTGGCCACGCTTTTGGAATACATGGGTCAACTTCTAAGCCTGCTAGGGTTGGTTTAATACCTAGTATGTATTGGGTACCCGCCACATAAGTCCAAGCTGAGGTACCAGATAACCAAGCATTGCGCCCCATACCAAATTGCTTGTGTTCTGCACCTAGTATGTTTTGTGGGTAACAGTAAGGTTCTGATTGGAACACATCCAAGTTGTCGTTATGGAAAGCCGGGTTAATTTGGTTGTAGTATTCAAAGGCTCGGTCACCGTTGCCAGCAATGGTTTCAGCCATCATTACCCAAGGGTTAGAGTGTAGGAAAATGCCGCCATTTTCTTTTGCTCCAGGTGGGTAAGTACTTACCCCACCAAGCTGAGGATCAAAGCCGTTGTAGCCAGGACCCGATAGCATAATGCCGTACTTGGTATTGAGTTTGTGATTCACTGCATCCAAGCCGGCCAACATGCGGTCGCCTTCGGCAAAGCCTGAAATCACCGGCCAAGATTGGCCATTGGTATACAAGCTACCATGCTGGTTTTTATGAGAGCCAATAGGCTCGCCTTCATTGGTAAAGTAGCGTACCCACCATTCACCATCCCAGGCATGTTGATTAACCCGTTGCTTCATTTCTTGGTAGTAGCCATTTAGCAATTCAAGGTTAGCTTTATCGTCGATGGCTGTAGCAATGTCGATTAGCTCTTTAAGCGCCTTACCAAATAGGTTGGCAACAAATAAAGACTCCGCGCCACTTGGTAGGTTAACCGTGTCATTCCAGTCGGCAAAACCTAATAGTGGTAGGCCATGTTCACCAATATTATTCCAAGTAAAATCAATGGATTTTAGTAGGTGTTCATAAACACTGCCTTGGCTGCGATCGGCTAGCTCTAAGGTTTTGCTGTAGTAAGTAATCGGTTTGTCTAAGAAGGCTAAATCGCCAGTTTCTTTTAGGTATTGCGCAACGGTAAGCACAATCCATAAGTGGTCATCACCGTAGTAATCTGGGCAATCGGGCTCTTCACGAGAGTCACCTTCGTTGGCTTCCATGGTGAGTGGGAAGTATTGGTGCATGGCTGAACCATTTTCCAGCTGTACCGACAGCAAGCGCTCAGCAAATTCGCGCGCTTCTTGCGGCATATGCGCCATTACGCCAATTAAATCTTGCGAGGAATCGCGGAAGCCAATACCACGAGCGCCATAACCCAGCTGGTAAAGCGACAAGTAGCGTGACCAGTTTTTAGTGGTATGACATTGACGTGGATTGTGCACGTTTAGCATAGAGTTCATGGCGTTGTCTGGGGTGTCTACCTGCATTACATCAAGGTAGTTTTCCCAAAAGCCGCTTAGCTCAGCAAATGCTTGATCAACGGCTTGTTCATTGCGGTATAAAGCAATATCTGCTTCGGCTTCTTGCAAGCTAGGCACTTGGCCAAGTTGAGTGATTACTCGCTCTGTTTGCCCTGGTGCCAGTTCGCCCAGTTTAACCAACAATGCGCCCACGTTATCGCCGCGGTCACACTCAGAATTACTTAAGCTTTCTTCTTGTAACGACAAAGGCTTAGACCAAGAACCAAATTCGTTGTCGCCTAAAAATGCCCGGCGATCACCTTCCCATGAATCAACAGGGCGGTTACAGCTTAGGTAGTTCACTGCGCTATCGCGTTTCATATAGGCGTATTGTTCTAACACTACATGGCCGCTGTCTTCAGCGTGCGCTTTCAAGGTCATGGTTTGTGGAACCCAGTCGGCGTTCACCAGCTGCTTTAATGCATCGAAGTGGGTGAATTCATACACCGGCGCTACATCTACAGCTTGCGTTTGCTGGCTAATGTTAGTCACCTTAATGTCTTGTAATAAGGTGCTAGAGCCTTGTGGTACAAAGATTTTTACATCAATTTGTAGGCCTTGTGCTTCCACAACCCAGCGGGTGTAAGACAAACCTACGCGACACTCAAACTTGTCCAAGGCTTCTAAACACGGGGTATAAAACGGAGAAAACAGCTGATAGCCCTGCTCAGTTTTACGACGTATGTAAATGGTTGAGCCTTTGAACTCAGACTGAGGCAGCTGAGCAATATACTTAGTGATACGGTTTAACGCCGGATCTTGCTTACATACTACGGTGCCACCAGTGGTATCAATTAAGCCACCAAAGTCTAAAGTTCCTACGTAGTTCGCCCATTTTATCGGCGTTTTTGGCGTAGTTAGAACGTATTCTTTGTTTTGGTCATCGAAGTAACCGTATTGCTTGTTCATATTTACCTCAAATTATTAAGCTGAATGCTGTTCAGATTTGGTTGTTGAGCTAACCAAAGGCAGTGAAAAGATCATTCCAGGGCGGAAGTAACGACCAGCGGTGTACTTCAATCCGGTATGGTGAAGGGCGTAAAACAGCGTTTGGCTGTCTAACTGAAATTGTTGACACACAGCGGCACTGCGCAGCTTAAATTCGCTGAGCTGGCGTGGAATATCAGCCGCGATTCGGCCATCGGCATAGAGTAAACCGAACTCGATAAGCGCTTTGCTAAGCTCGACTGCTGCCGGCTCATCTAGCTGGGCAAACTGCTTGGCGTCAAAGCGGCAACTGGCGTTAAAGCCCTCTGGTGCTGCAAAAGGAACGCGAGCATCTAGGTACAAGTTTCGGTAGCAGGCGCTGAGTAAATCCGCCGCTTGCTGTTGCATGCCCAAGGCGGCCATGGCGTTTACCAAAGAGTATTGCACCCCAATCCACACATCGTGAGCCTGAAAATTATCCCACTCTTTAGTCTCGCCGTAGCGGCTAACTAAATTGGCTGCTCCCACTCGCGCGCTGTTTATTCGGTAGTTGTGTTTATAAACGTACTCTAGGGCGCGGCGTTGTTGCTGTTCGCTAGAGACGGCGGGCAATTGCAACATCCGGCAGTAGCTATCGGCCAACAACTGATCGGCAAAGCTGTCGTCACTGTCTAGGCTTAGCTTATCTAACCATGAGGGTTGCCAAAAATCGCCCAAGGCAACTAGCGCCAATTTACGAAGTTGGCGGCATAATTTCGGATTTTCGGCGTCAATCGGCCAAATTTGGCTACTACGGTACTTAGCCCACAAGCGCTCAACGCTTGTTGTTAGCTCACCAAGTTCTAACAGTTCAGGAGTAGATAACCAGCGGTTAAGCGCTTCCACCAGTTCCACAGAGCAACTGTCTGGCTTTAGCTTTAACTGCTGAGAAAATGGACTGTTGAGTAAGCTGGTTATCAGTTGCTCGCGCTGGTTTTCTTTTATGTCACCAATTTGCAAAGGTGTAACATAAAAGTGGAAGTAACCGGCTTTTTCATCCCATAAACTAGCCTGAAATTGCTTACGAGCGCGACTGGCAAGGTAGCGGTATTCTTGTGGAATACTGGCTTTGTTTAGCAGTTCTGCAATGCAGGCGTAAGCTTCTAAGCTGGCTATCCACAATGAACCGCAATATACCGAAATACCGTGTGAAGACAGGTTATCAAAGGTGTCGTCGGTGCCACGCGTTAATGGGAAACATTGCCCAGGCTCAACCATTGCTTGTAGGTAATGCATGGCTGCTTGGCAGGCTTCCCAGCAATCTTGCAGCAAAGCCTTATCGCCGTGAAAGCGGTGATGGCGCAATAGCATTAAGATGTATTTAGGGGCTAAATCTTTCCACTCTTTAACGTTGTGCCAATCATAGGCATCGGGTTTAGCATCAAAGGGGCTGCCGAGATCATGAATCACCGCGCCGCGCACTGCGCGAGGACCTTCAGTTTTGCTATTGGGTAGGTCCGCATGCGGCAGGCCTACATACTCGTGGTGGCGGCGAACAATGTTGTTTTCCGCTAATACTGCCTGTGAGAAGTGGCGCATTACTGCCCCATCTAAGCGTGGGAAGCACTGTAACAGCGAGAATGAACCGTAAAAGTAAACATCTAAGGAATTGAAAAATGGATAGTCAGCACACTCTCGTACTAAGAATCGATCTTGTTCATCCCACACTGTAGCTTCAGCCAAAAATGACAAGGTGTTTAGCGCTAGCGTGCGGGTTTCGGCCTTGCCGCTGGTGGACATGGGCAGAGAATCCAAGCATGCATCGGGCATTAATTGTTGATTAACCGTCGCTAGGGCTGCTTGCACTTGTGGTTCTATTTCAATGGCGTGCTTACATATGGCTAAGGCGCGGCCTTGTGACTCAGGGTAGAACTGGCGGTACTTTTTCTGGCTGCTTAAGCCGGGTAATTGAATATGCGGGAAGTCGAGAACCAGCGAGAATAAGATCTCAACACTTTCGCCTGGGGCTAGCTCGCCGCTAACACATAAGGCGCTTGAGCTTAGTTCGCGCCCGCTATAAATGCCACGGTCAACCGCCTGCGCAAAGCGGCCACTGGCGAGTGCACCGGCAATCTGTTGGGCACTGGTGTCGCTATAAAAATAAGGTTTTGCACTCACGCAACACTGCGTTGGCGCCGATACCGAGATACAGCTTTGGCCATCAAAGTCCACGCCAGGGCTAGCTTTACCGCTCATTTCTATGGCGTAGTGATGGTTGTCTTCTGTTTGCCAGCTGGTGGCATGGGCTTGCTGAGCATTGGCTGCTCTTACCAAACTACATGCCGCATCTTGAACCCCGGGGCGCTGTTTAATTGCCTGAAAACCAGAAAGGTTCTCTAGGCATCTCACTAGGCTAAAGCTTTGTCGCTGGTCGCTGCTATTGTGTAATACCACTCGGGTATAGCTTATTGGTAACGCTGCCCAATCTTCATGGTTTGGAATAACTGGGCTGTAGTGATATTTGCTCACTTGAATCGCTTGTTGGCCGCTAAACTGTTGTTTAGCCACCGGATACAGTGCGCTGTAGTCTATTTGTTCACAAGGCCAAGCCGCTACACCGTTGTATTGATCTGACTCCCAATCGCCAATTAAGGCCTGCTGTGATTGTTGCTGCAGGCCTAAGGCACCATCGTAAAAATCCAATAACCAGCTAATGTTTAGCTGCGTGCCGTGATTAGCCGCTGCAATCAGTTGTTGAGTCTTGCTGGATAACTCTACTTTCCAACGCTGTAAATTTTCGGCATTCCACTGATAAAACTCTGGTTCATCGAGCAGCTGCTGAAGAATGGTTAGCTGCTCCTCTACACTCATGTCGACGGTAAATAGCGGTGTTTGTTTAGCTTTACTTAAGGTAAAGAATTTTTGCTTTTGTTGAAAATCGCTGAGGTTAACAATAATCAGCTGTTGTTGGTCGGCCTCGGTTTGGCTTAAGTAGAAGTCTTCCAAACGCAGGCTATCACGCTGTTGGTCGCTTAAATGTAGGCCGGGCAGCATATGTAATAAAGGCGTTGTACCCGCTGGCGTAAAGGTATAAGCACTGCCTATGCCACCTAAGGCAATACCAGTATCTGCAGGCGTAGTACTTAAAGGAACGTACCAAGGTTGAATAAACTCATCCGCTAACCCTGGGCTCATCAAGTGCTTAACTTGGCCGTGATAACTGGATTGGGCGGTGTAACGATGCAACATTGGTTCAACCTCTCTAAATACCTTGATGTGTAAGCGCTTTCACATGGCATATTAACAGTTGAGCTTTGCTTGTTTAGCACCTCAATTCGAAAAAGTGATCCGCTTCAATAAAAGATTTCGTAATAGGAAAGCCATGAAAGAAGCTGTCATTTTTCCTTAGATAATGTTGATTTCTCATACCTAAAAACGGGCTGTGAGCTAGGTTTTTTGGGGCCTCAAGGCTTGCGTGTGGAAGGCGGTTTCTCGTGTGAAAGTATTTACGAATGGCATTGGTACATTTGCTTAACCAAAAAAAACATTAGTTGAGTTGTCTCTTAGTTAACGCCACTCAGCAAGCGCCGGCTTACTGCTCGGATCTCTTATGGAAAAAAGTGGGCGCTCACATTTGTTTCATGTTTTCTCACAAAGTTCATGAACTTAAAACTTCAATAAAAATAAAGGTATGCCATGAAATGCCCAGCTAAAGCCGCTTGTTTAGCTTCATGGCAGCCTGTAGAAATGTATAAACGATCCCTTAGAAAAAAAATTTTGATACGCTTCACATAGTTCGTTTTTTGTAATGAACTTCTGGATGTGAAAAAACATCATTTGTTTCATGACTGTTTCATGACTGTTTCATGCCTTTATCTCTAGGTTATTTTTTACTTTTAATACAAAGCCTTATGCGTGTAAGTGCTTTCTTGAAATGATGTGGATTTCGAGAATATTTCATGAAACAGAATGTATGAAATTTGTATATTTTGTGATCGCCGCTATTTGCAAGCGTTTTCATTAGTGATGAAGGTCACTTATTTATCTTATTTTGAGCTCTATACTGCTAAACCATGGCTAGTTGGCCATATATAAAAAAAGCTTCCAATAAAATTTCAAGATTCACACGGAGTTGAACAAAATGAAAATGAAAGCGCTTACAATTGCAATTGCAGTCGCGTCTGCGGCAACCTCACTCAGCTCATTCGCTGGTACCCCTAATTTCTCTGGTTACGGCCGTTATGCTCAAGAAACTTCTGACGATGAAATCAGAATTATCAAAGGTGATTACGGTGTAATTAATGGTGTTGGCCGTCTAGGTAACGAAGGTAACTGGATGGAGTTCATGCTTTCTCAAGGTTTTGAGAATGGTGACGCGCAGTTTGACATGAATGTAATGTTAAACACTCCTGGTTACTCGCCAACTTGGGGCGATACCATTGGTCTAGCTCAGTTCTACGGTGGCGGTAAAGGTATCTTTGCTTCTCAACCAGATGCTTACGTATGGGCGGGTAAACGCTTCTACGGTCGTGAGCAAGGCGGCTTAAGTGATTACTTCATGATGAGTGCCGATGGTTCGGGTGCTGGTGTTGATAATCTAAACGTTGGTGTAGGCCAATTAGACCTAGGTTGGACTCAAGCGGGTTCTGGTGCTGGCGATCCCAACACTGCTGACGGCCAAGTGAACCAGTTAATGCTTAACTGGCACGACATCAAAGTTGGTGAGCAAGGTGCGTTGAAGTTCCGCTATAACTATGCCTTTGCTACCGGTGCAGAAAAAGATGCTTATGACAATGATTCTGCTCACCAGTTCTTTGCTTCTTACCGTCAAGGTTTAAGCAATGGTTGGTTCCAACTAGCCGGTCGTTACGAGACGGATGCTGCTGCTTTAACCATCTCTAATTCAGCGGGTCACAACTGGTCGAATGTTCGTGATGTTAACGCAGACAGCTACGGTGTATTTTTAGATGGCGCAGTTAACTTCGGCGAAATGACTGCTATGGAATACAACGCCAACTGGTTACGCATTGAGTGTGAAGATGGCCGTCAAGCCTGTAACTTTAAAGAAAACAATGAGTACAGCGTTGCGGTTCGTCCACAACACCACTGGAATGAGTTCATGGCCACTGCTGTAGAAGCTGGTTTCCAAGCTACTGAGCAAGATGGTAAAGGTAGTGATGCGTGGAAAGTTACTTTGTCTCAAAACTTCCAAGTGGGTCACTTCATGTGGTCTCGTCCGGTAGTTCGCTTCTACGCGGTAACGGGTGAGATTAAAACAGATGACCAGCCTAAGTATGACTTAACAAAAATTGGTGCCATGGTTGAAGCTTGGTGGTAAGCCGAGCTAAGCTGAGTACAGTTTATTAGGTACTCAACCAAGGAGTGGGCGCTAAGCGTTTAGCGCCCACCATTAAGAGGTGGAAATTTGAAAAAAGTATTAACGGTTATTGTGGGCTGTATATTAGCTAGCGGCTGTTCAAGCTCTAGTGATGAGAAGCCTTTTGAAGTCACTGACCCGTTTCGCACTTGGAACACCCAATATGTAGATGAGGCAAAAATTGCTGCCAATCTGCAGTCAAATAATGTTTCACCATTACTTCCTTCGCAACTGCAATACCAGTTATTAGCCTTAGATAGAACAAATCGGATTGATGTTACTGAAAAATCACCGGTAGTGCGTTTTCCTGAAGGAAACTCTTACACCGCAGCATTGTTAATTCCTGAAAACATTACCCAGTTTACTTTTTACTTAGATAGCATTGTCGGCAGAACGGTATTTGTACCTACGGTTATTTTCTATGATGAAAGACTAAAAGAAGTGCTTCGAGTTGAAGATAGTGCCTTAAATGCGGAAGGCTTCCTCAGCATGAAACAGGAATTGCTGCCAGAGCAAGCTAAGCGTGCTCGTTACTTGCTGGTTTATAGCAAGGCAACTGACTTTGCTGGAAGAACCGAATTGATTGACCCTAAAACTGTTTATGAAGAAAAAACGGGCGGGGGATTACCAGCTACCTTTAAATATTACTCTAAGCATTCGCCTATTGGTAACTTAGATATTCGCTTTGCTGACGTGTTGTTTAGTTCGTCTTTTGTTACTACACCAGCAAGCACAAGCCAACAGAATGTTACGCCCGTTGAGCCAGCACCAGTAAAAGCTGAGTCAGCGAGCACTGCCGCGGCAGCAACTACAGCAGTAGTGGCTAGCCAAACTAAAGAAGAGATGCTCAGCGATACTGAGAACTTCTATCTTGAGCAGATTAGCAAAGCGGTAGAAAAGAATGACCTCTCTAGGGCCTTAAACCTAGTTGAGGAGGCAGAGCGTGCCGGATCTTCAAAAGCGCAATCCCATTTTATGGAGCAGTTGAAGAAACAGCAGCAACAGTAGTGCAGTACACAAGTGTGTTTTTTTCTAATCCCTGTTTATACGGCGCCTAGTGCGCCGTTTTTTTTGCTAAGAGTTCAGGGCTAGGTGTGAAAAATCAATAGGCTGGCTGTGTTTGCTTGGTTAAGTCCGTATTAGTTCACCGGTAGGCTATTCATTGTAAATTCGCTGTCATTAAATATGAGCTTACTCTGGTCTCGGCCACCTTGATGAATTAAATAACCCGCGCTACGTAGCGCCATAATATAAGCCGATAAGGGGCTGTAGTTAAACAAGCTATCATTGGCATCTAGCTCTACATTCAGATCTAAATAGCGGAGTAGCTGCAATGGGCTGTTTACGGCATTTAGCTCAAAGGGCAGAAGTTTTGCGTTGCCCGAGACGCTTATATCTCCAACCATGGCAAGATCTTGAAAATTAGAATTAATCTTTAATGCTAATTGTTCAAGCTGCCACTCTATACCTTCTGAAATAAGCTCTTGCACCAAGGCATCTAAGTCTTGCTCTGAGCGCTGCTGTTGATTAGCTCCCGCAAGAGCTATCAAACTTTGCATTGGAACGCCGCCGATTTTGGAAGTTAAAATAAGTTCATTCATGGTAAATCTTTGTTGTGCTTCTTTAAAATTAAATTGTTCTAATGAGCTATTTACGCTCATAAATGCCCGCTGTTGCTGTTCGCTAAACTGGTTACTCACTACTAAGTTTTGCAAATCTAACAAGGTGTTGCCTTGCTCTAGCTGAAGGGTTAGTTGCTCTATTGACCAGTTGGCGCTTTCTACAAGTGTCCAACCTTGGCGTTGGCTAAACTGCTCTCTAGCGCTCACTTGCTGTAGATGAATATGGTCGCCATTTTGTGAACTATCGTCTAGTTCCATCCCTTGCCAGTTTAGGCTGGCAGTGCCTTTAGCAAAATCTAGGTCGCTATTTGAAGTAATCAGCAAGGGATGAAAGTTTAAGTCTACCTGCGAATAGTTGTGCTCGAAGCTATCGATACTTAGCGATTGCTTCAAATTTTGGCTAAGTAAGTTGGCTTGCCACTGACCAAGATGGGGAATACTGCTTAATTGATTGTTTTGCAGCCATTGTTGGTAGTCGCCTTGTTGCTCATCCACTTGCCATTCGCCACTAAGCCATAAGGGCCAAAAGCTGATTTTATGCTGCAGCATGATGGTGAAAGCTTGAGGCTCTAAACCAAGATCTGCAAAGTTACCCTCTATTTGCCATTGCTCTTGGCGAGTGAACCAGTCTTTACTTAATAGGTTTTGATGGTAAGACCAAGCGTGTTGCTCATTGAGCTTAGTGGTTAGCTGCTCTACTTGACGCTGATATTGGTATTGGCTAAAGAATTGACCTCCAACAGCACTAACCATTAGCACGGTTAAGAAAACTACGCTTTTTTTGAACATTGAGCAGCAACCTACTTTAATATCGTGTTATCGAATAAGCATTCTATATGTAAATGCTAAGCAATAGTAATACCAATCGTACTAAGTAACTGTTCATTCTATCTGGTTAAAATACTCGATAACTGCGTTAGAATTTTTGATTGTAGAATAACTACTTATCGAAAAATCCTGCCTTATTCTCGAATATTTTTCCTGCGATATTTCTGATCCCGTACTTAGTGTGATTGGTATAAGTTTGTCAGCTTGCTTGGTGCACTAGGAGTATTTTTTGTTAAACCAACTTTTAGCCTTATTGGCTGATCTATACACGCCCCTGCAAGTGGTTGTGCTGCTTTGGCTGGGATGGCAACTTTTTGATGGCAGTGACTCTCGGCAGCAGCTTAAGCAAATTAGTGGTTTTTTATTGCTGAGTATTTTGATTAGCTATTCGTTGATGTTTGCTGATAACTACTGGCAATGGTGGCCGCGTTTTGCCTTAGATTACAGCACCCATACCGCTGTTGCATTTAGTCTGCAGCTGGCTATTCATTGGTTTTTGCCAAAACAACGCTTAGTTTCTTGGTTGGCTTACCTTACTTATCTATGCCTGATGTGGTTTTTGAACTACCACAGTGTGATGGACATGCTAACTACCATGTTAAGTGTTGGTTTATTGTTGCAATTAAGTGCAATATGTAAAGTTGGCAAAGCAGCTTCAAAATAAATGAAGGCTATGCTGAGTGAATTATTGTTAATGACAAGTGTCATAGTAAGACACTGGAGAGCTTCAGCAGGTCTGCTAGCAAAGCAAGAAGGGAACCGCCATGTTTAAGGTAATTTGTCCGGATGCATCGGGTGAAATGGATAAGTATTATCGATTTCGCTGGGAAGTATTGAACAAGCCTTTGCAGCTGCCGCTAGGCAGTGAACGAGATGCCTATGATGACCACAGTATTCACCGCATGATTCGTGACCGTCAAGGTGAACCTTTAGCGGTTGGGCGTTTGTTTTTAAGTGATAATAAAGAGGCACTGATTCGCCATGTAGCGGTGTGTCCTGAGCAGCGCAAACTAGGTTTAGGCACCTTATTGATGATGGCCTTAGAAGAAGCCGCTCACGATGAAGGCGTAGAGCGTATTGTGGTAAACGCACGTGGCGATGCCCAAGCCTTTTTTACCAGCTGCGGTTTTGAACCTGCCGGCAATCCTACCTTCGATAAAGTGAAAATTAAAGTACAGCAAATGGTTAAAGAGTTGTCGCCAGAGCACCGCTTTGTAAGGCAACCCAAGCTATGTACTCAGCTACAGCAGATGTTTAACCAACAAATTCCGTTAAGCGAAAAAATGGGTGTGCGTTTACATCAATACACCGGTAACGAGTTGACCACTAAATTACCCATTGCCGGAAACGGCAACCCGCATTCCACCATGTTTGCCGGCAGCATATACAGCCAGGCGGTATTGTCGGGTTGGGGAATGATTTGGTTGATGTTAGAAGAGCATGGATTTGCTGGTGACATCGTATTGGCTAAAGGGGAAATTAAACATCGTAAAGCGATTGACCAAGATGCTTTAGCCAAGGTGAAGAAGAGCCAAATGAAAGGCAGTTTACTGCCGCTCATTGAAGGCAAAAAATGCAAAATGACCGTGACTGTTCAAGTGTGCCATAACAAAGAAGTGGCAGCTGAATTCAAAGGTTTCTATGTCATCCTACCTAAGCTCCAGGCTGAACTCGATAGTTAAGTGTTTAGATACATCCTCCAGCTATCCTTGTGTGTAAATCCAAGTATATTTAGTATGTAAATATACTTGGCACGCACAATCAGGAAAACTTATATGCAACATCTTTATCGCTTTAGCCTTAAGCAGTTATCGGTGTTTGTATCTATTGCCGAAACCCACAGTGTGAGTGTTGCTGCTCAGCAACTGGCAATGACCCAATCTGCTGCCAGCATGGCCTTAAATCAACTAGAGACTGGTCTAGGCCAAAAGCTGTTTGAACGACAAGGTAAGCGTCTTCGCCTCAACCATTGGGGGCATTGGTTACGCCCGCGAGCCAAGCGCGTGCTGATGGAAAGTCAGCACATAATGCAAGGCTTTGCCGGCCAACAAGTGATTAGTGGCGAGCTCAGTGTCGGTGCAAGCCAAACCATTGCTGAGTACTTTTTGGCACAAATCATTGCCGGCTTAGATAAAAGCTACCCCGACTTAGCAATTAGCCCACAAATCAGTAATACCGAAGCGGTGATAGCTGGCTTAGTCGACTATCGCTTGCAACTTGGCATTATTGAAGGACATTGTTCCGATAGTCGGATTACCCAGCAAGTATGGTGTGAAGACCAGCTGGTTGTGGTGGCGGGTAAGCAGCATCCTTTAGCTGAGTTAGAGCAAGTAAATCTATCTCGGCTAAGCCGAGCGCGTTGGGTACTGCGTGAGACAGGCTCTGGGACCAGAGACATATTTAACGGCGCCATTCATGGCAAAATCACCAAGCTCAAAGTATGGCGAGAGTATAGCCATGTGCCCAGTTTAGTGGCCTTAGTCGCCGACGGAGCTTACCTAAGCTGTCTACCCTTGCGCAGTGTGGAGCAAGCGATAAAAGCGGGCGAGCTGATTGCTCTAAATACACCAGACTTAGACATGCGTAGAAGCTTTAACTTTGTTTGGCGCAAAGACAGCAGTCAAAATCCGCTGCGCGACTGCTTTATCGAACATGCTATGTCATTAGCTTTGGCCACACTAAACGAATAAATCGTACGATATTGTGGAGCGGGCGAGCTGATTGCTCTAAATACACTATATGTAGCTTAGATTTGTGCAAAAGCTTCAACTTTGTTTGGCGCAAAGACAGTAGCCAAAACCCGCTGCGCGACTGCTTTATTGAACATGCTATGTCACTAGCTTTGGCAACGTTAAGCGAGTGAACGGTCACCGTAGTGTGGAGCAAGCGATAAAAGCGGGCGATCGAATTGCCCTAAATACACCACATGTAGCTTAGATATGCGCAGAAGCTTT
This sequence comes from Agarivorans aestuarii, assembly GCF_019670125.1. NCBI lineage: Bacteria > Pseudomonadati > Pseudomonadota > Gammaproteobacteria > Alteromonadales > Alteromonadaceae > Agarivorans > Agarivorans aestuarii. Next base: position 235,456 of record NZ_AP023033.1, read on the forward strand.
AACTTTGTTTGGCGAAAAGACAGCAGCCAAAATCCATTGCGCGACTGTTTTATTGAACACGCTTAGGTATTAGCTGAGGCAAGGTTAAGCGAGTGACTGGTGGTTATTGCATGCTTTCTTTGGTTAATGGATAGCGACATTGCGGACGGTTTGGCGCTTTAACAAAATCTTGCTGACTCACCGAGTAGCGGCGTGGCGAAAGGTAGTGATCAAAACTCACCTCTGGCTTAGACCATGCGCCATCAACGGTGTGAACTAAACGCCAGCATGGCTGGTCGGCCACAACCAATTTCAGTTGGTTATAGCGCTGCTTAGCTAGGTCTATTTCTCCTGCTAGGGTCAGCTGATAACGGATACCCGGCAATTGCTGAGGGGCCAAGCTTAACTTACCCTGTTCAAACTCAGCACGTAAGGCGAGATTAGTAAACTGGGTAATGCCCTTGGGCAAGCTTTGAGGATCTTGCCAAAAGATTGGCCAGCCGCTGGCGATTAATGGGTTAGGCTCTTCGTAATACTGCCGTGGGCTTTCGATAATTTGGTCGAGGGTCACTTCCAAATCGGCACCTGGCAGTTGAATTAATTGGCTGTGAAAATCTATCGAGCCATCAATATTGGCACCAAAGTTACTAAGTTTTCCTCGCAGCTTTCCCGCTAATTCTAAATCTCCCACTAAGCTAAATTGACGATTATTGGTTAAGCGCGCTAAGGGGCTAATGTCCAGCAGTAGGCCAGACAGTTCTGCTTGCCAAGGCTTGTGTTCTTGATCTAGCAAGGCCTGACCCTGCAGCTCGAACTGGCCTAAGGGCAGCTCACCATACAAATTAAAATAGCCAATTTCTTGGTCTGCACCCAAGTCGAAGCTTACATGGCTGAGTAGCATACCGCGATAAGCAAGTTCCGGTGCTTCAATAAATACTTGGCTTTGTGGCTGCCAAAGTTGGTCAATGCTTTGCCACTGACCATCTTGAATCACTTGTAGCTGACGCAGTTCAACGTTTAAACCGGTAGCGGAAAAGGGAAGTTGATCAGCATAAGACAGCAGTTTTACTTGCTGTAACTCAAGTTGCTCAATATGTAGCTGTTGCAGTGGAGCAGCAGCTTTGGTTTCACTGGCGCTAGCTTCTGCTTCGCTTGTAATGTCATTATCTGCTGCTGGCAGCCAGCTAGGTTGAATCGGAATTTCATTGTTGCTTAACATTAGCTGGTGGAGGGTAAGCGCTTGCTGTTGCCACTGATAACTTAGTGATAAGCCTAGCTGCCCCTTAAAAAGTTGGCTGCGTAAAGCATCTACCGCAAATAGCCCATCGCTAATTTGCCCGCTGGCGGTAAGTTCGCTGAACTGAATGTGGTCAATACCCAATTCATCGGCAATAAAGGCATATTCGCCGCGTAGTTTGTCAGCTTGGTAAGGCCAAGGGCTAGCTATATCTTCTAACTCCGCGGTGAGCTTGTTCAGCACCACGTTATGACCTTGTAGCTGAGTGGCTAGGCTCAGCTGGTTTAGTAATAAATTGTCAATTTGAATACTGTCTAACCAAGCTAGCTCAGGCAAGTTTTTTAACCAGTTCTGCTCACTGGCTGATGGGGCAGTAGCCTCATTTTCTTCGGCGCTAGTTGCTGGCGCAAAGTGCTCTAGCCTAAGGTTGTTTAAAGCTAGTTCACGTATTGTGAGTTGTTTATTGCTCAATTCGGCAGAGGCATAAATCGAGCCTTGCAATAGATCGGCACCGATGTGTTCTATCACTAATTGCTGCTGGCCGTAGGCAAGGCTTAGTTGTGGCAACATTATGTCTTGCCAAGGGGTGATGAGTCGTTGAGCTGAACTGTGTAAGGTAAATTGCCATTGGCTTGGTGCTGGTTCGTTTAGGTCAATTTGCCAATCTTCTATGGCTAATTCGAAGCGCTCTAGTTGGTAAGACTGTTGTTGATTCTGCCATAGTAAGTCGCCGTCTTTGAGTAATAGCTGATTGATTTGAACAGCGTTTAACCAGCTAATCTTGGTGGTTTCTGTTGGCGTGCCGAATTCTGATGTTTGGCTAAACAGTTGTTGGGTAAGCGCCAATTGTGGTTGCTCTAGCAGCAGACTATCTATCTGAATTTTGCCTTGCAGCAACGGCATCAAGGCTAGGTTTAACTTGGCCTGTTTAGTGAGCATGGCCGCTTGGCCAGATTTAGCGATTTCTAGATCAAAGACCTCTAAGCTGAGAGGCTTGTTTAGAGACCACTGAGTATTGTTGTAGTTAAGCTGCCAGTCGCTTTGCTTATTGAACCAATGTAAAAAATCGCTTTTATAGCGATCAGGGTGGAAGGAGAATAAGAAAAAGACCGAAGTTGCCAACAATAGCAAGAATACAATGGCAAGCAGGTCGAAAAAGCGTTTCATATTGGCGCAAACTCCATGCGACTTATTAATAACTTATCGTATTTATCCAACAATACTTGAGTATTCACATATTTAACAGCACAGGCTTCACCCCTTTTACACAAAGGCGCAAGAAACACTGCACTTAACTTTGCTTGGCCTTTTTGCTCGGAAATACCAAATAAATCCCCGCTAATATCAGCATGATGCCCAAGGCTTTTGGCCAACTAAAGGCTTCACCAATCCACGGTAAGCTTATTGCTGCCACGTACACAATAACATAGCTTAGGCTAAGCATGGGGTAAGCAACTGAAAGCGGTAGCTGTTTTAATGCCATTACCCAGCACAGCATGGATAAAGCATAGAAGCTTAGACCCGCTAGCACGCTAAGGTAATAGGGCCAATAGTCCATTATTAATGCGCTATACAGCTGCAAGTTCCACAGTTCATTAAGGCTAAGGTAATGAAGGCTTAGTTGGCTCATTCCCCATTTCATAGTGAGCTGGGCGAGCGAAATAAAGGCCACGCTAAATAAGGCAAGCATAAGGCTTTTGGGGTCGGTTTTTACAGTAATTGGTCTATTCCCCCTAGAACGGCCACACCCAAAACGATCAGGCCAACACCACACCATTGGCGCGGTGTAACGCTTTCGTTAAAAGCAAACTTGGAGATAAGCAGCATGATGACAAAATTACAGCTGAGCAGTGGATAGGCCACCGATACATCCCATAGGCTCAATACGCCAAGCCAAAAAATAGCGCCCAAACCTAAGAAAATAATCCCCAGGATTAAAGGCTTAGACAGTAACTTCTCTAGGGTGCTTAATTCTGGCTGAGCAGCAAATAGCAAAGCAGCGCGCTTTTGCCAGTATTGGCTTAGCGAGCTGCAGCTTATCGAAGCAACAATCAGCATTAGATCTAGCATGCTTAGTTTGCACTAGCCTGATAATAAAGAATGGTATAACGGCCTTTATCGATGCGCTGAGTAGTCTCTGGCAAGCTGTCATCCATGTTGGGTTTATCGCGAAAATAAACCATTACTGGTGCATGCTGGCGTTGCTGCTCAATAAATTGCGCCAGCTGTTTGCTTTCGATAAAGCGATGTTGTGCGTCGGGATATTCTAGGCCGTAGCGAACCTCACCCTTTTGACCAACAAGATAAACGTCTTCACGTTTAAAGTACCAGTTAAAGGCCGACATAGTATCGGGATAGTCCGCAACCAATACCGTATTGGGTTCGACCAAATGAGCGATTTGCTGCATAAACTTAGCCGGCATTTTTGAGTAGATGCTTAAGTTAGGGAAGGTTGCCCAAGCTAGCATGAACAAGCCCAGTGGCATTAGCATATAGCTGGCGACTTTGCCGTTTAAGCTGGTGGCCTTGATTGCGACAACGGCCATGGCCGACCAAAACGCAAAGATGCTGAATAACAACCAAGGACGATAAGCTTCGTCGGCGTCTAGCGGCAGTTTGCCAGTGTAATGAAGTACCAAGGTAGTTACGGCTAACAAGGCAAATAGTATCGCATTTAACCAGCTGCCCCATGTTAAGCCTTTGCAGGATTTAGCAAAGGCTTGTTGAATACCAAAGGCAAACAAGATGGCGAGAGGTGCCATTATTGGCAAAATATAGGTGGCTAGTTTGCCCTTGGCCATGGAGAAAAACAGCAGCGGCAAAATGGCCCACAATAAGGCGTAACGCAGCAGCGGCGAATGCATTTGGCCTTTCAAGTGGCTTATAGCGCTAGGTGACCAAAATAACCAAGGTAGTACACCTGCCGCTAAGAAAGGCAGGTAATACCACATTGGCGCCGAGTGTTGGGCGTTATCAGCAGCAAAGCGCTGAATATGCTCAATCCAAAAGAAGTAATGCCAGTAGTCTGGCTCGGCAGCATGAATAGCTAAACCCCAAGGTAGGCAAACTAGCACGGCTAGCAGCATTACCCACCAACCCCATTTGAGAATGGTTTTAAATTGTTTGTCCCAAAGCATGTAGGGAACCACCACCAGCACTGGTAGCGCTAGTGCTAAAAAGCCTTTGGTAAGCACCGCACAGCCACAATATAAACCGGCTAAACCGTAATACTTGGCGCGTTGCCGCATTTCTTCGCTGCGAATGGCAAAGTAAAAGGCGGTAAAGCTGGCGGTTAGCCAAAGGTTTAGCATGCTGTCTAATACGCTGTAGGTGCCCACACCAGACACCATAAACATGCTCAAATAAATGCCAGAGCTTAACCAAGCCACTGGGCGAGAGGCAAAGCGCGCGAGCAGCAAAAATATGCAAAAAGCTGCCCCTAAAGCGCTAAAGGCTGAAGCGGCACGCACCGCAAAGTTAGTTTCGCCAAAAATAAGTTGCGAAACCGCGTTCATCCAGTAACCCATCACTGGCTTTTCGAAATAGCGTAAGTCGTTAAAGCGTGGTACCACCCAGTCACCACTTGCCACCATCTCCCGAGATATCTCGGCGTAACGCAATTCATCGGGAGACCAAAGGTCACGTAAACCTAAGGGTAATAGGTACAAAATGATAAAAAAGATCGGCACCCAAGTCGCTAGGTTAATTCGTAAGTGGCGCATGTTACTAGTACTTCCTGATTTAACTGGTGTGAGGGCGAACAAGTGAGGCTTGATGGCTTAACCAGCCTTCGCGCCCATCCATTTCTATGTTTAATATGCTGTCTTGTGGCCAAGAGACATAGTCTTGATCCAGCAGGTCACACAGGGGTACAAACTCAATGCCTTGTTGCTTGGCGCTAATAATTAGCTGCTCAAACATCTCTGCGCAAACAATGCCTTCAACCTCTGCATGAATGGTGTAAACATTTAAGGCATCGGCTTTAATGCGATCAAGAATCGCTTGGTTATAGTTAGTTTCGTCTACACCCTCTTGACCAATTAGCTCGTCATAGGTGGGCAAGGTGACCGGAATTTGTGGAGCCATCCCAGGCTTGGGAACAAAAATTGACTCACCACGGCAGTCGCTGTTGTAACGAAAGGGAAAGGCTTCTTTTTCGTCTAAGGTGGTTTCGGTACAACGCCAACCCGCCACTGCGCTACATTGCACATCTTTGCCGGTAATATCCGCAAGCAACTGATAACCTTTGCGAATTTCTTCACCCAGCTCGCTTTGGCTCATGCTGTCGGTTTTCATTTGCCATTTGTGGTGATCCCAAGCGTGCAGACCAATTTCGTGGCCAGCTCGGTCGGTATCTTTGATCACCGAAGCGAGCTTTTTACCAATGATGGGACCCGGCCAAAAAGTACCGCGTAAAATAATATCCCAACCGTATAGACTGGCGGCTTTGGAACGTAACATCTTTTTCAAAAAGGCCGGACGCAAAAGGCGCCAAATATGGCGCCCCATGTTGTCGGGTCCAACGGTGAAAAAGAACGACGAGGTAATGTTGTGGCGTTGAAAAATGTCTAATAGCTTGGGCACGCCTAAGCGCGTGCCACGAAAGGTATCTACATCAATGCGTAAGCCAACTTTAATTGGATCTTTCGAACTCATTATTACTCATCAACAGCTGTTTTTAAGAAGAAGTCGAGGGTTTCCTCGATAGTGTCTTCCATCATAATCCTTGGTTCCCAATCAAGTAAACGCTTGGCATTGCGAATACTTGGACGACGATGCTGTACGTCTTGGTAACCATCGCCATAGAAGGTTTTGCTTTCTACCAAGTGGTAGCCGGCAAACGGTGGGAATTTTTCGCGCAGTGGGTGAGCATCAAACTTTTCAACCAAGGTCTCAGCCATTTGTTTAATACTGGCTTCGTTGTCTGGCGAACCAATGTTGATGATCTGCCCATCACACAAGCCGTCTTTGTTCTCAATAATGCGGAACAAGGCTTCAATCGCTTCGGAGATATCAGTGAAACAACGTTTTTGCTCGCCGCCATCAATTAGCTTAATTGGAGTACCTTCTACCAAGTTTAAGATTAGCTGGGTAATGGCACGACTAGAACCTACACGTGCTGAGTTTAAGCTATCTAAACGCGGGCCCATCCAGTTGAATGGACGGAACAAGGTGAACTTAAGGTTATCTTTTTTACCGTAGGCCCAAATCACTCGGTCTAGAAGCTGTTTTGAGGTGGAGTAAATCCAGCGCTGGCGGTTAATTGGGCCAGTGATTAGTGGCGAGCTGTCTTCGTTAAACTCATCATCAGTGCACATGCCGTACACTTCAGAGGTAGACGGGAAGATAATGCGCTTGTTGTATTTCACACATTCGCGAACAATTTTTAAGTTCTCTTCGAAGTCTAATTCAAATACGCGTAGCGGGTTACGGGTGTATTCGATAGGGGTGGCAATCGCTACCAAGGGCAATACGATGTCACATTTTTTAATGTGGTATTCGATCCATTCACTGTGAATGGTGATATCACCTTCAACAAAATGGAAATCTGGATGCTCTAGATGCTGTTCAATTTGGTTAGCACTCATGTCCATGGCGTAGATTTCGTACTTACCATCGTCTAACAAACGCTTGGTTAAGTGGTTACCAATAAAGCCGTTAGCACCCAAAATTAGTACTTTTTGACGACGTTTTGCAGCAATAATCGCACTGGCTTGAGGGCCAAAACGCATGCCTGCTACTAGGTGCATTTCGGAGGCTAACTGCTCGCCATTCAGGTATAAACCATTTTCGGCTTGACCCGCGTTAACCACTAAAGAGCCTTGAGTACAGGCAATGGTTAATGGCGAGGTCGCAACAATGGTGCCTGGCGTGGCATCAAATTCCTGCTCGCTAGCACTGGTGCTCCAAAAAATAACTTTGCGTTCGCCCAAAAAGGTAAAGGCACCAGGGAAGGGTTCGGTAACCGCGCGGCACAGGTTGAAAATGCTTTGCGCGTTGTCAGACCATTTAATTTCACCGTCTGCTGGTGTGCGGCGGCCAAATACCGTGGCTTGGCTTTCGTCTTGAGCAGTTAAGTTGTGGCTACCTGCAATCAGTTGCGGTAGTGCTTTGGCAAGCAACTGGCTGCTTAGCTCTGTTAAACGGCTATGCAAAGTAGCTGCGGTATCGTCGTTGGCAATGCTGAGCTTTTCTTGGGCCACAATATCGCCCGCATCGGCTCTAGCTGTCATGGCATGCAAAGTAACGCCGGTTTCGGTTTCGCCATTTACCAATGCCCAGTTAACTGGAGCACGACCACGGTAGCGTGGTAACAAAGAACCATGCAGGTTGAAGCCGCCTTTCGGCGCGATGTCTAGCACCGCTTGGCTGATCATAGAGCGGTAGTAGAAGGAGAAAAATACATCAGGCTGCATTGCCTTGATTTTTTCTACCCAAAGGGGGTGATTAACGTCCTCTGGAGCAAATACCGGAATACCGTTACGCGCCGCAAGCTTGGCTACGGATTCAAAAAATACATTTTCATTGCCATCGTCTAAATGGGTAAATACGGCGGCGATTTCTACGCCTGCATCGAGAAGACTTTTAATACCGGCACAACCAATGTTGTGATAGGCAAACACCACTGCTTTCATGGCTTATTCCTTAACAGTAAGAGGTAAATTAGTTGTTGTTGCTAACGGCTTTTGCATCGTTGTCACGGGCTTGTTTAGTGGCTTCGCCTACCAGCACATCTTGTACGTAGTAGCGCGGTCGTGCCCTTACATCGGAGTATATTCGGCCGATGTATTCGCCCAGTAAACCTAGGCCAACAAATTGCGCGCCTATAAAAATAAATAATAGAGCAAATAGCGGGAATACCCCGTCTACGCCCCATTCTGCGCCGTAGATTAAGCGCATAAATAGTAGTACCAAACCAAACAAGCCACCTAAGGCTGCAATAGCGCCGCCCATAATGCTTAGCATTCTTAATGGTGCGGTGGTCATGCTGGTGAGCAAATCAAACATTAAGTTAATTAAACCCATGATATTGTATTTCGATTCGCCTTGCTGGCGCTCGCTATGTTCAACATCAATTTCAACGGTATGACGAGCAAAACCGTTGGCCAAAATGGGAATAAAAGTACTGCGTTCGTGACACTGCAGCATGGCATCAACCACGTGGCGACGATAGGCGCGTAACATGCAGCCATAGTCATTCATTTCTACGCCAGTAGAGCGTTTTACAATCTTGTTGATAAGCATTGAAGGGTAGCGGCGTAAGCGGCTGTCTTGGCGGTTCTTACGCACTGTGCCTACAGAGTCGTAACCTTCTTCAGCTTTTGCTACCAAGTTTGGAATTTCTTCCGGTGGATTTTGTAAATCGGCATCTAGGGTCACAATTAAGTCACCACGTACATGCTCAAAACCCGCCATAATAGCGTTGTGTTGGCCATAGTTGCGGTTAAGAATAATGCCTACTACATGGCTGCCTTCTTCGGCAGAGGCCGCTTCAATTTGGTCTGCACTATTGTCTTTACTGCCATCATCGATCAGCAGTAACTCATAGTCTTTACCCATTGTATCAGCGGCTGCACAGGTGCGCTGAATCAGCTCTTGTAAGCTGTCGGCTTCGTTATAAACCGGTATCACTATGGATACAAAATTAATCTCTTGCTTATGCCTCATGAGAAGGTCCAATATTTGGTTTGATTGCAGTAATTACACGCTCAACATCGCTGAGTTGCATACCAGGGAACAGCGGTAATGAGCAAATGCGCTGACTGTTAAATTCGGTGTTGCTTAGGTCTGGGTTAATTTCGCCAAACTGCGTTGCATAGTTTTCTCGATAGTACTTTTGGCTATGGCAGGCCTTAAAGTGAATGCCTGCGCCAATGCCTTGTTGCTTTAACATGCCAATCAGTTGGTCACGGTCAAAACCACAAATACTCGGCTCTACTCTCACTATCATTAAATGCCAGCAATGCTTATGAGTATAGCTGGGCACGCTCATTGGCGTAATGCCCGCTACATCGCTTAGTAACTCTCGATAATGCGCAACTAAGGCTTGTCGCTGAGCTGTAATGCTCTCTAAGCGCTGCATTTGACCTAAGCCTAGTACGGCACAAATATCTGGCATGTTGTATTTGTAGCCCGGCTCAATCACTTCTGCTTGTGGCGCCCTACCTTGGGTTTCGCGGTCGAAGGCATCAACGCCCAAACCATGAAACTTAAGACGACGAATCCGCTCAGCCAATTTGGCGTCGTTGGTGGTAAAAATACCGCCTTCCGCAGTGGTTACATTTTTTATCGCATGTAAGGAGAAGATACAGTGGCCAGTTTGGCCAATTGGCCGACCCTTATACTCACAGCCAATGGCATGTGCCGCATCTTCGACCACCGGAATATTGTATTGTTCCGCCAAGGCGTAAATTGCGTCTAGATCGAGGGGGGCACCCGCGTAATGCACCGGGATGATAAGCTTGGTTTTGTCGCTAATCAGCGCTTCAATTCGCTCTGCACTTGTCATCAGCGTATCGGCGTCTACATCCACAAAAACCGGCTTAGCACCCATTAAGGTAATTAGGTTAACGGTAGATACCCAGGTCATAGATGGAGTAATAACTTCATCGCCAGGGCCAATGCCTAAAGCCACCAGAGTAAGGTGCAAACCGGCGGTGGCACTACTTAGCGCTACGGCGTGTTCGGCACCAGTATAGCTTTTTATGGCGTTTTCTAACTCAGCGTTTTTTGGTCCGGTAGTAATCCAACCGGATTTGAGTACCTCAACCACTGCGTCGATTTCTTGTTGTTCAATCGCTGGGCGACTTAGGGGTAAAAATGTTTGTTCCATGACTCTCGGTCAGCATATCTATACCAAAGTGGATGAAGTCTAACCGTGCTGCGGGTTTATTGAAAGGCTCAAACGTCGGTCTTGTGTGTTGATTAGGTAAATATCGGTGTTTTTTGTAAGTGCTTTCTTGAATTAGTGTGCTTGTTCCAATTTATGCAACGATGCAAACCATTTTCGCTAGCTAATCAATACTCGCTGTTGTGCAACAATGCCCGCATTAAGGCCTTTAGCCTTACGCAGTTGAATTTGATTCCGCTGCTTAATTCATAAACGTATAGGGTATTAGTGATGAATAAGGTTCTAACATTGGTGACTGCTGCAAGCGCTAGCTTGGTACTGGCCTTACCGGCTTCGGCTGGGCAATTAAACAATGAGCAAAAGCAACTGGCGGTTGATATGGCCAATAGCAGTGCGCGCTGTTTGGCGGCGCATGCTTATATTCATGATAAAGATGAACGACAAGCCTTAGCGCAAATTGTTGCGCACATGCCAGATGAGCAAATAAGTCGGGAGTCATCAGCATTTCTAACGGTATTAGGTTACGGTTTGGGTGAGGCATCTATGGGTTTACATGCCGTTGAGCAGGAAAGTGGCAAACAAGAAGCGCTAGCTTTAGCCGAAACGGTTTATCAGAATAACCAGTGCAATATTGATGAAGTGCTAAAAAGTGTAAGTTAAGCGCTTTTGTTTAGACAACCAAGCCTGAGATCGTAGCAATCAGGCTTGGTATGGTTAATGCCAACTAGCTTGCTTGAGCGGTGTTTTCTAAAGATTCCTGCTGAAGATGCTTGTTATTCAAATAATCTTGTAAACGCTGCTGTTGTTCTTCGGTAAATGCTAAACCTTGTTTGGTTCTGCGCCACAAAATGTCCTCTTTTCGATAAGCCCATTCTTGCTCACACAGGTAGTCGACTTCTAATTGATACAAATTTCCGCCAAATAGCTCACCTAAACCCTGCTGTTTAGCATTGTGTACTATTTGTTCGGCTTGGCTACCGTAGTGCATGCACCAGCGGGCTACTAGCCCTGGGGGTAAATCGCTGTTGGCTTGTTGCCGCTTAATATAAGAGTGAATATCTCCGCCAATAGCGCCGCCCGGTAAGAAAGAGGCTTTAGTCCACGCTGGACCTAGATCGTTAATGCGGGGAGCTAACATTTCTAAGGCCGCTTCGGCCAGTTTTCGGTAAGTCGTTAACTTGCCGCCAAATACCGATAACAGCGGAGCCCCTTCTGCTTTATCACTTAATTCTAAGGTGTAGTCACGAGTAACTGCCGAAGGATCATTCGACTCATCTTGGCAAAGTGGTCGTACTCCAGAAAAAGTATGAATAACATCGCTGGGCGCGATTTGCTGAGTAAAGTGCTGGTTGACTACATCACACAAGTAGCTGACTTCATCATTGGAGATCGCCACCTCGGAAGGGTTGCCTTGATATTCCACATCGGTAGTGCCAATTAACGAGTATTGCTGCTGATAAGGGATCACAAACACAATGCGTTTATCGGTGTTTTGTAAGATGTAGGATTGCGGCTCGTCGTGAATTTTTGGCACCACTATATGACTGCCTTTTACTAGGCGAATGGTGCGTGGTGGTGTTTGTTGCATGTTCTCTTCAATGAACTGCTGAACCCAAGGGCCAGCGGCGTTAACTAAGGTGTTGCAGCGATACTGTTGTTGCACACCCGTTTGCGTGTCTTTTACATCTACCAACCAATGTTTGGCTTGGCGTTTGGCTGCTACTACTTGTTGGCGTGGCGCAATAAACGCGCCGTGTTTAGCTGCTAACAAGGCATTACTAATCACTAGTCGAGCATCGTCCACCCAACAATCAGAGTATTCAAAGCCTTTGGTAATATCACTTTTTAGTACATCACTGTGAGCGAAGCTTAAGCCCTTACAACCGGGAAGGGTGCCGCGTTTAGCTAGGTTGTCGTAAAGAAAGAGCCCCATGCGTATCAATATCCAAGGTCGCAGGTGGGGGCGATGTGGCAAACGAAAACGCATCGGCTCAACAAGGTGAGGAGCCATATTTAGCAATACTTCACGCTCTTTAAGGGCTTCGCTCACTAAACGAAACTCATAATGCTCTAAATAACGCAGGCCACCATGGATCAGCTTCGAACTAGCAGAAGAGGTTGCGCTGGCTAGGTCGTTTTGCTCAAACAAAGCAACGCGTTGCCCTCGGCCAGCGGCATCTGCCGCTATGCCCACGCCGTTTATACCACCACCAATGACTATTAGGTCGAAGTTATGCGGGTCATTTGTTTGTGCCATGTTGAGCGATCCTTTCAATAAAGTTCGTTTTGTTTCGATATCGAGCATAATAGAGCATTTTGTGATCAAAAAACAATTACCGATGTAAAAAAAATGTGCAAAACGCGCTTTTAAGCTTGCCGGCTAGATTTGTCTGCATGGAGTATTTGCTCTAAACTGTTACATCTTGTTAACAATTGTTTGCGGTAAGCTATGAAGATCCATCAGTTGGAAGGCTATATTCAGAATATTTTTTTGATTGAGTATCCGAACAAATTACTCTTGCTGGATGGCTGTTGCCGCGCTGATGTTGCAATGCTTAAGCGTTTTATCTGTGAACAGTTAGCACGACCACTTAGCCAACTAGAACTGGTGATGGTAACCCATATGCATCCAGATCATGCTGGTGGTGCCAGTTACTTGCAACGCCGTTTTAAGCTTTCTATTGCAGGAGCTGAACACCCTGGCGAGTGGTATCAAGGCATTGCCGGAAGGTGTAAGCATTTAGTGGATTTGGCCTTAGCGCATTATGTTGCGAAGCGGCATCGGCGGGCTAAAGCCAATTTGTGGTATTCGCCCAAACTCAACTTTACCCATCGGCTTAAAGATGGTCAGGGCTTACCGGGGTTTGAAGATTGGCTGGTGTACTTTACGCCCGGTCATACCGACCGAGATTTATCGCTCTATCATCCAGCCACAAAAACCTTATATGTGGCAGATTGCATCTTGCGGGTGAAAGGCAGTTTGATTTGTCCGTTTCCTATCTCTAACCCTAGCCTGTATCGCCAATCTATTGAGCGGTTTAGCCAAATGCAGGTTGATAACTATTTACTGGCCCATGGCGAGGGCGGCAAGATCAACCAAGCAGAGTTAAGCCAATTGCAGCAACTTTGTCCCGAACAGGCTACCAGCTATAAAGGCTTTCTTGGTGAACTGCTGCGCAAGCGCTTAACTGCTTAACTGAGTAGGGCAAAGTGTTAACTGTACGTCTTGTTGTTTAAGGATTTCGCTGATGTCTTGTGGCACTGGTCGATCGGTATACAAGTGGTCAATTTGCGCGATATTGCCAATGTTAATCATCGCGTTACGGCCAAACTTACTGTGGTCTGCGGCAAGAATAACGTTGCGCGAACTAGCAATAATGGCTTGAGTTACACGCACCTCGTGGTAGTCAAAATCCAGCAGTGAGCCATCTAAATCAATGCCGCTAACCGTTACTACCCCATAATCTAGGCGAAATTGTTTTATGAAGTCGATGGTGGCTTCACCCACTATGCCACCATCTTTATTACGCAACGCGCCGCCGGCCATAATCACATTAAAGTCGTCTTTAACCATCAGTAGTGATGCAACATGAATATTGTTAGTGATAATACGTAAATCGCGGTGCTCCAATAGTGCTCTAGCAATTGTTTCGGCGGTGGTACCAATATCCAAAAACAGCGATGCGCCATTGGGGATCTGCTCGGCAATTTTCTGAGCAATGCTTTCTTTTTCAAGATGTTGTTTGATCTTTCTACTGGAATAAGAGTCGTTCACTACGCTACTCGATAGTAACGAAGCACCACCGTGGTGGCGGTGAATCAGCTTCTGTTCGGCCAATACATTAAGGTCGCGGCGAATGGTTTGCGGGCTTACATTAAGTGATTCTACTAATTCTTCGGTAGCCACAAAGCCTTGGGTTTTTATCACCTGCAAGATTTGTTGATGGCGTTGAGTCTGCTTCACAACTGGGTTTCTCTTATTGGTATACATTTTATAGCGCAGTCATAAGTCTACTTAAAATGCAGTTTTTGTCACGGTTAACAAAGCGATACCGCAAACTGCATCGCAGCTTTTTAGAGAAATTGCTGAAATGAAATTAAAGTTTTGTCACGCTTCGGTTAAAAAAATGTTCTAAAATGTTCGTTTTCGAGCATAATAGACATAAATGCTAATCTGGAACCGTAATATCAATGGACACCGCACGATATATAGTTGCCCTTGATCAGGGCACAACAAGCTCAAGAGCGATTATTTTTAACCAAGACTCTGAAATTGTTGGCAGCGTACAGCGCGAATTTAGCCAGTTTTTCCCAAAATCAGGTTGGGTAGAGCACAATCCCATGGAGATATGGGCTAGCCAAAGTGCATCTTTAACCGAGGTTTTGGCAAAAACCGGTATCCGCAGTGACCAAATTGCTGCGATTGGCATTACCAACCAGCGAGAAACCACCATTGTTTGGGACAAAAACACTGGCCAGCCTATTTATAATGCCATTGTCTGGCAGTGTCGCCGCACCACTAAGTTATGTGAAGAGCTAAAAGAGCAAGGCTGGGAAGAGTACATTCAAGATACTACAGGCCTAATCTTAGATGCCTACTTTTCTGGCTCAAAGCTAAAGTGGATTTTAGATAATGTAGAAGGCGCACGCGAAAAAGCCGAAGCGGGTGACTTGCTGTTTGGCACGGTTGATAGCTGGTTAGTTTGGAAGCTTACTAACGGGCGAGTGCATGTTACCGACTATACCAATGCCTCTCGCACTATGATGTTTAACATTCATACCTTGCAATGGGATGATAAATTGTTAGATATGCTGGGTGTGCCTAAACAAATGCTGCCAGAAGTGAAAGCCTGTTCGGAAATCTACGGCCAAACCAATATTGGCGGTAAAGGTGGAACGCGTATTCCTATCGCCGGTATTGCTGGCGACCAACAAGCGGCGCTATTTGGTCAGCAGTGTTATCGCAAAGGCATGGCAAAAAACACCTACGGCACCGGCTGCTTTTTATTGATGAATACTGGCGAAGTACCGGTTAAGTCAACTCATGGTTTGCTCACCACTATCGCTTTTTCTTTAGATGGCAAGGTTAATTACGCCCTAGAAGGCAGTGTATTTATGGGCGGTGCTACCATTCAATGGTTGCGCGACGAGATGGGATTGATTCGCGATGCCTCCGATACCCAGTATTTTGCCTCTAAGGTAGACGATACCAACGGGGTATACTTAGTTCCTGCTTTTGTGGGTTTAGGTGCACCTTACTGGGACCCTTACGCACGCGGTACTATTGTAGGGTTAACCCGAGGCGCTAACCGTAACCATATTATTCGGGCTGCACTTGAATCGATTGCTTATCAAAGCCGAGACTTATTAGAAGCCATGCAAGCCGATGCTGGGATTTCGCTAAAACAATTGCGAGTAGACGGCGGCGCAGTAGCCAATGATTTCTTGTTACAGTTTCAGGCTGATGCGCTGGGTACCGAAGTGGTACGCCCTTCGCTGATCGAGTCTACCGCCTTAGGCGCTGCTTACTTAGCTGGCTTGGCGGTGGGTTACTGGGAGAGCGTAGAAAGCTTGGCCGAGAGCAATACTCCAGATCGTTGCTTCTCTCCTGATGGTGATGAGGCGAAACGAGAACGGTTATACAAAGGTTGGAAGCGGGCGGTTGATTGCAGCCGAGGTTGGTACGACAAAGACCTAGATGATTAACCAGTTATAGAGTTTATATTTGAAAAGCCGCTCAGCCGTAGCGGCTTTTTTGTGCCTGCCACCACAGTTTATGTGTTGATTCTCAGTAAATGCCTAGCTTCTTCGAAAAATGATGAGCTTAGCGCGATTCATTGCTAATGTTTAAGGGGCTTACTGGAGAATAATGCTGGAGGAAGTAGGTGACCAATAGTTCCTTTGAGACGCTAGATTTAAATTTACTAAAAGTGTTTGTGGTGTTAGCGCAAGAGCTTAATACGCGCCGCACTGCCGAACGTATGAATGTTAGTCAGCCAGCGATTAGCCGCAGCTTGCAAAAACTGCGTGAGCATTTTGCCGATGAGCTTTTCGTACGTGCTCAACATGGGCTTATTGCCACCCCAAAAGCCGAACAGTTATCGCTTAGCTTACCAAGCATTTTAGCTGAGCTTGCTAACGTTGTTGACCACCATAATGACTTTGACCCAGCTAAGTTAGAAGGCGTACTAAAAGTTGCTATGCACCCAATGTTATTAGCGTCGGTCGCTAAGCGTTTGTTTGTGGCATTGCAGCAGCATGCGCCGGATCTACGTCTGCAAGTGGCTACTTGGGGAGCCGATACTTGCGAGCTGATTCAGCGCGGGCAAATTGATTTTGGCTTGTGTTTATTGCCGGTAGAAGGCTCGAAAGAGCTAGTGCAACGACGTTTATGGCGCCAGCCTATTTATGTTTATGCGCGTGATGCTCATCCAATTGGTGACGACATTGTCACCCCGCAAGATTTTGAACATTACTCTACTGCTTTAATTCATGTTCCAGGTTGGAGCCCTGCTCGCACCGAGGCAGAAAAGTTTTTGGCTGCCTATGGCGTAGAAGTGACCATTGGTTATCGTTCCGAACTGCCGGGTTCGATTATGGATGTATTACGGGTGAGTGATTTAGTCTACCCAAGTGTGACTTATTACCCACCAGAAGATATCCCTGGCATTAGGCAATTACAGCTAAGTGAAGACTTTAAAGGTTTAGCGCTGAAGTACGATACTGGTTATGTTTTCCACTATCGCAATCGACAAAACCCTTTGTACCTATGGTTGCAGGAGATTTTGGTAGAAAAATGCCGTGATGAGATCTTCAGTATCAACTAACAGAGAGTCATATGTTGCTAAGCTTGAGCGAATTGTTCGCGGCCGGCTAACCAACGGTCAATTAAGGGCTCAATAGCAACCGGTGTTTGCTGAAGAAGTTGTTTAGCTAGGCGCTGCGCTTCAGCTATCATTGCTTGGTCTCGTACTAAGTCGGCAATTTTAAATTCGGCTAAACCGGTTTGCTTGGTGCCAAGTAGTTCGCCAGGGCCTCTAATTTCCATATCGCGTTGGGCAATTACAAAACCGTCGGTGCTGTCGCGCAATACACTTAAACGAGAACTGGCGGTTTTAGATAAGGGGCTGTGGTACATCAATACGCAGTGGCTTTCTACTTGGCCACGACCCACCCTGCCACGTAACTGGTGGAGCTGAGCTAAACCTAAACGTTCGGGGTTTTCTATAATCATTAAACTGGAGTTAGGTACATCCACACCCACCTCGATTACGGTGGTAGCCACCAGTAAATCAAGCTGATGGTTTTTGAACTGCTCCATTACCCACTGTTTTTCTTGCGGTTTCATGCGGCCATGCACTAAACCAATGCGTAAATCGGGTAGTTGTTTTTGTAAGGTATCGGCGGTGTCTTCGGCTGCTTGGCACTGCAGGACTTCTGATTCTTCAATTAAGGTACAAACCCAATATGCTTGGCGCCCGTCGTTATGGCAAGCCTGATACACCCGTTCGATCACTTGCTCACGACGAGTATCTGGCAGGGCCACGGTTTTAATTGGGGTTCGTCCGGGCGGCAGCTCATCAATAATCGACAGCTCCAAATCGGCATAGGCCGTCATCGCCAAGGTGCGAGGGATAGGGGTAGCCGTCATAATTAACTGATGGGGTAAAGTGTTGCTGCCATCTACAGCGGCGCCCTTCTCCCGCAAGGCCATACGTTGGTGCACCCCAAAGCGGTGTTGTTCGTCGATAATCACTAAGGCGAGTTTGGCAAACTGCACTTGCTCTTGGAAAATGGCATGAGTACCCACTACCATTTGCGCTTCGCCGCTGGCTATGCGCTCCATAGCCTCGTTGCGAGCTTTGCCTTTTTGTTTGCCGGCAAGCCAATCAACTTTAATGCCTAGGGGCTCGAACCATTTGGCAAAGTTAAGCGCATGCTGCTCGGCCAATATTTCGGTGGGCGCCATCAGCGCCACTTGGTAACCATTAGCTAAGGCCTGCAAAGCCGCCATTGCTGCTACTAAGGTTTTGCCACTGCCTACATCGCCTTGTACCAAACGCATCATGGCATGTGGCTGCTGGGTATCGCTTTTAATTTCGGCCACCACCCGTTGTTGGGCATTGGTTGGTTTAAAGGGGAGCTGGGCTAAAAATTGCTGTTCTAAGTCACTGGCAAGCGGTAAAGCAATGGCCGCTTGGCGCTGTTGCTCTTGGCGTAGCTTTAACATGCTGAGCTGGTGGGCGGCTAGTTCTTCTAATACCAAACGCTGCTGGGCAGGATGTCGGCCTTCTTCTAACAAGCTGAGCTTGGTATCTGGATCGGGGCGATGCAGCTGCATTAAGGCTTGGTTAAGATCTAAACCATGGGGGCGTAATGCGGGTGGTAGCCAATCTACCAAGGGATATTGCTCTAGCAACTTAAAAGCTTGCTCGCTGAGTTTACGCAAATTGAGTTGCTTTAAACCCTCGGTAGTGGGATAAACCGGGGTAAGCTTTTCATCCATTAAGGGTGCACTAGGATCGGCAACAATGCTGTATTCCGGGTGGATCATTTCCCAACCATGTTTACCGCGCTTAGCTTCGCCAAAGCAACGCATCCACTTACCCTGTTGCATGGCAGCCTTTTGGCCGTTATTAAAGTTGAAAAAGCGCAGTGTAATACTGCCGCTGCCATCGCTGATGCGACACGTTAGCATGCGGCGACGGGCGTGAATGGTTTCCACCTTGGTAATTTCGCCATGCACCGAAACATGCGCGCCGTGCAGTAAATCATTAATTGGCCATACGCGAGTGCGGTCTTCATAACGCAGGGGTAAGTGCAGCAGCAAGTCGCCGACATTGCGAATATGTAGGCGTAGGAGTTTTTCGGCAAGTTTGTCACCCACTCCTTTAAGTGCGGTGATGGGCAGGCTGCTTAATTCCACTTAAACCACTGTAAATATGATCATGTACCAAGAGTATATATGAATTTTTCGGCTATTATTACTAATCAAGGGTTTAACTGTGGTTGGGGCGAGAAATGCTAAGGTTTCTTTGTAATATAGGTTTGGCTTTGCTGTTAGCGATTGGCGTTATAGAAGCCTGTATGGCGGAACAGGCCGCTCGCCCAGCGCAGTTACACAAACCCGAGCAACCCATAGAGCGCCCAATCCCTAGCCATCCTATTGAACGCCCAATTCGACCTATTTACCCAATTCGTCCACCTGCTCAGTTACCCCATCGTTGGCAAGGCGCAAGAACCTACTACTGGGTCGCTCCAAGTGATTTGTGGCAACCAGAAGCCTTAAAGCCAGAGCAAGTTATAGAGCTAGAAATTGAAGCCGACAACCGAGCCGAATTACTGCTTATTGATGGCCGCGATAAAGTGGTATTTGATGGCTGGTTAGGCATGGGCGATCTGCGCACTTGGCAGGTAATGCACCCAGCATCCTTGTACTTTTCTCAAATCGAGGGTTTTAGCTTAAAACTTAATGGCAGCGAGATTGATTTGTCGGGCTATCCGCAAGATCAACCTTTGTCGTTAACCCTAGCGCCACAAGCCGAGTAGGCCTGGTTAACTTGTTCGCTATAGGTTCAAATTTGTAGCCGCTTCACGTATTATCTAGGCCTTTAGTGGCCGTAGTGCTGCATTATAAATTCACCCATCGAATTCAAAGGTATAGATTTGCTATGGCCAAGTTATCGCTGCAAGAGCAGATGCTTAAAGCTGGTTTAGTTGACAAGAAAAAAGCCAAAAAAGTAGGCAAAACCAATAAAAAATCACGCACCTTGGCCAAGGAAGTAAAAGCAGCTGCCGAGCAAGCCAAGCTTGACCAACAACAACGTGACGCTGAATTAGCTCAGCAACAAAATGCCGAGAAAGCCAAAAAAGCTGTTGCCGCTCAAATCAAGCAATTGATTGAGATGAACATGTTAGACAGAAAGCGTGGCGAAGAAGCTTACAACTTCACCCACGAAGGCCTAATTAAAAAGATTTATGTTACCGAAGAACTGCGTAAGCAGCTTAGTAACGGCCGCTTAGCCATTGTTACTCTGGGCGAAGCTTATGAAGTCGTCCCTACGATTGTGGCGGAAAAGATTGCCCAGCGTGATGAAAGCGTAGTTGTGCTAATTAACGACCCAAGCCAAGATGTGATTGATGAAGATGACCCATATGCTGATTATCAAATCCCAGATGATTTGATGTGGTAATGGGATGTTAGTTTGAGAAGAAACCGCTAATTAGCGGTTTTTTTGTATTTGTAAGCTTCCTCTTCTCGTTAACCATTTTGCTTGCGATGTACTTTGTGGGCTCAGGTTTTGGCTTGGCGGCGATGATGGTGTATTGAAAGCAGAACAGCATGCTTGAGGCTTCATTCGTTTTATTTTGAGCCAATGCTTGGTGTTGGTTCAGGTTTCGCCTTGCCGGCGATACACTTTTCTTTGTGCGGCCAAAGAAAAGTGCACAAAAGAAAGGCCGCCCGCATTCCCTTGAATCTTGCGTTTCTCATAAATCAACGCGCCTACGGAAACTCGCTGCGCTCAAACAGTCCTCGGCTTATTCATTGATTTACTGCGATACTCAGCGGGAATCATGGTTTATGGATTGGGCAACTTGTCGTCCACTTTTGCTGACGAGGTACTTTGTGGGTTCGGGTTTCGCCTTGGCGGCGATGTACTTTTCTTTGCTCTGCCAAAGAAAAGTACACAAAAGAAAGGCAGCCCGCATCTCCTTAGCTCCTCCGTTGCTCGCAAACAAGAGCACCTTCGGAAACTCGCTACGCTCAAACAGTCCTCGGTTTCATCTCTTGTTTACTCCGCTACTCGGCGGAGATGATGGTGTATTGAAAGCAGAGCTGTGAGCTTGAATTTATATTAGTTTCATTTGAACCACTGCTTGGTGTTGGCTTAGGTTTCGCCTTGCCGGCGATACACTTTTCTTTGCGCGGCCAAAGAAAAGTGTACAAAAGAAAGGCCGCCCCGCATTCCCTTGAATCTTGCGTTTCTCATAAATCAACGCGCCTACGGAAACTCGCTGCGCTCAAACAGTCCTCGGCTTATTCGTTGATTTACCGCGATACTCAGCGGGAATCATGGTTTATGGATTGGGCAACTTGTCGTCCACTTTTGCTGACGAGGTACTTTGTGGGTTCGGGTTTCGCCTTGGCGGCGATGTACTTTTCTTTGCTCTGCCAAAGAAAAGTACACAAAAGAAAGGCAGCCCGCATCTCCTTAGCTCCTCCGTTGCTCGCAAACAAGGGCACCTTCGGAAACTCGCTACGCTCAAACAGTCCTCGGTTTAATCCCTTGTTTACTTCGCTACTCAGCGGAGATGATGGTCCTAAAGAGCAAAGAGCAAAGAGCAAAGAGCAAAGAGCAAAGAGCAAAGAGCAAAGAGTGGGAGTGTTAAGTTTTTTCTGTTTATCTAGCTAGCTGGGCTCTTGATCTTCCTTCCCCCTCATCATCGCCGAGTAGCGCAAGCGAGCTGCGGGTATAGGCAAAACCTGTTTGAGCGTAGCGAGTTGTTTTGACGCCGCAGTGAGTGAGCAACGCAGGAAGAAGATGATGCTGGGGCAGCCTTTCTTTTTCCTTAGTTTTTCTTTGGCTGTTCAAAGAAAAAGGAAGTCGCCGTCAGGGCGAAATCCGCAAGTGAAGCGAACACCAACGTTAATTGTTTAAGATAAACTATTAGCGTCAAAATACCGAAATGTAGAGTAAGGTATTTGATTAACAAAAGTAGATTTCAAGAAGAACAAAAAAGCCGCTCAATGAGCGGCTTTCATATTTAACAAGTTATCTGATTAGATATGAGAAAGAATCTTCTGAACCGTTTCTTTAGCATCACCAAACAACATGTCTGTATTCTCTTTAAAGAACAATGGGTTTTGAACACCAGCATAACCAGTCGCCATTGAACGTTTAAATACTACTACCTTCTTCGCATCCCATACTTCAAGCACTGGCATACCAGCAATTGGGCTGCCTGGCTCTTTAGCTGCAGGGTTAACCGTGTCGTTAGCACCAATTACTAGCACAACGTCGGTAGAGGCGAAGTCTTCGTTAATCTCGTCCATTTCCATTACGATGTCGTAAGGGACTTTGGCTTCGGCTAACAATACGTTCATGTGGCCTGGTAAACGACCGGCTACTGGGTGAATAGCAAAACGTACGTTTATGCCTTTATCACGTAGCTGCTTGGTAATTTCCGCTACTGGGTATTGGGCTTGTGCTACTGCCATGCCGTAACCTGGGGCGATAATCACTTCGTTTGCGTCTTTTAGCATTTCGGCTACGTCTTCAGCTTGCACTTCGGTGTGCTCGCCTTGGTCTACGTCGCTAGCTACAACTGTGCCGCCTTCTGAGCCAAAGCCACCTAAGATTACGCTGATGAACGAGCGGTTCATTGCTTTACACATAATGTAAGACAGAATCGCACCCGAGCTACCTACTAGCGCACCGGTTACAATTAGCAAGTCGTTGCCTAGCATGAAACCTGCCGCTGCTGCTGCCCAACCAGAGTATGAGTTAAGCATCGATACAACTACTGGCATGTCGGCGCCGCCGATAGCAGATACTAGGTTGTAACCAAATACAAAGGCGATAAAGGTCATGATAACCAGTGGCCACATAGAGCCGCTGTCCATGAATACACTACCTAGGTAGATTGATACCACAATCATGCCTAAGTTTAACCAGTGAGCGCCTGGTAGGGCTTTAGGGGCACTGCTAATAAGGCCGCGAAGTTTACCAAAGGCTACTACCGAACCGGTGAAGGTTACTGCACCAATAAAGATACCTAGGAATACTTCTACGTCGTGAATAGATTTTGCTACTGGGTCAATTAAGCCAGTAACTGAATCAATTAACGAGCCGTGGTCGATAGCACTTGAGAAACCAACCAATACTGCTGCCATACCTACGAAACTGTGCAAAATAGCAACCAGCTCTGGCATTTCGGTCATTTCAACTTTAAGTGCTAAACGGATGCCAATAGCGGCACCAATACCCATGGCTAGGGTAATAATCCAGCTACCGCCGGTTACTTGGGTGCTAGCTAATGTGGCGAGTACGGCGATAACCATACCGATGATGCCAAAGATGTTACCGCGCTGAGCGGTTTCTTGTTTACTTAGGCCGGCTAGGCTGAAGATAAACAATAGGGCAGCGATTAAATACGCTGCAGAAACTATACCTTGAGACATGTGACTATTTCTCCTTAGTCGTCTTTACGGAACATTTTCAGCATCCGCTGAGTCACAGTAAAACCACCGGCGATATTAATGGTGGCGATAAGCACGGCGATACCCGAGAGCAGTAGTACTACCCAGGAGGTGTCGGCTTTCATCTGGACTAAGGCGCCCACAATAATAATGCCGCTAATGGCGTTGGTTACACTCATTAATGGAGTGTGCAAGGCATGTGTTACGTTCCAAACTACGTAGTAACCCACTACACAAGCCAGCAAGAACACAGTGAAGTGTTGTACAAAGTCTGCTGGTGCTGCGTCGGCTACCCAAGCAAAAGCGGCTGCACCGGCTGCTGCTAGCACTGGTTTTAGCCAAGGCTTGCTTGGTTTTTCTTCTTCCACTGGAGCCGGCTCTGCAGCTGGTGCTTCGGCTTGAGGCTGAGCACTTACTTGAATTGCTGGTGGTGGGAAAGTGATTTCGCCATCTTTAACCGAGGCTACGCCACGTAAAACTTCGTCTTCGAAGTCGATGTTGATTTCGCCATTTTTCTCTGGGCTAAGTAACTTAAGTAGGTTTACTAAGTTGGTGCCGTAAAGTTGGCTAGCTTGAGCAGGCAAACGGCGAGAAATATCGGTTAAGCCGACAATGGTTACATCGTGCTTAACGGCAATTTCGCCAGGCTCGGTTAACTCACAGTTACCGCCAGTGGCTGCTGCTAAATCAACAATTACGCTACCTGGCTTCATTAATTCAACCATGTCGGCCAAAATCAGCTTTGGTGCTGGGCGGCCTGGAATTAATGCGGTGGTAATGATGATGTCTACATCTTTGGCTTGTTCGCGGAACAAGGCCATTTCGGCTTCAATAAAGGCTGCGCTCATTTCTTTTGCGTAGCCGTCACCGCTGCCAGTATCTTCTTCTTCGTAATCAAGCTCTAGGAACTCGGCGCCCATAGAGTTAATTTGCTCTTTTACTTCTGGGCGAGTATCAAAGGCGCGAACAATGGCGCCCAAGCTACCAGCGGTACCAATGGCAGCCAAACCGGCTACACCTGCACCAATTACCAATACTTTAGCTGGTGGTACTTTACCCGCAGCTGTAATTTGACCGGTAAAGAAGCGGCCGAAGTGGTTGGCTGCTTCTACCACTGCGCGGTAGCCGTCTACGTTGGCTAGCGAGCTACGTGCGTCCAATGATTGAGCACGAGAAATCCGTGGCACCATGTCCATGGCTAATAAGTTAACCTTGGCTGCTTTAAATTTTTCAAGCAATTCTGGATTTTGTGCAGGCCATGCAAAACTGGCTACCGTTGCGCCTTCCTTTATAAGAGAAAGTTCGTCGGTGGTGTTGTCGCTTCCGTCTAGTGGAGCGTTAACCTTAAAGATGAGGTCAGCTTGAAATGCTTGCTCTTTGCTTACAATTTCTGCGCCTGCTTCGCTATAAGCATCATCATTAAAGCTGGCTGCTGTTCCTGCACCGCTTTCCACTGCCACAGAGAAGCCTAGTTTAAGCAACTGCTCTACGGTTTTTGGGGTGGCGGCTACCCGGCTCTCCTGGTCGAAGATCTCCTTAGGTATTCCGATTTGCATAGTGTGTTCCTGCTAATGGTTGTTATGTTGAGTTGCTGTGTTGGCAACACGTCGCTGCATATTAAATGTTTGTTAGCTACTGCATGTTAGCTAATTTTTCGCATTTGGTGTGTATGAAAGAAAACTACGGCCTAACAGTCAAGTAACTTCGCACAAAAGTATCGCTTATTTCCATTGGTCAAACCAATTTGTAAAGTTTATCGGTGTGATAGGTTATGCCTAGGTTGAATAAAGTTAGCAGAATGTAACGCGCACCTGTGTAAAAGCTTAGTAGTGGCATGGAAATAGCAAGAACCCATTGCGTCTACTACTCTTTAATAAAAGCACCTTACCAAGCTTGGCAAGGTGCGAGATGTAAACCAAACCATAAGAGGAAGTAGTTCACTAAACTAACGTTGCGTTGGAGGTTGTTATGGGTATTGCATTATCGTTAATGATTGCAGTATTGGTGTTGGCAAACATGGTTCAGGCAAAGCCTAAACTGGCGCTCGACTTTAGTGTTGAGAACGAGCTCGAACAACCTCAAGCTTCTAGTGATTTATTCAATGATATTAATTGGTTACAAGAACAGCATTTTAGTGCTCGCAGCGCTAGCAGTAATCAGCTTCCTACTAATACTACCGAGCAATCTGAATTTTTACGTTACCAGCAAGTGCCGCAATGGCGTGCAAATTGGCGTGGTGGAGTGCGCTGGCAAGCGCAAAATAACTTGTTGTTTCGTGCCAAAGGTAACCGTTTGTCGGGCCACTTAACCTTGTCGAACAAAACGCTGTGTGCAATTTGCAAAACGCAAATCGACACCACAGTATGGAAAGATGGCCACGTACAGCTGCAGCTAAAGTCTTACTTTGAGTAACTGGCCATCTATCTTGATGAGCACTGTTGATGCTAAGTGCAATGCCGGTGTTTACTTTATAGCCAGCTCTGGGTAAATAAACTTAGGCTTTTGCTGTTTTTAGTATTATCAAATCAGGTTTTCTAAACCGCTATTTCTTCTTCTTTAATTCCCAGCAGATTAAAACCTTCACGAAATGTTAATTTTGATATGGCTTGAGGGTAAATCATCAGGATATACTCCTAAAAAAAGAGGAGATTATCTTGGGCTATTTGTTGTTGGCCTTAATGCTTGTATTAGTTTTACCCGCAGTAAGCTTTTTTCTCGGTTATATCCACCTTTATCTAGAATATGGCGTGGTGGTGTCGGCAACCATTATTGCATTATGGCTTTTCTTCGATTTCGTAAAAATCAAAAAGCGCTAAGCCTAGCCTGTGAGCGGCCTGCGCTCTAGTTTTATAACTGTCTTTTATGTCATTAGTTACTATTTTGAATAATTATTCACTAGGCTTTGTTTGAATGATAGCTCGGTGTAAGTAACTGATTCATCTATTGTTATTTTCTCGGCTTAACCCGAATATAGCCAAACAGATATAAAACACATTTTATACATGCCAAAAAGCTATAAGTAATATTTTCTTATATTTTGCCTTGTTTTTAAGTTGTTGTTTTTTATGGGTATTATTTTTTGTGGATTTGGCTTGCATCCCCAAAGTGGTAAATTAGTACTTCACATTTCTAGCAAAAGCCTATAGATTACCTCCCGCAAGACTGAGCTAGATCAAGAAATGTTTGGCTAAATGGAATTTTTACTGATTATTTCTTGTGCAATTTTTATTCACTAGCTAGCCTTACTTACGCAAGTGGCAATAAGCAAAATATAACGAGAAATTAAACATAACATTTAACTTTTTCACCCTTGCAACAACTTAGGAGATTTATCTAAATGGAACAAGACCAACAACAAACGATGCGTTGTTTTGCAACTGGTAAAGGTTTTTTTGTGCGCCTTCCAATCAGTGAAGATATTGAAGCAAAAGAATGCGAATCAGATGTTGAAGCGGCCGAGTAAACTACCCCGTAGTTGCCTTTTTAACTCGTGACTCGAACTAACGCTTGTTACATCCTAAACCGCTAGCTTTGGCTAGCGGTTTTTTTATGCCCGTCTCCTACCGCATAATTTGTACCTTTTCTTAGCCTCAAAATAATAGTTATCGATGAGTTTGCTTTAGGTCAAACTCGCTAGTTATTTTGGCCTCAACTTCCTGTTAGGCCAGTTTGTCTCTACTAAAATTAAATTGAGTAAGCTGTTGTTTAGTGTTGGTTCTAACTAAGGAGCTTATTATGAACATGTTACCTAGAGATCATTGGTTTGGAGAAGACCATTTATGGGAGCAGCTTTTTAGCCCACAATTTGCCATGCGTGATGATGGGTTTTTCCAACCGCGTGTCGATATCATCGACAAAGAAGATAGCTACTTATTTGTTGCCGAGTTACCTGGTGTGGCTAAGGAAGATATTGATGTGCAGCTACACGATGGTGTGTTGAGCATTCAAGCCAAAATTGAGCAGCAACACCAACAGCAGGGTGACAGTGTACTGCGTAAAGAACGCCGCAGTGGCTTTTTCCGCAGAAACATTAATGTTGGTAAAGCAATTCAAGCTGAGGATATTAGCGCTGAATTAGTCAACGGCCTGTTAATGCTTAAAGCGCCCAAAGCTGTTGCTAAGGTGAGTGAAAAGCAGCAAATAGAAATTAGTTAAGCGGAGTACCGCCTTGGCTTTGTTCACGTAAGTGCTGTAAAAAGGCGCTGATATTGGGGTTTTCGAAACGCTGAGCTGGATAATAGGCGCATACGCTGCGTTGCTCAGACAATAAGCCGGGTAGCACTTCAACTAACTTCCCGTCTAATAGATGTTGTTGTACCAGATCTTCTGATACTAATACTACGCCCATATGGTGAACAGCTGCTTGAATGGCTGCCATAGGGTCATGAGTAACAAAGCGACAAGCTTGGTTAAGCACAGTGCCTTCATTTAGTTTTACACCGCCTGCTTTGATTTGCCCTTGCACCAACAATAGCGGTAGAGCTTGCAGTTGCTTTGCGCTTTGTATTGGGCCGCAGCCGGCTAAAAATGTGGGGCTGGCAAAACACTTCACCGCGTAATTAAATAGATGCAGCATGCGA
The DNA here is from genome assembly GCF_019670125.1 of Agarivorans aestuarii. Classification (NCBI taxonomy): domain Bacteria; kingdom Pseudomonadati; phylum Pseudomonadota; class Gammaproteobacteria; order Alteromonadales; family Alteromonadaceae; genus Agarivorans; species Agarivorans aestuarii. The sequence goes on from NZ_AP023033.1 coordinate 263,304, forward strand.
TAGCTAGTGCTATCAAAATTGTCTAACTGGCGCGTTACTACAATGTCGAGTGATAAATCTGGAATTTCCCCTGGCTCTACCTCTAATAACTCAATATTAAGGTGCGGATGCTTTGGTAAAAACGAAGCTATTAAGGGCGTCACAAATAAACTGCCCGACACCGCAGGAGCGCCAATAGTGAGGCTGCCTGTTAAGCCAAGACTAGAGGGGCCAAGTTGTTGGCGCATATTATTGAACTGGCTTAACCAATCGCAACTTTGCAAATAAAACTGCTGGCCTTGCTCGGTGGTGCGCACCCTGCGAGTGGTACGTAATAGCAATTGGCAATGCAATTGTGACTCTAACCAAGAGATGCGTTTACTGCAGGCTGAGGTAGTAATGTTGAGTTGCTGCGCTGCTTGCACAAAGCTGCTGCTTTCCACCACTGCTACGTAAGTTTGCACCGCGTTCAACCAATCCATATTCGGCCTCTTTGATTAATTGTTTCCTGCTGGGAAATAAATCATGTCTTTGATGAATGATTATCCGCTTTTGGCTTTGTTTTACAATGAAGAACGCTGATGTATTGGAGTTTATTAGTGAGCTATTCGCGAGTCCCGCTGTTTTTTTCTATTGCCTTTATTGCTTGTTCCCAGTTAACCAATGGATTGCTGGCGCCTGCCTTACCAGAAATGGCCACGCATTTTGCGGTAGAAGAGCATTTAGTGCAGCGCCTTATTGTGGTGTTTATTTTAGGCTTAGGCATATCCCAACTATTTTATGGCCCGCTAGCCGATAGTTATGGCAGGCGACGGGTATTTTGGATGGGGCAGGCAGTCTTCCTGCTGGGTAATCTACTCACCTTTTTGGGCTTTAATCATCTTGATTTGTTATTAGCTGGTGTACTTATTCAAGGTTTAGGCGCAGGCAGTAACCAAATACTGGCCCGCTGTTTAATTAGTGACAGTTACCGCGGTAAAGAGCTAAAGCATGGTTTTGCTTGGTTGGGCATGGCGGCGTCGGTTATTCCCGTTTTAGGTCCGGTTATAGGCGGCATAGTGACGGCTTATTGGGGCTGGCACTATCTATTTGTGATCATAGGTATTGCTGGCGCGAGTTTACTGATTATTGCTGCCAAGCTATTGCCAGAAACCCAAACAGAAGTTGGCCCGCCGCTAAACTTGAACCGTGTGGCAAACGACTACTTAAGCTTGGCCTTCGATCGCCACTTTATTCATTACTCTAGCTTTGCTTGGATCGCCAGCATTGGTTTGATGTACATGATTAGTAGCGCACCTTTTGTATTGCAGCATGGCTTTGGTTTGTCGGCTGATGATTTTGGTTTAGTGATGATAATCCCTGCTGCAGGCTTGGCTTTGGGCAGTGCTTTTACTCGCCGCTTTAACGGTCGCTGGCCAGAGCAACACATTTTGCTGCTAGCGTCGTTGCTGCCTTTTATTGCAGCCTTTATATTGCTCACTCATGCAAGCACGTTAATTTGGGTGATAGTAGCGATGAGTTTGATCAGCATTAGCGTAGGAGCTATTTATCCTATTTCTCAATCTGGTCTGTTTGGACACTTTTCGGGGCAAGCTGGCACGGTGTCTGCCTTAAGTGGCACAACGCAGATGACCCTTACCGCCTTAGCCGTTGGTGGCTTAACAACTGCCTTTATGCCGAGCCCAAGTGCGATGGCGATCATATTTAGTGTGATGGCTTTAGCCTTAATACTCAACATGGTGATCCAGATAGTGAAAGTGAAAGCACCAACTATGCAATGATTGCTGCTTATTGAGTTATCTGCAGTTTACTTGCTTTAGGGGGTTATGATGACGATTCGCCAATTGGGAAAAACTGAATCTTTGTTTGCCGAGTTAACCAGCACGGGTGCCATGTTGGTGGTGAATGCGGTGACAGTGACAGGTAAGATAAACACTCACTTTATTCCGCGAATCCATCAGTTATTGCAACTTCGCCACCCGTTTTTGTCACTGTGTTTAAAACAAGTGGCGCAGCAATGGCAGTGGCAAGAGTGTTCTAACCAGCCAGAACTTGAAGTGGCGGAGATTGATGAAAGCAAGCTGCCATTTTCCCGAGCACTGCGTGACTCCATGCAGCAACAAACTAATACTCCGCTCAACGTTGGCGGTCCGCTTTGGCGGGTATCGGTTTTGTTAGGTCAGCAGCAATCGGCTCTGGTGATTAGCATGCATCACAGTATTTGTGATGGCTTGTCGGCGGCTTCTTTGTTAGCTGAGTGGTTAGAGCGGCACCAGCAAGTGGCTCAACAAATGGTGCCAGATATTCAGCGCTTAAGTATTCGCGCTGGCGTTCACCAAGCCTTGGCCATGGATGAGTACTCGCCTGACGATAACCCTTTTGCCACTCCGATTAGTCCGGCTCAAGCAGGAGTATGGCTAAACCAAGCTGGTTTAACGCAAAACCAACAGAATAAACTGGAGCTGTTGAATTTTAGCCAGCAACAATCTCAGCGTTTATTAGCGATAAGCCGTAAGCATCAAGTGAGCCTAACTATTACTCTTTATTGCGCAGCGATTGAAGTAGCCGCAAAGATTGCTCGCTCACCAGTGAGTAAAGTAAGTGCAGGCGGTAATGCCAATGTTCGACCAATAGTTGAACCACCGGTAAATCAGCAAGAACTGGCTTGTTATGTTTCTATGTTTTCTTTTGAAGTGGCTAACGATTCATCGCAAGGCTTTTGGCAACGCGCTCAGAAAATTAAACAGGCCTATAAAGAGAAAGTCGACTCTGGTCTGCACTTGGTGTCGTGTAACGACAATTGGTGGGAGGCGCAGGCACCACGCCGCGCCGATGATGAAATGCAACAAGTGGCTGGCAGGTTCAATTGCTTACACCTATCTAATCTTGGGCCTTTAGAGCTGGTGTTTGACTCTTTGGAAGGTTCTGGTTTAGTTCCCCAGCAATACTATTTTACTGCCGCTCAGCATTTGGTAGGGGCCATATTTTGGCTTGGCGCGCAGAGTGTCGCTGGCGCATTAAGTCTTACGGTTAATTGTGTAGAACCGATGGTTGACCAAGCAATGCGTAACGACTTTAGCAGTTTGCTTAAACAACGCTTGTTAGGCTTAATTGAAGAGCGTTGAGCGATGAAAGATAAAGCTAACAGACGAGGTCTATAAGATTTGATAGCTAGTACCTATCGCTAACAGTGAAATATTCGATTTTTTTATTTAGTAGCTAGCCGCTATAGTAGGGCTAATTCACATTGGTTTTGGAGTTTAAGATGTTTGCAGTAATTTTTGGTCGCCCTGGTTGCCCTTATTGTGTTCGTGCCAAGCAGATCGCCGAGCAATTAAGCGAAGCACACGAAGACTATAACTACCGTTATGTTGATATTCATGCTGAAGGCATCTCAAAAGCCGATCTTGAAAAAACTGTAGGTAAGCCGGTTGAAACGGTACCGCAGATTTTTGTTGACGAGAAGCACGTTGGCGGGTGTACCGAGTATGAAGCACTAATGCGCGAACAGTTTGATATTTAATACAAGATTACCTCACTAAAGCCCGGCACTCGCCGGGCTTTTTGTTGCTTATCACTTAAGTAAACAAAAAAATACAGCATTGTTGCTAGCGCTTAGCTACAAAAGTGAGGATTGTTTAACTAAGCTCAAATTAACTCGATGTAGCCAATAGATGAGGAGTTAATTATGGATGCGAGCTATATGTTGAACCTCGAAGCCAACATCTTATTAGGTATTGTGAATGAGAAACTGCGCTTAGAGTGTAACAGCCTAGAAGACCTAGCCTTAACCTTTGGTTTTGAAGAGCGTTCTTTAGCGCGCCGTTTAGAAACCATTGGTTACCATTACGATGTGATAACCAATCAATTTAAGGCTATTTAAACTTGGCTTAAGTTACTGAATGTTAGACACTGTTGATGTGTCTAACAGGAGGTGACCGATGCTAAGAAAAATAGGATTATTATTGGCGTGCTGTGTTTCGCTGCCCGCACTCGCGGATGTAAGCATTGGTGCTGGTTATACTTTTGGTGGCGAAATGACCGACCTAGACACTGAACAGACCTATTCGGTTCGTTCGGCTCCTTCTTATATGGCCGCCTTTGATTTTGCTACTAGTCGTGGCGAAAACCGCAAACGTGAGACTTACGAAAACTACGTGGGAGCGTTGGTGTCTTGGCAAAACACCGAGATGGACGACTCGGCCAATACCGATGTTGACGTGGTATATGCTCATTTAACCGCATCTCGCCGATGGCAATATGAAAACTTTGAAACCTTTGCCAGCGGTGGCGCCGGTGTTACCCATTTTGCTGCCAGCCCAGGTAGTGATACCCAGCGCTTTTCTATTAGCTTAGGTGGCGGTTACTTTTATCACCTCACTGAAAACCTCGATTTAAAATTAGAAGGCCGTTTATATGGTACCTTTGTAAACGAAGGTACCAGGATAGAGTGTGGCCCTGGCTGCCAAGTTACTTTTGTGGGTAGTTATTGGTCCCAATTGGGCTTAAATTTGGGGCTAAACTACCGATTTTAACGTCATGCTCTAACGATATATTCTTCTGGTAAGCGCTGAAAAATATCAGCACTTACTAGGGGCTGTTAATCTTTCGCGGTTAAATTTTGTTCGCGGTTAAATTTTGTTCGCGGAAAAATCGTTTTAGGCGCGGTAAGGCGTGTGTCGGCTAGCATTCTAGGTAAACACGTCTTAACAAAGCATAAAACGATTTTAGCCGAACCCTTCGGGCAGCGTTTGTGGCTTATTTCTACTGCGTTATCAGCTTCTCATGTAGTAAAGCTTCTGCCTTGTATAAATAAGCCACAAATGGCTGCAAAAATCAGCTCGAACGATCAACAGCCCCTAAATAAACTGCTTAAAAAATAAACGCTTACAAACTATTCAATAAAGTTCCGCTGTCATTAATCTTTAATACTTCAGTCACCTAGCTGTAATTTTTCGACCCTAAGATTTGTTCAACTTTTACTTGATGTACTTCACATTTTTTAGGGATTAAAATGAAAAAGCTTACTATTATCGCTCTAGCGGTTGCCGCTGCTTCTGGTTCAGCTAACGCTGCTAAAGTTTACGAAGATGAGAAACACGCTGTTGATTTATACGGCCGTATCTACGCTGGTTACACTGCTGGTGACGATGCTGGTAAATCTGACAATTTTGGTGCTGACCAATACGTACGTTTTGGCGCTAAAGTTAAATCTCAGTTTGGTGAGTCAAACTACGCTCTAGGTCGTTACGAGCTGCAAATGGAAAACAGTGGCGAAGGTGACAACACTTCAGCAACTAAAGCACGTTTAGCTTACGCTGGTTTTGGTGGCGACTTTGGTGAAGTAACTTTCGGTCGTAACTACGGTGCTCTAGAGCTAGTAGCTGATTGGACTGATGCAAGCTACGTAAACCCTTACGGTAACTCTGCTATTGGTATTAGCTCTAGCCGTGAAGAAGGCATTGGCCGTTCAGACAGCGTTCTTAAGTACGCTGGCGAGTTCAATAACTTTGACCTTCACGCTTCTTACAAGTTTAACGATAACCAAAAAGACGAGACTACTGGCGCTAGCCAAGACAACTCTGCTTACGGTATCGCTGTAGCTTACGGCTTCGACTTTGGTTTGGGCCTAGGTGCGGGTTACAACATTGCTAACAACGGCGATGCTAAAGACAGCAAAATGGCATTAGTAGGTGTTAACTACGATGCAAACGGTGTTTACGCTGCACTTAACTACTCTATGGGCGAAAACAACAAAGCCTTTAAACTGCACGGCTCTGACGCTAAAAACGAACACACTGGTTACGAGTTAGTTGCAGGCTACAAATTCACTAAAGCTTTCCGCGCTCAAGCAATGTGGAATAAAGCTGAAGTTGAAGAGGAAGGTGCTGCTAAGTACGACAAAGTGGATTACTACACTATCGAAGGTCGTTACAACCTAACTAAACAGTTACGCATTGTTGCTGCTTACCAAATCAACAACATTGATGACGCTGAGAACGAGTTCCACTTCGCTGCGCGTTACGACTTCTAAGAGAAATAAAATCCCACGCTAAGCGCCTACTTAGCGTGCTTCCTTATTTTCTTATGTTTGTCTTTTTACCAGCTCTTTGTAGAGCTGGTTTTTTTGGTTTAGCGATATAGAACGAGGTTAGCGCTAGAGGCTTAGTGGGTGATATCCATCATCAAGATTTTAGAGCGTCGTTGCAGGTTGTAAATGGCCTGCTTTTCGGTAGGAAGATCTTCAAAATCGGCAGGTGCAAAGCCGCGTTCTCTAAACCAATGGATGCTTTTAGTGGTTAGCACAAACAACTTGCTCAAGCCTTGCTGGCGAGCGCGTTTAACAATGGCTTGCAATAAGCGGTCGCCACGGCTGGCTTGACGATATTGCGGGTGGCTAACTAAACAGGCCAGTTCGCCAATGTTTTCTTGTTCAAAGGCATAAAGTGCAGCACAGCCAATGATCATGCCGTCGCGCTCTACAATGGTAAAGCGTTCAATTTCCATCTCCAGCAATTCGCGTGAGCGACGCACTAGTATGCCTTCTTCTTCCAATGGTCTTATTAACTCGATAATGCCATTAATGTCATCAAGTCTTGCTTCACGCACCCGCTCGTAGCTGTATTGAACGAGCTGCGTGCCACTGCCATCGCGGGTATAGAGCTCTTGCAATAATGCGCCATCTTGTTGGTAGCTCACTAAGTGGCAACGATCTATGCCTCTATCGCTACATTGAATAGCCGCGCGTAAGTAGCGTAGCGTATCTTTGTCGGTCTCTCGTAGAAAGGGCTCTGAGCGCATTAATTGATTGGCTGTATCGGGTAGCAGTTCGCTTACCAGCTGGCCTTTGTCATTGTGAATGCCTTGCTCAGGGCAGAAGTAAATTACTTTATCTGCTTTTAACGAGACTGCAATTTCGGTGGTAATGTCTTCCGAGCAAATATTAAATAATTCGCCAGTTACCGACACCCCTAAGGGGGACACCATTACTATTTCGCCATGATCTAATTGGCGCTTAATGCTTTGGTGGTTAATGCGTCGTACTTTGCCGGTGTGCAAAAAGTCGATGCCATCTTCTACGCCAATGGGTTGGGCAACCACAAAGTTACCACGCACCACGTTGATATGTGCTTGATGCAAGGGAGAGTTGACTAAACCCATAGACAGTTGGGCTTCAATATCCATTTGAATTTGGCCAACCGCTTGCTTAATGATGTTAAGGCTACGCTCGTCGGTGATACGCTGTTCACCAGCAAACAAACAACTATGTTGATGTGCTGCAATCAGGCCATCGATTTGTGGTCGAGCGCCGCATACCAATACTATTTTCACCCCAAGGGTTTTAAGTAGCGCGATATCTTGGATGATGTTGCTAAAATTGCCACTGCTGCTGGCTTCGCCACTAAGCATTACAACAAAGGTTTTGCCTCGGTGGGCATTAATATAAGGCGCCGACTGACGAAACCAGTTGACTAAATCTTCGGCCGAGCGGTCCAAATTCTTCTCCGTGAATAACTAGCTACTAGATCTGACTAATGAGTCAGATATTTGTGTATTGTTGCATATTCCTTAGCATTGTCGAGCAATATGTTTTTCTTCATGACAAAACTTATACACAGTTATCTTATGCAAGAGTTGTTTAGTTAAGCTTTGTGGAGTATAAGCTGCTGTATTATCTCAGCTAAGCTTCATTTAATCTGGATTAGCTGATGGAATTTAGATGATGTTTTTATCAATGAGAGGGTGAATATGGAAAACTATGTCGTACCTGAGCATCTGGCCATGCGCAAGCAGCCAAGCCAAGAGCGAACCAGGCGACTAGTGGAGCACATCCTAGATAGCACTTTGTCTCTTATTAAAGAACAAGGCATGGCATCGGTAAATACCAACCTTATTGCCCAATACGCCGAGATCGACATTGCCTCTTTGTACCGTTTCTTTAAGAACAAAGATGCGATCTTTTTTGCCCTCGCCAAGCGTTGGTTTGAAAAAGTGCAAGAGGTGGTTGAGCAACACAACTTTCAACAAGCTGTTGGTAATATCGTTGAATATAAAGACAGTACCCAGTTTCGGGTTAATCAACTGCCAGAAACAGAGGTAATGTTGGTGAGTTTTCATGAACTGTTTACTCACGACCAAGACTTTAAAGCTTTAGAAAGTTGGCACCGCGAAATTTTGATACTCCACAGTAAACGTTCGTTTATTGAAAATGGCTCAAAGTGGGACGATGAAGCCCTAACCAGTGTTTGTTTGTATTTGTATGGCTTCACTCGAAACTTTATGGCTGGAACAATCGGTTTTAGCGCTGAAGAGCATCAGCATCAATTTACTTGGCTTCAGGTGATGTTAAATGAAGTGCGTGAGATGGTGTTGTTAGGCGAGGTGCCTGAACAGTTTTCACGCTAAGGCGTCACTGACAATATGCGCTTGGCTGGCACTAGGATATTCTTGCTCGTCTACCAAGCGTTCTGCACCTAAGCAATGCAACCAAGAGCCATAATCTAAGGTTTTGTTTCCTAAAATTAATTCTTTTAGTACCTGTTCTGATAAACCTTGAGTAATAGGTTTACAGCTGGGCCAAGTTTTCCTACCGTTTTGTGCGATCGTCACTGTATTTTCCGCGCCTATAAGGTCAAACTATTCTGCATATAAGATTCAGTGTGGGTCAATTTGGTGATAAACAAGTTAGCTTGTTACATCAATGTGAAATGACGCTCAATTTTTGACCAATTGGTAAGTGAAAGCATGCAGTGCTTCACACTATTTTTTTAGGGAGTAATCCATGGAACTGGAAGCCTTTTTCCAGCAGGTAAAAAAACTGCCGGTGATGCCGCAAATTATGCAGGAATTGCTGACCAGCATTAACGATGAGAATGTCGATTTACATCAGTTGGGTAAAAAGCTTGCCACTGATCAATCCTTGGGTGCCAATGTGCTAAAAATGGCCAACTCGGCGGCGTTTCGCGGTATTAAACAAATTGATTCTATTGAAGCAGCGGCGATTCGCCTCGGTCTAAAGCGAGTTCGATCCTTAGTTGTTGCAGCTGGCCTAAATGGCATGATGCCGAGCAAAAACTTTGACCAGCAACAGTTCTGGAGCCAAGCCATGTATGTGGCTTTATTAGCGCAAGCGCTGGCTAAAAGTACAGATATAGAACCTGAAATGGCCTTTACTTGCGGTATGTTGCATAACTTTGGCGAGTTACTGATTGCCAGTGCTACACCTGAAGAAGCGGGCCTTATCGAATTGAGTTTAGAAACCGGTGAAACGCGGGTATCTGCACAGCGGCAAACCTTAGGTTTAGATTATGCCCAAATTGGTGGTGAACTGGCGCGTCGCTGGAACTTTTCTCCGGTTATCACCGATGCCATTGAGCAGCAGCTTAATCCAATGGATTTTGAAGAAGTGTCTAAGCCAGCTGTACTAATCCGTTTGGCCATTTTTGCTCACCATGCGCTTAATGCCGGTTTAAGTAGTGAAACGGTGGCCAACAACTTACCAGCACCTTTGTGCGAAGTAGTAGGCGTTGATAAAGAGAAAGTCAGCGAGTTTATAGCTGAAGCAGTAGAGCAGGGCGAACAAATGGTAAGCACTAGCGTGGCTTAAGTTCTTACGGTTTTAATGAAAAAGGGATTAGCTTAGCTAGTCCCTTTTTGTTTACGCCTAGTTACTGGTTTGCTCAAATCCACGTAACCACCACTGCTTGGCTTGTTTAAGCCCGCGTTGAGCATCTTCTAACAATAGGTAGTTAACAGGCACTATTAGCAAAGTAATCATAGTGGCGAAAATAATGCCAAAACCCAGTGATACCGCCATAGGTATTAAGAATTGTGCCTGAGTACTTTTCTCAAAAATCAGCGGCATTAAACCGGCAAAGGTGGTGAGTGAGGTGAGAATTACTGCTCTAAAGCGTGCCACTCCAGCATTGGCTACCGCAGTCACTAAATCCACGCCTTTTTTGCGTTGGCGATTAATGTAATCCACCAATACTAAGCTGTCGTTTACCACCACGCCGGTGAGCGCCAACATGCCCATCATACTCATAATAGTTAATGGCATGCCCATAATCATGTGGCCCAAAACAGCACCCACTGCGCCATAGGGGATGATCGACATAACTACTAAGGGTTGCCAGTAGGAGCCAAAGGGAATCGCCAGTAAGCCGTAGATAACAAACAGCACAAACAACATACCAAAGCCCAAGCTGCTAAAGGATTCTCGCTGCTCTTTAGCTTCCCCTTCTAGGCTCGCGTTTACTTGTGGATAGGCCACCAAGGTTTGGCTTAACCACTGCTGCAGTTCAGTTTTAATCACCTCAATATTGGCTTGCTCTTTATTCACGTCGGCACGGATATTTTGGGTGCGTAAACGGTCAATGCGAGTAATGGTGGCAGGGCTTTGTGAAGGAGTCACACTAGCAACTTCGCTAAAGGGCAGTTCGGCGCCATCGGGGGTGCGAATTAGCATATTATTAAGGTTGTACTGAGAGCGGCGTTCGCTGGCGGGGTAGCGAACGTAGACCTTCACGTCTTCGCGGCCGCGCTGAATGCGCTGCACTTGATAACCAAAAAATGCACTTCTTACTTGCTGGGCTAAATCATTTAAACTTAAACCTAGCGCTTGGGCCTGCGGTTTAATATTAAGTTGTAGCTCCAATTTGCCGTCGGCCAAGCTGTCTTCTACATCAAATACCGCTGGGTACTCTTGTAGTTTTTGCTTGGTTAGCTCTGCCACCTGAGCCATCGCCGCAAAATCGTTACTGCTGAACTGCACATCTAAGGGCGAGCCACCGCGGCCGATTTCCGCCCTAAAGGTTAGGCTTTCTGCACCCGGCAAGCTGCCGATTAGTTGTCGCCACTCTCTCACTAGTTCGCCACTGCTAATTGGATTAGTGCGCGACTCGGGCGGTTCTATTTCGAATATCACTCTCCCCTTATTACTTTGGCCACTGCCCGAACCACCACTAGAACCACTGGTGGCCAGAATATTCAAAATCACACTGTCGCCAGTTTCTTGGTCTCGGTATTTTTCTTGTAATTCTAAGGCTGCGCCCAACATCCGATTGATGTAATCGTCGGTAGTGTTAAAGGCGGTGCCCGCTGGCATCACTAAAGAGGCGCGTGCGGTTTCACTGGGCACCCTTGGGAAGAAAATAAAGCGTACCCAGCCAGAGGTGGCTAAAGACAATACCACCACAAAAACACTAATTGCGATGGCGGCGCTAAGCAGTCGTCGAGACAAGGCCACTTTTAGCAGCGGTTTATAAAACCTAATGATGGCGGACTCAAAGCCATTGGCAAATCTATTTTGCCAATAACTAAAGCGACCTGGGTTTTTACTCACCGGCTTGATGTGTTTTAAGTGGGCGGGCAGAATGAGTTTTGATTCCACCAAAGAAAACAGCAGCACCGGAATCACAATCAGTGGGATTTGCGCAAATATTTTGCCACGTACCCCATCAATCATCATTAACGGCATAAAGGCTGCAATCGTAGTAAGCACCCCGAAGGTAACCGGTACGGCGACTTCTTGAGTACCTTTAATCGCCGCGTGCAGCGGTTCTTCACCCGCCTTTAGGTGGGTATAGATATTCTCGCCGGTGACAATGGCATCGTCCACCAAAATCCCCAGCACCATAATAAAGGCAAATAGCGAGATAATATTGATGGTGACATCCATGGTAGGCATCAACAACAGGCCACCCATAAAGCTAATGGGAATGCCAATACATACCCAAATCGCAATGGCTGGGCGCAGGAAGATAGCCAGCAACAAGGCCACCAATAAACAACCTTGAATGGCACTGTTTTTTAGTGTGTTTAAACGGGCTTTTACTATTTTGGCGCTGTCTCGCCAATAGTTTAAAGAGATGCCTTGCGGCAAATAAGACTGCTTATCGCTGATGTATTGCTTTACCGCATCGGAGATGGCAATGGCACTTTGATCGCCAACTCGGTACACCTCAATCATTACTGCAGGTTGGTTATTGAAGCGGTTCTCGATGGGAGTTTCTTCAAAACCATCCACCACCGTAGCAATGTCGGATAAGCGAATGCGGGTGCCGTCGGCGCGACTAATAATCAGCAAATTGGCAAACTCATCCCCTACATAGGCTTGGCCTTTGGTGCGCAGTAATATTTCACCGCCCTGAGTTTTCACCGAACCTGCAGATAAATCTAGCGAAGCTTGGCTAATGGTTTGAGCAACTTTACTAAGCTCTAGGCCATATTCGCGCAGCTTTTGTTCGGAGACTTCGATGGAGATCTCGTAGGGCGCTACCGAGTCTAGCTCTACTTGAGAGAGTTCTGGTAATTGCAATAATTCGTCGCGAATCGATTCTGCCACTAAGCGCAGTTCGCTATGGGCTAAGTCACCAGATACTGCAACAGTAATGGTCTCGCGTTTGCGTTGGGTAAGGCTAACCACTGGACGTTCTGCGTCGCTAGGAAAGGTATTAACGGCATCGATTCGCGATTTAATATCGCTCATTACATCGCGGGTATCGTAGCGCGAGTTAATCTCGGCGCTCACTCGAGCAGCGCCTTCTTGCGAGACTGAAGATATTTGGTCTATGCCTTCAATGTCGCTAATCGCTTCTTCTATGCGAATGGCTAGGCTTTCTTCGCTTTCCTCTGGGCTAGAGCCTGGCAGAGCGATGCTTACATTCACCATATCCAGTTCAAATTCAGGGAAAACCTCTAAGGGTAAACGGAATTTGGCTGAGTACAAACCTAAGCCGATGATCAGCACCATTAGCAAGTTAGCGGCAACATGATTGCGAGTGAACCAAGCAATTAAGCCATGCATAATAGTTCTCTCCCTAAGGGGATTAATTGAGTAATTTGCAGCATGGTTTAAGCTCCTATTGGCTTAGCGGGTGTGCCACTAATTACCCTGCCAAGGGGCGTAGTCACCAACATTTGGCCAGCTTCGATGCCGCCATTTACTATGTAGCTTTGCTGATCTTGCCACAGAATGTTGACTGATTTTCTCTGTAGTAATCCGTCTTCCAATACAATCACTTGTTGCCCTGAATAGAGCGCGCTGCGAGGAATAATAAATACTTGCTCTAAGGTTTTGCCTTGAATTTGTGCGCTAACAAACTGGCCAATCTTAAGCGCCGGTTTATTTTCGTTAGCGGGGCCGTAGGGGTCATTAATTTTTGCCACAACAAATAACTGTCTGCTGGCACTATCTAGGGCTGCTTCACTGCGCTCTACCTTGGCTTGCCAGTGGTATTCTTTTGCGCCAAAGTTAGTGCTTAAATCTACCTGTGGCCGGCTAACTGGGCTTTGGCTGCGACGATAATTTTCTGGGATGTTTAATACACTTTGCTCGTTTAAGCTTAAGGGCAGGCGCACCTCTAAGTAATCGACCGCATAGCTATTGGCTAGGTTTTTTCCGGTAGTCACGTACTCGCCTAGTTCAACGTTTTTCTCCAGTATTCTTCCGGCGTAGCTGGCGTGAATCACGGTGCGTTCTAGATCTAACTTGGCGCGAGTTAGCTTAGCTTTAGCCGAGGCCATCGCGGCTTCTTGGGCGGCTAGTTGGGGTTTACGTAATACTAAGTCGTTGGCGGGCTTGCCCTTGCCTAAACGCTTCCAATCTCGCAGCGCTTGTTCAACTTTGGCTTGTTCTTCGGCCAATTGCAGCTGGGTGGTTTGCAGCTCTGCTTCGGCGATGGTGATGGCATTTTGGTAATCTCTGGCATCAATTTTTAGCAGCACTTCGCCTTTTTCAAAGAATGCCCCTTCACGAAAATTAGCTGAAACATAAGTAATGCTGCCGGCTACCTGTGCCACTAAGTTGCTTTCGGTATGCGGGCGAATAGTGCCAAAGGAGCTAACGCTGGCTTGATAACTCTGCAAACTAAGCGGACTCACTTCTACCGCAAGTTTGGCTAATTCGGCTTGCGGTTTACGTTGAGCCTGTGGTTTGTTTGCCTTGATGTATTGGCTAATCAGTAGACCAATAATAATCACCAACAGTGGCAGGCTAAGTCGTATCAGTTTGGCCATAATTGGCATCACTCCAGTTAAAATAATGGCTCGGAGGCAAAGGCCTCACGAGTGGTTTGCGCCTGTTCGAGGTGCCCACCTAGGGCTAGGTAAAGCTCGATACGATTTTGTAGCTGCAAGTTAAGCGCAGTAATGGCGCTGCTTTGGGCATCAAAGGCGCGGCGCTGCGACTCTAATACCGTGACGTATTCATTTAAGCCAGCTAAGTAGTTTTCAAAGGCTAAGGACTCCGCTTGTTTAGAATCTTCGGCTGCGGTGGCGAGTAATTGGGCATTTTGGTACAGGCTAGGCTCGAGGGTGAGGCTTTCTTCCACTTCAGCAAAACTTGCTAATACTTGTTCCAAATAAGCCGAGTTTAAGCCTTGAGCAACCGCGTATTGTTGCAGTTGCTGATTCTCACGACGGGCGGCATCAAAAATCGGCGCGGTCACTCCGGCAAACAAAGACCACACCAATGATTCACCATTGAGCAACTGGTTGAGTTGGCTGCTTTGCGCGCCACCACTGGCAGTGAGGGTAAGGCTAGGAAAGCGGTCACGATAAGCTGCGTACACCCTTAAGTCGGCAGCGGCTAGCCGATATTGAGCTGCCTTAATATCGTGGCGTCGAATTAATAACTCTGAGGGCAAGCCTGCTGGTATAGCATCTAGCGGTACGTTAAGTTGCCCGGCTACCTTTATGTCACCACCGGGGTAGCGCCCAAGCAGCAGTTCCAGCTCGCGTTGAGCTTGAGTGAGCTGATTGTTTCGAGAGTTTAACTGGGCTTGTGACGCACTTAAATCAGCGCGCGCTAGGTAAACATCTAAGGCGCTGTTTAAACCGCTTTGATAGCTTTCTTCAATAATTTGCAGGTTGGCTTTGAGGTTGTTGTAACGCTCTTCAATGAGCTGCTGTTGTTGCTGAGCCTCAATCACGTTATACCATTGTTGCGCTGTGTTTGCGGCTAAGCGAATTTGCGCTTGTTGCCATTGTTCAAAGCTTACTTTGGCATCTAACACTGCGGCTTGTTGCAAGGCATCAAGTTTTCCTAGCCAATCTATTTCCCAGCTAATATCTAGGCCTGCGCGCAGTTGAGTGGCGGTGCTGGTATCGCTGCCACTGCGTTGGCCGGTTAAAAAGGCTTCAACATTTGGCCAGCTTTGTGAATCTTGAATTTTTACTTGATAAAGCTGTTGGTCAAGGGCGAAGCCTTGTTGTTGTAATGCGGGATTATTGCTTAGCGCTTCAGTGATCAAGGTTTGGAGGTCACTAGGTAAGGCTTGCTCAAATCGCTGTTGATTGAATTGACCTTGCTGATATTGGCTGGTCCAGCTGGTGGTTGTGGCCACGGTATGCGGTTCATGAGCAGGCGTATCGTTCATACTGCAAGCGCTTAAACTTACAATAAGTAGAGTTATCCAAGCCCAACTAGCCAAGTGCATTCCATATCCTATGATTCAATCCTTGCTATTAGTGTTATTTAACGTTTCTTGGATTGTATTGTCGAGTCTTCTAGCAAAGCTTTTACCTTTATTTACAGTTGCTTTGGCTAAACCTGGTGTTTAGCTTGACCCAAGCGGTAAAGCTGCAAAATCCAATAGAAGACCAGTTTTGCATCCAGTGGACGTACTAAACTTGTTTTAGCTAAAACGAATTGAGTAGGCGATAAGATCATTTGTCGTTTGTCGATGAGGGCCTCAGCATATCCAACAGGAAACTCGGGATGTCCTTGAATAGCAAAGGTATGTTGGCCAATTTCAAACATGAAGTTAGGGCAAAAGTCGCTGCCTGCTAGCAACTGGGCTTGTGCTGGAAGAGCAGTCACTTGGTCTTGATGGCTCACCAAAATGGATAAGCTATCTTGCTCCGTCGGCTCTGCCCAAGTGGGCGCTTGAATAAGGGTGTTTTTAGCCACTCCTAAACCCCAACCCGCACTTGATTTTTCAACCTTACCCTCTAGTGCACGAGCAATGATTTGATGACCAAAACAAATTCCTGCCAAGGGGCGCTGCAATTGTTCACACTGCTGTACCCAAGCCACCAACTGTAAAATCCATGGCTGTTGATCATAGGCATTGTGTCGGCTGCCGGTAATTAAAAAGCCATCAAATTGATTGAGTTTAGGCAGCTCACTGTTAAGTACATTGAACACTTCAAACTGTAGTTGTGAATCTTGCTCGCTCAGGTGCTTGATGAACATATTGGGATATTCACCATGAATTTCAGCAAGTTGCTTATCAACTCGGTCACAATTTAGAATCGCAATTTGCATAGTAAAAACCTAAAGAATAGCTATATATTGACCATAAGCTGTTAAATAAACTGTATCAAGTATGGAATAAAATTTAATATTTGTGTAGTTTTGTTCATTATTGGGTAACAGTTGATGGATTCATCCGGAGGGAACATGGCGCAGCAGGATCTAGCTTATTGGCAACAACAAGCGCGGGAATTGGAATTCCCCACTAAGGCATTTATAAACGGAGCGTTTGTGGATGCGCAATCAGGAAAAACCTTTAGCAGCATTAACCCTGCGACCGGACAAGTGCTAGCTGAGGTAGCTGAGTGTGATGCTGCCGATGTTGAATTGGCGGTTAGCGCAGCACGAACAGCCTATCAAAGTGGAGTGTGGTCGAACCTTCCGCCAGCCGAGCGAAAGCAAAAGCTACAAGCCTTTGCTCAACTGATTGAGCAGCATCAAACACAACTCGCTTTGTTAGAAAGCCTAGACATGGGTAAACCTATTGGTGACGCGTTGTCCTACGATGCACCTGCCGCCGCACGCTGTGTTGCTTGGAATGGTGAAGCGATAGATAAGGTTTATGATGAAGTGGCACCTGTTACCACCGATGCTCTTGCTTTAGTCACGCGAGAGGCGCTGGGTGTAGTGGCGGCCATTGTGCCGTGGAATTTTCCCTTAGTAATGGCCTCGTGGAAGATTGGACCTGCCTTGGCCACCGGTAATTCGGTTATTTTAAAACCTTCGGAAAAATCCCCCTTAAGTGCACTGTATTTGGCGCAACTGGCGAAACAGGCGGGTATTCCAGACGGGGTGTTTAATGTGCTGCCTGGGTATGGACACACCGCTGGGCAAGCGTTGGCACTGCACATGGATGTAGACTGCATTACCTTTACTGGCTCTACTGCTGTGGGTAAAAAATTGGTGGAGTTTTCTGGGCAATCAAACTTAAAGCGTGCCTTTATGGAGTGTGGCGGTAAGAGCCCGAATCTGGTGTGTGCTGATGTTGCCGATTTAGACAAGGCGGCCGCCACAGCAGTTGCTGCGATTTTTTATAATCAAGGTGAAGTGTGTACTGCCGGGTCTAGGCTTATCGTGCATCGCAGCGTGCACAAAGCCTTAGTAAATAAAATGCTAGCTCTTGTTGATAACTGGCAACCAGGCAACCCATTGGATCCCAATACCAGCATGGGAGCAATGGTTGATGACGTACAAATGCAGCGAGTATTGGCATTTATAGAGCAAGCAAAAGCACAGGGTGCCAAGCTGTTATGTGGTGGTGAGCAAGCCTTACAGGAAAGAGGTGGCTACTTCCTTAAACCTACTATTTTTGATGATGTAGATGCCAAACTGGATATTGTAAAACAAGAAATTTTTGGTCCAGTGTTAGTAATTCAAGTGTTTGACGAGCTTGAGCAGGGCATTGCCTTAGCCAACGATACCGAATATGGCCTAGCCGCCGGAGTGTGGACCAGTGACATTAATACTGCGGTGCGCACTTCACGTGCCCTGCGCGCCGGTACGGTATTTGTGAACAATTGGGATGGCGGTGATATGACAATGCCCTTTGGTGGTTTTAAGCAGTCGGGCAATGGGCGCGACAAATCCTTGCATGCGCTAGAAAAATACACCGAGCTTAAGTCTACTTGGATTGATTTGACTTAGCGTTAATGGGATCGGGCTGCTCGATAAAGTGTTCTAAAATGAACTGTTGATCGAGTGGGTTCAAGTCAAAGCGAAACGCTACATCGTTTAAGGAGCGAGCATCATGACAATGGTGCTCGCCGATATACTTAACCGCTCTAATCAGATCGGTGCCCTTGGGCAATAAACAACAATCACTCATAATTCACCCCTTGAACAGCCCTACTAAAAGTATAGTTGAGTCGCTTTGAAGGCGATGTCGATTTGCTGTTTTCTTTTGTATTATGTGATGAAGCTATTCTTGGAGGTTAGTGACCTTGTTGGAGCGTATTTGAGCTTTAAACTGAGTGTTGTCGCCGATACCGTAAAGGCGCTTCGCCAGAAAACTGCTTAAACGCACGCGAGAAGTTAGAAGGGTGGTTGTAACCTAGGTGGCTGGAAATCTGGCTGATACTGAGAGACGTTTCGCTGAGAAGTTCACATGCCCATTTATATTTTTCTTGGTCTACTAGTTGAGTGAAACTGACACCTTGGCTGTCGAGCTTGCGCTTTAGGGTTGCGTTGCTCATACCTAGCTCAGTAGCTAACTGGCTTAGATTTGCGCATTGAATGCGAACATGGCTGGCAATAAGTTGCTCAATACTTAAAGAAAGTTGTTCAGCGACCTGATGGACCGAATTGTTAACTACCTTTGGCGAGAAGGTTAGTAAATGATTCTCTATGGTCAGCTGGGTGGCGCTACAGCCCCAGGTAATATCAATGCTTTGCCAGGCCTTGGGAATTGCTTGAGGGGTATTTACTGAGCTCACACATACCTGCTTGGGTAGCCAAGTTTTGGGTGCGCACAGGCGAATTACTTGAAAAAAAACAGCCAACATATATTGCTCCACTTGCCAACTGGAAAAGCGCTTGCCGAAAGCAGGTAAGCGGTGCAAACATGTTTGATTTAACCCCGTGGGAATGAGTGAGTAGTGGCAACTATTGGAATCTTGTTTTGCTCGTTGAATGAATTTCCGCAAGATACTGAGTAAGTTAATACTGGCATCATCACTAATATCTGCAAGGCTCAAAATTGGAGAGGACTTTGCGCAGGCATAGCCAAAAAGTGGGTCCTCTAGCAAGTCTGCAGCCCTCTCAACAAACTGCCATAATGCATACTCCCCTACAACCGCATCCGTTTTAGAGAGTGCTTCTATTGGTAAGCCTGCTTGTTTGGCCAAACGCGAATAATTCACCTTGCGTTTATCTAGTTCGCTGATAAACGGCTTTGCGTGTAAGGCTTTTATCAGGTGTGTTTTCATTCTCGTTAGCTTTAGTCCGTGATAATGAGCTTAAATGATAATTATTTTACCTACTAATAAGGTGAATCATCATCTAGTATAAAATAACAAAATTGAATAAATGATTAAAATCATAGGCTTGTAATGTATCAGTCAAGGAATCGATTGATCAGTGCTTTTTGTTTTCTTTTTGCTGTAAGCATAGCAGCGTTATCTCCGCAGCTGCTCGCTCAGCAAAAGACTGATTTTTTAGGTAGTGAGGACGCTGTAGACAATCGAATTGCTAGTGACCAGCGTGAACAAGCGCTACCAATGAAGCAGCGTTTAGCTAAACAACATATCCAACTGGCAATAGATTATTCAGCGGCCGCCGTTAACGCTAGCAATGTGCTGTCAGATAAAGATGACTTTGCCGCGAATGGCATGCTTCGTTTTTATGGCAGCTGGGATATGCTTAATGCAGGTTCGGCAGATGCTGGTGGTTTGGTATGGAAGCTTGAGCATCGGCACAGCTATACAGATACTCCAGTTAAAGGCATTGAATTTAACGCTGGAGGTTTAGGTATTGTAAGCCCAGTGTTCTCTGATGAGGGAGCCCGCTTAACTAACCTTTATTGGCGCCAGCGCTTTAATGACCATAACGCAACGCTTACGGTTGGCTATTTAGACGCAACCGATTATGCCGATGTTTTCGCTTTAGCAAGCCCTTGGACGGGCTTCATGAATTTTGCTTTCAGTACTGGCGCTACCACAATGGCCTTGCCTAGTGATTCAGCCTTTGGTGTGGCTGGAGGAACAATGTTGAACCAAAATGTCTTTGTTATTGGTGGCATTGTTGACATGGAGTCTGATCCAACTGACCCCTTAAAGAGCGCTGAAAATTTCTTTAATAAAAACCACTATTTTAAAAGCATCGAATTGGGTTATACCTCCGGCAAGGAGAAAATTTTTGTCAACAACCTACATCTTACCGCTTGGCATGCCGATAGTAGTGAGCAGTTAAATCAAGATAGCGATTCAGGTATTAATCTTTCTGCATCTTGGATGATTGGTAAGTGGCTACCATTTGTTCGTGCTGGTTTCGCTGATAAGGGCAGCTTGCTTGGTATCGACCGCTCAGTAAGTGCCGGAGTGGGTTATTTTGGACTTGGTGGCGCTAACAATAATTTAGGTTTTGGGATTAACTTGGCAAATGTTGTCGGCAACCCTGATAATCAAGTCACTGGGGAACTGTTTTATTTGTTCAAACCAGTACCTTTTTTCGAAATTACCCCGGATATTCAATTTGTTCAAAACCCTGCTCTAAACCCTGATAAAAGCCAAATCTGGTTAGTTGGATTACGTTCTCGATTAATATGGTAGACAAGGAGTAATAACATGAAAGGAATTTTATTTGCTTTAGTGCTCTCCTCGGCAGCGGTGTTTTCTGCCAACGCTAGCTTGGAAGCAAAGCACTGGCCGGCGTCGGATAAAGCAAAACAGTTTGTACAAGACAGCATAGTGATAGGCATGCTGGCTAGCCCTTATGGAACGGGTTGGACGGAAAGCTCCCAACTACATACTTATTTTCAAGAAGCCCGAGATGCTGGTATTACCGGCCATGAGATGACACTTGCGGCCGCCTCACATAATTGGGATGAACTAAGGCGCCAGCATCATGCATTTAAACAAGCGATGGCTGAAGATCCAGAAAACTATATCTTTGTACGCACTAATCGCGATATTGAAATGGCGCATTTAAAAGGTAAAACAGCGGTCATTTGGAATTCACAAACGGCTACAATTTTGGAAGAAGACCTAAGCCGTATGGCCATATTAAAAGATATGGGCATTGCTAGTATGATCTTGGCCTACAACGACAGGTTCCGCACCGGAACTGGCTCACTTGCTGCCTACAATGGTAAAGATGATGGTTTGACGGGCTGGGGTCGGGCAGTGATCGATGAAATGGTTAAGTACGGGATCATTTTAGATTTAAGCCACACCGGTAAACAAACCGCTATGGATGCAATGGATCATATGGATGAACGCTACCCAAATACTCCTTATATTTTTTCCCATTCATTGCCTGCTGGGCTTTATGCAAACGAAAAGAACAAATCTCCCCGAGGTTGCTACCGTAATATTTCTGATGAAGAAGCACTACGTGTTGTGAAAAGTGGCGGCTATGTTGCACCAACTTTCACAGAATGGATGGTTGATGGCATTTGGCCTGATAATTTGTCACCTAAGCAAGCAGCCGACATGATTGACTATTACGTTAAGCTTGTAGGAGAGGACCACGTAGCGATTGCAACTGATGATATGTTTAGCGTCGAGTTAGTTGTCGCTTTCGCCAAGAAAAATGCCAGCATGTATGCTGATGGTGGCTATATGATTGATGCTTTTAATAATGGCGCTGATGACTCGGCTCCGCTGGCTCGAATTTTAGCCGCTATCACTGATGATCTATGGTCTAGAGGCTACACGAATGCCCAGTTAGCAAAAATTTATGGTGGTAATAAGATGCGGGTATACCAACAAGTTTGGGAGAATGCGCCAAAAGGAAAATGGGATGATGAATACCAAGAGCGGATTAAGCTACGCAAAGAATTAATGGAAAAATACGCTACCCGCTAAATAGCTTCTGCGTTCTTCACTAAGCATAAAAAAAGCTCGCTGTAATGCGAGCTTTTTTATGTGAATTAGCAAACAGAGGCTTGCTGGCGGCTTGCGCTTGATACGCTGCAATGCTTATTAGTTACCCATGTTTATTAGCCCATAAATGGAGTAATTCCACAGCAATGGTCGCTGCGGCCAATGCGGTCACTTCGCTATTATCATAGGCGGGCGCTACTTCTACTACGTCCATGCCGACAATGTTTAAACCCTTTAAGCCACGCAAGATTTGCAGAATTCGATTGCTGCTTAAGCCGCCAGCAACTGGCGTGCCGGTGCCTGGCGCGTAGGCGGGATCTAAACAATCTATGTCGAAGCTAAGATAAACAGGCAAATCCGCCACTTGCTTACGTATGCTTTCTACCACTTGCTCAATGCTTAAGTTATTAGCTTGGTCAGAATCGATGACCGTGAATGGGTGGCCAACTCGCTCATACTCGGTGCGAATACCTACCTGTACTGAGTGAGCGGGATCGATTAAGCCTTCTTTGGGCGCATGGTAAAACATGGTGCCGTGGTCGTAGCGGCTACCTTCACTGTAGGTATCGGTGTGGGCATCAAAATGCACTAAGGCTAACTTTCCATGATGGTGTGCGTGAGCGCGCAACAGGGGCAGAGTAACAAAGTGATCGCCACCAAAGCTCAGCATGGTTTTTCCTGCTTGCAATAGCTGCTTGGCGTAAGCTTCGAGCCGTTCTACAAATTGAGCTTGCTCGCCACAATCAAAGACTAAGTCACCGGCATCAACCAAACTCACTCGATCAAGCAATCTAAAATCCCAAGGCCAGCGCTTTTCTTCCCAAGCTAGGTTGACTGATGCGCGGCGAATGGCATCTGGACCCAATCGCGCACCGGATCGCCCGGTTGTGGCTAAGTCAAAAGGAAGACCTGTTATCACTACGTCGGCATCACTTTGCTCGGGACGATGATCTAAGCGCTGTCGTAAAAAGGTGTTTGCGTTGGAGTACAGCGAGTAATCAGGATGATCGGCAAGCGTGCTCATTATTTATTCCTTGCTATAAAATAGTTAACAATTCATTGTGAATTGCTTCTCTAATTACTACAAGTGTTTTGTATAAAATGACATAGCTAGCTTATTAGTAGAAAATAGCGGGCTAATTGAGCAAGCAAACACTAGACACTAAAGAGCACTCTTCCTACACTGAATGAAGCTCTCACTACTTTTAGTTACACGGACGTTTATATGCCTAGGCCATTATTTTCATTCACCTTTTTACTCATACCCCTTGCTTTGGGGGGGATGGCAGTGAATGCATTGAGTCAGCATGCTGTTGCCGCAGATGATGAACTGTTTGCCGACACTGCGGTAAATGTGCAACAAGTAAAAGCTTTTGTGCCGGTATTAAGTGAGGATTATGCAGTTGAACGGCAGTTTGTTGGGCAAGTTATAGCTAAACAACGTGCAGACATTGGCTTTGAACTAGCAGGTAAAATATCCAAAATATTCGTAGATGAAGGCGAACGTGTTATACAAGGCGATGTGTTGATGCAGCTAGACACTGAGCTGCTAGAAATTGAATACATAGACTTACAAGCACAACTACAACAATTAGCAGCAGATGCTGCTCTAGTTCAAGCTAACTTAAAACGGGTTAAGTCCCTTAAGAGCGACGGTTATGCCTCGGCGCAAAGTGTCGATGAGTTGGTTGCCCAGCAAAAATCCTTAAAAGCCAATAAAGCGCGTATCGACGCCTCAATTAAAGCTAATCGCACCCGCATTGAAAAATCCACATTACTGGCTCCTTATAACGGCATTATCGATAAACGAACGGTGTCGGAAGGTGCGGTAGTTGGTGCTTCTCAGCCAGTGCTCACGGTATTACAGCAAGGCGCCAACGAGGTAAAAGTAGGCGTGCCGGTGCGCTTGCTCGAGCAGGTTGATATGGTCACTCCTAAATCGGTGACAGTGGCTAAGCGTCATTATTCGGTAGATTTAGTGGCTGCGGGGGGGCAGGTTGACCCGGTTACTCGCACCGTACAACTGCGGTTTGCTTTGCCTGATAACGATAGTTTGGTGAGTGGGCAATTGGCCTATTTAAATGTGGTGGAAACCGTTAAAGAGCCGGGTTATTGGGTGCCCGTGAGCGCGATTACCGATGGTGTGCGAGGCTTGTGGAATGTATATGCCATTGTGGCGCAAAGTGACGGCAGCTTTAAGTTAGAGCGCCGTGATGTAAGTGTGCGATATGCCACCGAAGAGCAAGCTTTTGTGAGAGGCGCGCTGCAGGCTGGCGAAGCCATCGTTGCCACAGGCATGCACCGTTACGTGCCCGGACAAACTGTTAACCCAAGCAAGGCGCTTAGCCAATGATTGCAGCTATTTATAATAATGGGCGTTTAATTTCCTTACTTATAGCGCTTATTTTGGTGGCTGGCATGGGGGCTGTTAGCACCTTGCCGCGCAGCGAAGACCCTAAAATTACCAGCCGTTTTGCCAGTATTGTGACTCAATATCCCGGTGCGTCTGCAGAACGGGTTGAAGCCTTGGTGACCGAATTAATTGAAAACAAAATTCGCAAATTGCCAGAAATTAAACGGGTTCAATCCTCTTCTCGTCCTGGCTTTTCGGTGCTGCAAGTTGAGTTAAAAGATGAAGTCATCGATGTTGTCCCCGTATGGGCAAGGGTGCGTGATTTGGTGGGAGAACTCCCCCCCTTGTTGCCCTTGGGGAGTTCTGAACCAGTAGTCGATGATGATCGAGGTTATGCGTTTACCACCTTGGTTGCACTGCGTTGGACAGGCCCCGGAGATACCGATTTAGCTATTCTTGGCCGCTATGCTAAAGAGCTACAAAACCGTTTGCGCAATGTGGCAGGAACCGACTTTGTTGACTTACAAGGGCAGGGTGAAGAAGAAATACTGGTAGAAATTGAACCCTACCAAGCGGGCGCCATGCAGCTAACCACTGACCAAGTGTCGCAAATTATCGCCGGAGCGGACGCTAAGGTATCGGCGGGCGAACTGACTAACGACAATACACGAATGCAACTAGAGCTGGAGGGTGAGCTTAACTCGCTAGAGCGGATTAAGAACATCCCTGTGAGCAGCGCCGACAATGGTTATGTATTCCGCCTAGGTGATCTCGCTAAAGTCACTCGCCAGCTTAAATCTCCGCCAGAGCAAATTGCCGTGGTAGAGCGCGATTATGCTGTGGTAGTGGGCATTAGAATGCTCTCTGAATATCGGGTGGATTTGTGGAGCGCTCGAGTTAACCAAGCGCTGGATGATTACCGCACCATCTTGCCTAGCAATGTCAGTGCAGACATCATTTTTGAACAAGATGGTTACACCGCTAAACGCCTTGGTGAGTTAGTGGTTAACGTGCTGATTGGTTTTGCCATTATCGTGGTGGTGTTGCTGCTTACCTTAGGTTGGCGTTCGGCGCTTATTGTTGGTTTGTCCTTGCCACTAACGGTAATGTTTACTTTAGCCTGCATGAAGTTTTACGGTTTGCCCATTCACCAAATGTCGGTAACTGGCTTGGTGGTTGCCTTGGGCATTATGGTGGACAACGCCATTGTCATGGCCGACACCATTGCTCAAAAACGTCAGCAGGGAAAAAGCGGCTTACAAGCGGTTAAAGAGTCTTTGGCTCATTTATGGTTACCCTTGTTGGGTTCAACCCTCACCACCATTCTGGCTTTCTTGCCGATTGTATTAATGCCAGGGCCCGCCGGTGAGTTTGTTGGTGGTATTGCGCTTAGCGTGATTTTCTCGCTAATTGGTTCTTACTTTATTTCGCATACCTTGGTGGCTATTTTCTCGGGCCATTTCTTACCTTCTCAGCAAACCGCCGATCATTGGTACGAAAAAGGCGTGCAAGTTGCTTGGCTCAGCGGTGCCTTTAAAGCCTGTTTACGCACAAGTCTGCGCTACCCTAAATTGGCGATTATTGTTGTATCAAGCCTGCCAGTTTTGGGTTTTTACAGCGCTGGCAGTTTAACCGAGCAGTTCTTTCCGCCGTCTGATCGTGACATGTTCCAAATTGAAGTGTACATGGCGCCGCAGTCGAGTATTTATGCCACCGAACGTTTGACCGAAAAGCTAACTGAGCATCTATATGCTAAAGAAGGTATTAGCTCGGTGAGTTGGTTTGTAGGCAATAATGCACCATCGTTTTACTACAATTTGATGCTGCGCCAGCAGGGTGCCAAAAACTACGCGCAAGCAATGATTAAGACTGACGACTTTAGAGCTGCTAACGATCTTATTCCTAAGTTACAAGTCGAGTTTGATTTGCTCTATCCCGAAGCGCAAATTTTAGTCAGGAAGCTAGAACAGGGTCCTCCTTTTAATGCTCCGATTGAGTTGCGGGTTTATGGTCCAAACCTAGATAAACTTAAAGAACTGGGTGATCAATACCGGCGCATTCTTTCCGAGATCCCACACGTTACTCATACGCGCGCTACTTTGTTGGCGGGCACGCCCAAGGTGTGGTTAAAAGTTAATGAAGAAGCATCTCGCTTAAGCGGCATTGTATTAACCGATATTGCTGGTCAGTTACAGGCAAACCTACAAGGCCGTATTAACGGTAGTGTGCTCGAGGCCAGTGAGTCTTTGCCGGTGCGGATTCGTTTGGCCGATGAGCAACGTAAACACGTTGAGAACTTAGGTGATATAACCCTTACCAGCCAAATAGCCGGGAATATACCGCTAGCGTCTATTGCTGAACTAGATATTCGCCCCAGTCGCGGCGAAATACCGCGCCGGAACGGTAAACGAGTAAATACCGTAGAAGGTTATTTGCAAACCGATATTCTGCCTGAGCAAGTGCTAGAAGTATTTCGGGAACATCTAGAGCAAGCCGATATTCCGCTTCCCGCTGGATACAGCTTGGAGTTTGGTGGTGAAGGCGCCGAGCGTAATGAGGCAGTGGGCAATTTATTGGCCAGTGTTGGCATTATCGCGGTGCTACTGATTACTGTAGTGGTGCTGTCGTTTAACTCCTTCCGTTTAAGCTTCTTGATTATGATTACTGCGATTCAAGCGGCAGGTTTGGGTTTATTAAGTGTATTTATATTTAATTACCCCTTCGGTTTTACCGTTATTATTGGGCTACTAGGTTTGGTGGGCTTAGCGATTAACGCGGCCATTGTGATTGTCGCCGAGCTTAAATCCGATGCCAAAGCCTGCGCTGGCGATCATGAATCCATATGTTTTGGGGTGCTTAGTTGTACTCGGCATATTACTTCTACCACCATCACCACAGTGGGTGGCTTCTTACCGCTAATTTTAGAAGGTGGCGGTTTTTGGCCGCCGTTTGCGGTGGCCATTGCTGGTGGTACGGTGCTTACCACTATGCTGTCATTCTTCTTTGTGCCAGTGGTCTTTTCGATAATTGCCAAAGGCAAACGCAAAATCCCATCGGTAGGTGAACCAACAGTGGCGCATTAGTAAAGCCTCAATGATAAAAAAAGCCG
The DNA here is from genome assembly GCF_019670125.1 of Agarivorans aestuarii. Taxonomy (NCBI): domain Bacteria; kingdom Pseudomonadati; phylum Pseudomonadota; class Gammaproteobacteria; order Alteromonadales; family Alteromonadaceae; genus Agarivorans; species Agarivorans aestuarii. Next base: position 290,543 of record NZ_AP023033.1, read on the forward strand.
CTAAAGCGGCTTTTTTTATCAGTATTTTTAGTCTTAACAGAGCTTAGAAAGTAGGTGGCGTCGCGGCGCTGATGAGCTCACACTCTTCCTTGCTTTTATTGCGAAAGCGATGTGGCTTACGGGTTTCAAAGTAATAAGAATCTCCAGCTTTTAGCACTTTAGATTTGCTGCCTACGGTAATTTCAATTTCTCCGCGGATTACAATGCCACCTTCTTCACCTTCGTGTTGAATAAACTCGGTGCCAGTATCGGCGCCTGGCGGGTAAATCTCGCGCAAAATCGCCAGTTGTCGGCCATTGTGTTTACTACCAACCAATAACATTTTGACCTTGCCGTCACCGAGGTCGGTAAGTTCTTCGGCGCTATAGAAAATCTTGTCGTCACTTTCCATTTCAAGGGTGAAAAACTCGCCCATTGAAATAGGAATAGCATCAAGTATTTTTTTTAAAGAGCCTACCGAAGGGTTAACTTGGTTTTGCTCAATTTGCGAGATCATGCTGTTAGTGACCCCGCTTAATTTGGCCAGTTCGCGTTGCGAAATGCCGCGCATTAGGCGAATACTTTTAAGGCGTTTTCCAACATCCATTAAGTTTTATTCCTCAAAATTCAACGCCTATTTAGCATTGCTAATCTTTAATTCTAGCAAGCGGCGTTTTTCTGCTTTGGCCATTAACCACCAAGCAATAAAAGTAGCGACAGATACTACACCAATAATCAGGGTAGCTAGGGCATTAATTTTGGGACTTACCCCTAACCTTACGCTAGAAAACACCACCATCGGCAAGGTTGTGGCACTTGGGCCGGATACAAAGCTGGCAATTACTAGGTCATCTAAAGATAAAGTGAAGGCCAATAACCAGCCGGCCACTAAGGCAGGAAGAATTGTCGGCAGGGTGATAACGAAAAACACTTTAAAAGGCGTCGCCCCCAAATCCATGGCGGCTTCTTCGATGCTTTTATCTAGCTCGCGTAAGCGCGAGCTCACCACCACCGATACATAGGCTGTACAGAAGGTGACGTGGGCAATCCAAATAGTTAGCATGCCGCGTTGGCTAAATAGATCAAATACTTGGCCTAAAGAAATAAACAGCAATAACAGGCTTAAGCCGGTGATAACTTCTGGCATCACCAGTGGGGCAGTAATCATAAAGGCAAAGCTGGTTTCGCCTCTAAATTTGCTATAGCGGGTCATCACAAAGGCAGCAAGGGTACCTAATACTACAGCTGCGGAGGCAGATAAAAAGCCAATGAGTAAGCTTAAACTAATGCCATTCATTAGTAGCGAGTCGTTAAACAACGCCCCATACCACTTGGTAGAAAAGCCACTCCACACCGTCACTAAACGGTTAGCGTTAAACGAGTAAGCGATAAGGCTTAAAATCGGCAGGTATAAAAAGGCCAAGCCAAGGCTGAGTATCAGCCACTTCCACTTAGTTTTGTAAACCGGGATCGCGTCCATTAGCTGGCCTCCAATTCACGTTTTTGATAACGATAAAAGAACATAATCGGCACCATTAATAGCAATAACATCACCGAAGCTACGGCTGATGCAACAGGCCAGTCACGGTTATTAAAGAACTCTTGCCATAGCACCTTACCAATAAGAATTGAGTCGGGCCCACCCAGTAACTCAGGGATAACAAACTCACCTACAGCGGGAATAAATACCAACATTGAGCCTGCGATAATGCCGGCTTTTGTTAGTGGCAATAGCACTTTGAATAATACAGTTAGGGTGGAGGCACCTAGATCACGTGCCGCTTCTATCAGGGAATAATCAACCCGCATAAGTGCGGTGTATAAGGGCAGGATCATAAACGGCAAATAGGTATACACAATGCCAATATAAACCGCTGTGTCGGTGTGCAGTATTTGTAGCGGTTCATCGATAACACCTACGTAGAGCAAGATGTTGTTTAAGAAGCCATTGTTTTTAAGAATACCTATCCAGGCATAAACCCGAATTAAAAAGCTGGTCCACGAGGGGAGAATAATCAGCATCAGCAGAATATTTCTGTTTGCTGGGCTGGAATGCACGATGGCCCAGGCCATTGGAAAGCCGATAACAAAACACAAAAAGGTGGAAATCGAAGCAATGCGTACCGACTGCAAGTAGGAGCTAATGTAGAGATCGTCTTCGATTAAATAGCCATAGTTGCCTAAGTTGAGCAGTATTTGTACTTGCTCATCCACCATCGTGATTAACTCACTATAGGGAGGAATGGCAATCATTGCCTCGGCAAAACTGATTTTAAAGACGATAAAGAACGGCATTAAAAAGAATAAAAATAGCCAAAAGTAAGGCACCGCCATAATGGCGCAGCGCCCACTTGGCACCCAGCGATGAAGCCTTTGTTTAAGTTTATTGCTAAGCATGGTCATATTTTGAGTACCACGCAGCTGTCGGCTTGCCAGCATAAGTACACTTGGTCTTCCCAAGTTGGCATATTGTTGCGGTGGCGGCTGCTATTAGGCATAGCGGCGGTGACCCGTTTACCACTGGCTAACCGCACATAGTAAATAGACTGATCGCCAAGATAGGCGATGTCTTCTACCTTGCCTTGGCATACATTGTTATGGCGCCCTTTAAGGGTTTTGAAAATACTCATTTTTTCAGGGCGAACAGCCACCATGAACGGAACGCCAGGAGCTGATGATACGCCGTGATTTAAGCTAATCGGGTAACCAAGCTCTGGGCTGTCAATAGTCGCGCTGTCGTTATCATTGTCACGCAACACTCCCTCAAATACGTTTACAGAGCCAATAAACTCGGCACTAAAACGTGAGTTAGGGTATTCGTAAATTTCTTCCGGCTCGCCCACTTGAATAAACTGGCCGCGATTCATAATGGCAATGCGGCTTGCCATGGTCATGGCTTCTTCTTGGTCGTGAGTTACCATTACACAGGTAACGCCAACCTTTTCTAGAATATCCACTACTTCAAGCTGCATTTGACCACGCAGGTTTTTATCTAGTGCACCCATCGGTTCGTCTAACAGTAACAGTTTTGGACGTTTAGCTAGGCTACGTGCCAGTGCCACGCGTTGGCGTTGCCCACCCGATAATTGATGCGGTTTGCGGCGAGCGTAGTCTTTCATGCGCACTAGCTCGAGCATCTTAGCTACGGTTGCGCCAATTTCATCTTTGGGCAACTTGTCTTGTTTTAGGCCAAAGGCGATGTTTTGTTCCACGGTCATGTGGGGAAATAGCGCATAGGATTGAAACATCATATTCACTGGGCGCTGATGTGGAGGTACGCCAATCAGCTCTTGGCCATCGAGAATAATTTTGCCAGCACTGGGCTTTTCGAAGCCAGCTAACAACCTTAGTAAAGTGGATTTACCACAACCCGATGCACCTAATAAGGCAAAAATTTCGCCCTTGTTTATGGTTAGGCTTACGTTGTCTACAGCTATTGCGCCGTCGTAATCTTTACTTAAATTTTCAATCTGTAACAAAGGTTCCGGGACTTTTTCGCCATCAACAGGAAGCTTTGAAATGTGTGACACCGCAGCCATTGCGGATCCTCCATAAAGAATCAAAAACGCACTTGCCACCCAAGGGTGGCAAGTGATTACTTAGTTTTGAAGAAACTTAGTCCAAGAGCGTGTCAGAGTTCGAGACGCTTTTGCTGGCATTACCTTGGCTCCATATAATTTAGCCAAGGTTTCGTCACTTGGATAGATACCCGGATGTTCAATAATTTCTGGATCAATAAACTCTTTAGAGGCAGGCGTTGGGTTGGCATACCATACGTAGTTAGAGATCTCCGAAATTACCTTAGGTTGCAGTAAAAAGTTAATGAATTTGTGTGCATTATCTTTATGTGGTGCATCCGCTGGAATGGCCATTAGGTCAAACCAGGCTAAGGCCCCTTCTTGCGGGATAACATACTCAACCACTACTCCGTTATCGGCTTCGGCAGCACGATCTGAGGCTTGCAGTACATCACCTGACCAGCCAATGGCCACACAAATGTCACCGTTCGCTAAGTCGTTAATGTATTGCGAAGAGTGAAAATAAGTCACATAAGGGCGTACTGATTTGAGCAGTTTGTAAGCCTCGCCAGTGTCTTTGTAGTCGTTCGGATCAACACTGTTTGGATCTTTACCTACGTAATGCAGCGCTGCTGCAAATAACTCGGTAGGAGCATTTAAAAATGCTACTCCACAGCTTTGTAGTTTTTCCATGTTTTCTGGCTTAAATACCAGATCCCAACTATCTACTGGGGCGTCGTCACCTAATACTTCTTTAACTTTGTCTACGTTGTAACCTAAACCTGTGGTTCCCCAAAGGTAAGGCACTGCATATTGATTATCCGGATCTGCAGTTTCATCAAGCATTGACATGATTTTATCATCTAAGTTGGCGTAATTACTCAACTTTGTTTTATCTAATTTGATAAACGCACCAGCCTGAACTTGGCGGGCTAAAAAGTCTGAGGTTGGCACCACAATGTCAAAACCGGTTGAGCCGGAAAGAATCTTGGCTTCAAGTACTTCGTTTGAATCGAATACATCGTAAACCACTTTAATGCCGGTTTCGGCTTCAAACTGGGCGATGGTATCTTCGGCGATATAGTCAGACCAGTTGTACACATTAAGTACTTTTTCTTCGGCTGCCTGCAGGGTAAACGCGCTGGCAGTTAACAGGGAGGCTAGGGTTAGGGTAAAGCTAGCGTTTTTCATGTTGTTCTCCAAATCCTTGTGGTGATTGCTCGTACTGCTTCGCGGATTAACTCAATGCCTGCAGAGTGTCATCCAAACTTTGTTTTGCCAGTGTAATTAACTGATCGACTTGTTGTTTTGTAATAACCAATGGGGGTGAAATAATCATGGTATCGCCGCAAGCGCGCATGATAAGCCCATTGTTTATGCATATATCGCGACACACACCGCCAGCGCCTTGCTCTTTGCTAAAGCGTTGCAGGGTGTTTTTATCGGCAACCAGCTCTATGGCTGCCACCAAGCCTTTACTGCGAGCCTCGCCTACTAAGGGATGGCTGGCTAGTTCTTGCCAGCGTTGGGCTAGGTAAGGGGCTATTTCATCACGTACATGGCTAATAATGTTCTCTTGTTGCATGATGCGAATGTTTTCAATGGCTACCGCGCAAGCTGCCGGGTGGCCGGAATAGGTAAAGCCATGGGCAAATTCAGTATCGGCTTCGGTTAGGCCTTGAGCGACTTTGTCCGACACCATCACTGCGCCCATTGGTAAATAGCCAGAGGTAATGCCTTTAGCTAAACACAGTAAATCTGGCTTAATGTTATAGGTTTGGCAGGCAAACCATTCTCCGGTGCGGCCAAATCCACAGATCACTTCGTCTACTATCAACAAAATATCGTATTTGTCGCAAATGCGTTGAATCTCAGGCCAATAAGAGTCGGGTGGAATAATTACGCCACCGGCACCTTGAATAGGCTCGGCGATAAATGCCGCCACCTTATCTTCGCCTAGCTCTAGAATTTTTTGCTCTAATTGCTGAGCACGCTCTAAACCAAACTGTTGCGGATCTTGGCCTTGACCTTCTTCAAACCAATAAGGTTGATCGATGTGGCTAATATTGGGCAATGGCAAGCCACCTTGGGCGTGCATAAAGCCCATGCCGCCTAAGCTGGCACCTGCCATGGTGCTGCCATGATAAGCATTGTTGCGACTAATGATTTCTAGTTTGTTGGGCTGGCCTTTGCTGGCCCAATAATGGCGCACCATGCGCACTACGGTGTCGTTACACTCTGAACCTGAGCCGGTAAAAAAGGCATGGTTTAAGCCCTCTGGCGTTAGTTCGGCTAGCAGGGTAGATAATTCAACCGCGGGGCTGTGAGTCGTTTGAAAAAACAAGTTGTAGTAGGGCAGCTGCTGCATTTGTTTGGCTGCGGCATCAACTAACTCTTGGCGACCATAGCCTAGATTTACACACCACAAGCCGGCCATGGCATCGAGCAACTTATTGCCCTCACTGTCGTATACAAACACACCTTCGCCTCGTTCTATCACTCGAGCTCCCTTGGCATTTAACTCTTTAAAGTTAGTGAAAGGGTGTAAACAGTGGGCGCTGTCTTGTTGTTGTATCGTCAATGTTGCTGTGCTCATTTCGCCTCCTTGTGGCTGAGTTAACTCTGGGTTTATACGTTGAGTAACAAAAACTCACGTTCCCAAGAACTAATGACCTTGAAGTAGGTTTGGTATTCCTTACGTTTTACTGCCACGTAACAGTTCACAAAGCGCTCACCAAGTATTTCCTTGAGTTCCTCGCATTGCTCTAACTTAACTAATGCTTCTTCTAAAGTGCCGGGCAGGGTGTAACGGTCTTCACTCACATCACCAGTTTCTTGGGCGGAAGGAGTTAGTTGTTTTTTCATGCCTATGTAGCCACAGGCTAAGGTAAGTGCCATGGCTAGATAAGGATTGGCATCGGCACCGGCAAAGCGGTTTTCTACGCGGCGATTTTGCGGATCTGATAGTGGCACACGTAAACCCACGGTGCGATTGTCGATGCCCCATTGCAAATTAATTGGCGCCGAATCGCCAAACATTAAACGTCGATAGCTGTTCACATTAGGGGCATAAAAGGCAATGCTAGCGGGGGTAAATTGCTGTAAACCAGCAATAAAGCTTAAAAACATTTGGCTGTTGCTGCCATCTTCGTTAGCGAATAAGTTATTGCCATTGGTATCTACCAAGCTTTGGTGAATATGCATGGCGCTGCCGGGTTCATCTTCCATCGGTTTAGCCATGAATGTGGCATAAGTATCATGCTGTAAGGCGGCTTCGCGCATGGTGCGTTTGAAAAGGAATACTTGGTCACAGGCTAAAGTTGGCTCGCCGTGATCAAAGTTGATTTCCATTTGTGCAGCGCCAGATTCATGAACCAAGGTATCTACATCTAGGTTCTGTGCTTCGCAGTAGTCGTACATGTCTTCAAACAGCGGATCAAACTCATTTACCGCATCAATGCTAAAAGACTGACGTGCTGTTTCTGGTCGGCCATTACGTCCAATGGGTGGCTCTAATGGGTAATCCCAATCGAGGTTTTTCTTCACCAAGAAAAATTCTAGCTCTGGCGCTACAATCGGCTTCCAGCCTTCTTTCTCATAAAGGGCGAGTACTTTTTTCAGTACTGAACGTGGCGCCATGCCAATTAGTTGGCCTTGGCTGTCATAACAGTCATGGATAAGCTGGGCGGTAGGCTCTTTAGCCCAGGGCACAAAGCGCACGCTGTCGGTGTCTGGCTCAAGATTCATATCTTTCTCGGTCCAGTCAAACAAGTCATCGTCTTCTGGCCAGTCGCCTGTGACGGTTTGGTAGAAAATTGATTCAGGGAGGCGCATGCCACCTTCTTTGAGGTACTTGCTAGCTGGGATAATTTTGCCGCGGGCATTACCAGTAATATCGGGGATGAGGCATTCAACTTCGGTTATTCGGTTTTCCTCGAACCACTTCCTGACGTTATCCATATTCACCTGTCATAAGTCTGTTAAGTAAAAGGGGGCAGATGTTTGAGTTGCTTAGTTTTTACCCCGCACTATTAAGAATTGTCATGATTTCCCGCCAAAGTCAACAAAGTGTTAAATAAAAACTAAATATAGCCCCTTTTTTAGCTTAATGTGTATTTTAATTTGCATTATACTTAACACTGTGCTGTAAATTTATAGGGTTTTAGGGACGCTTTAAGCGAGGGACTGTTAATTATGTTGAAACACCAGCCACAGATTCAGCCAATCAGTATGCTTCAGCAGGTGGATGATTTTCTGGCAGCACATCCGCAATTAGAGAGCGTAGATCTGATGCTGTCTGACATGAATGGCGTGATCCGCGGTAAGCGTATTGAGGCGGCGTCTCTAGCGAAAATAGCGCAGGAAGGCATGTGTTTACCTGCCTCGGTATTTGCGCTAGATATTTGCGGTGACACCGTAGAGCAAACTGGCTTAGGCTTTGAGCAAGGAGATGGCGACCGTATCTGCCATCTGTTGCCAAATAGTTTGTCGATGATTCCTTGGAAAAAAAACGCCGCGCAAGCTTTGTTAACCATGCATGAGGTGGATGGCTCAGCCTTTTTTGCCGACCCTCGGCAACTGCTTAGCAAGGTATTGCAAGGATTGCATCAGCAAAATTTGTTTCCCTGTGTGGCCATTGAATGGGAGTTTTACTTACTTGATGCACGCAGTGAAAACCGTCAACCACAAGCGCCGCTGTTGCCAAAATCGCAGCAACGTATGCAGCAAACTCAGGTTTACTCTTTAGATGAACTCGATGAGTTTGATGAATTTATTCGTGATATTCAGGATTACTGCCATACCCAAAATATTCCCAGTGACAATGTCATTGCAGAATACGCTCCCGGGCAGTTCGAAGTCACTTTGCAGCATCAGCACGACCCGCTGTTGGCCTGCGACCAAGCCATTTTATTGAAACGAGCAATTAAAGCGGTAGCCAAGCAACATGGCTACCTAGCCACGTTTATGGCCAAACCTTATGCCGAGCACTCTGGCAATGGCTGCCACGTGCACATTAGCATGTTAGATAAGCAGGGCCACAACCTCTTTTCCACTGAACAGAGCTTGTTGGAATATGCTTTGGCAGGGCTATTAGACACCATGCCGCAGGCGATTGCTTTGTTAGCGCCTAATGCCAACTCATATCGCCGATTCCAACCAGATATGTTTGTGCCGCTTCAAGCCAATTGGGGCTGGGACAACCGCACTGTTGCCTTGCGCATTCCTTCTGGCAGCACCGAAAATACTCGCATTGAGCATCGCGTAGCAGGGGCTGATTGTAATCCTTATATTGTAATGTCGGCCTTATTGGTTGGGATTTCCTATGGCATTGAGCAGCAACGTGACTGCCCTAAAGCGGTGAGCGGCGATGCCAGCAAAGTGCCAGCGCCTGCCCTGCCTTGTTCTTGGCAACAGGCCTTAGCCGAATTTGAGCACTCTACTTTGTGGTCGCTACTCGGTGCCGATTTTAGCCATGTATACCATGCCAACAAACTTAACGAATGGCAGCGCTTTGAGGCGCAAGTAACCCCTCTAGAGCAGCAGTGGTATCAGCAAATGGTGTAGTGCCAACAGCAGATTTGTTTTTATGTTTAAGGTGAGAAAATGAAAGCGCAACATGCAAATTCATATTATGCAGCAAGTGCCAACCTACAGTTGGACTATCCGCAGCTGCAAGGCGAGCATCAAGCTGATGTATGTGTAGTAGGGGCAGGTATAACCGGCGCTAGCACCGCACTAGAGTTAGCCAGCCAAGGTTATAAGGTTATTTTGCTGGAAGGCAGCCGTGTAGGCTGGGGAGCCTCGGGACGAAGTGGCGGGCAAGCGATTTTTGGCTGGGCCAGTGAACAGTCCACCCTAGAGAAATTAGTGGGTAAAGATGATGCAAAAAAACTCTGGGATCTCTCGGTTGAATCGCTAGCTGTTACTAAAGACAACATTCGTAAACACCAAATTGACTGT